>JAVBXM010000164.1 GCA_030824585.1 Phaeospirillum sp. | reverse complement strand
AGCTGAATCGGAAAGTCGAAAAACTCTTAAGCCCGAGCGGCGCCTGAGCCCTGAAAAAGCGGAGCTTTTTCGTATATACAGAATCCTGGAGTGCTTCAGCTTGAAGCTGATGCACTCTAGCCGAACAGTGCCCTGGACGCCGCCGCCGGGCCGCCGCCGACGGGGACCTTGGCGCCCAGCACGGATTCCAGCGCCGTCAGGCAGGCCATGACGTGCCTGGGGGTGGCGCTCTGGCCCATTAGGCCGATACGCCAGACCCTGCCGGCCAGGGCGCCGAGGCCGGCGCCGATCTCCAGGCCGAAGCGGGCCAGCAATTGCGACCGGACCACGGCTTCGTCCACGCCGTCGGGCACGATGACGGCATTGAGCTGGGGCAGGCGGGCGTTTTCGGCCACCAGCAGGCCGAGCCCCATGGCCTGCAGCCCGGCCTTCAGCGCCTCGTGCATGGCGCGGTGACGGGCCCACGAGGCCTCCAGCCCCTCCTCGTGCAGCATGACCAGGGATTCGTGCAGGCCATAGAGGGCGTTGACCGGCGCGGTATGGTGGTAGGTGCGTTTCGCCCCGCCGCCCCAATAGGCGGTCAGCAGGGAAAGGTCGAGGAACCAGCTCTGCACCTTGGTCTTGCGGGCCTTCAGCGCCTCGACGGCACGGGGCGAGAAGGTGACCGGCGACAGGCCGGGCGGCGCCGACAGGCATTTCTGGCTGCCGGAATAGACCGCATCGGCCCCCCACTGGTCGACCAGCACCGGAATGCCGCCCAGCGAGGTGACGGTGTCGACCATGGCCAGGGCACCGTGGGCGCGGGCCAGGGCGCACAGGGCGGCGGCATCGGATTCCACGCCGGTGGAGGTCTCGGCATGGACGAAGGCCAGGGCCTTGGCGCCCGGATTGGCCTTCAGCGCCGCCGCCGCCTTGTCCGCGTCGACCGGGGTGCCCCAGGCGTCCTCGACCACCACCGCACGCGCGCCGCAACGCTCCACGTTCTCCTTCATGCGCCCGCCGAACACGCCGTTGACGCAGACCACCACCGTGTCGCCCGGCTCGATCAGGTTGACGAAGCAGGCCTCCATGCCCGCCGAGCCGGGGCCCGACACGGCGAAGGTCATCTCGTTGCCGGTGCGCAAGGCGGCCTGCAACAGGACCTTCAGCTCGTCCATCATGCCGACGAAGGCCGGGTCGAGATGGCCGATGGTCGGGCGCGCCTGGGCGGCCAGCACGCGGGGATGGACGTCCGAGGGGCCGGGCCCCATCAGGATGCGCAGCGGCGGCTGGAACGACTGGACGGGCAGGTTGCTCATGATGGCGGGGCTCCGGAACCGGGGGGAGTGATGGGCAGGGGCGGCACCTTGAACAGTCTGGCCTGCCCGGCATAGAGATAGCCGTCCTGCAAGGTGACCGCCAGGGTCAGCGTCGGGCGCCCCTGGGGGTCGGGCCGGGCCAGGATGGCAAGGATCATCTCGGCGGCCGAGGCGACGCCGGGCTCCATCAGCCCGGCCTGCACCAGCCGGCCCATGATCTCGTTCCAGCCGCGGATGCGCGCCGTGGTGGCGACCAGGGGCTGCAGCGCCGGGTCGAAGGCGAAGGTGCCGTCGCCTTCCAGGCTCAGCGGCGCCCAGTCGACGGCCACCCGGTCCAGCTCGATATTGCCGCCGGCATTGCTCCAGGCGGCCAGGGCGGAAAGCGGCGCTTCCTCGGGGATGGTGCCCATGACGCGGCCCTCCACTTGCACCACCTCCAGCCGCCGGTTGAGCGGCAGGTCGGCGGGCAGGCTCATCTCGACGTCCCTGGTCTCCAGGGTGAAGCGGGCCGAGGGCTTCTCGTGGCCGGGGTCGGGGGGATTGAGCCACTGGTAGGAAATAGCCAGATGCCCGGCCAACAGCGGCCCGGCACCCGGCTGCTCCAGGGCCAGCCGTCCCGCCTCGAAGGCGAAGGCCTGCAGGTCGCCGTCGCCGTCCACCCGCAGGCGCACGGTGGCGCCGCTGGTGGTGACGATGCCCCGCCAAGCGCCGCCCAATGAGTCGCCGCCCAATGCAAGATTGTGGCTGGTGCCCAGCTCCAGGCTCGGCCCCAGCGGATCGAGGCCGGGCACCCGCAGGCGCACCGCCTCGCTGCTCCACTGGATGCCCGACGGGGTGGCGAGGCTGACGGCACCCAGGTCGAGGCCGACCGCGCGGGGGAAGCCGAACAGGGCGGCGCGCCCGAACTCCAGGCGCCAGCCGTCGGCGCGGCGTTGGGCGGCGAAATCCTCGACCCCCTTGCGCAACTGGCCCGCCACGTGGAACCAATAGGCCGTATAGGCACCACACCCGGCCAGGACCAGAACGGCGGTCGACAGGCCGGCAAGACGCAAACGAATGGACATGGGCATCGCCACTTCAAAGCCGGATACCACCTCTAACCCGACGGCGGGCTGGAGGCAAGGCACCGACCTTTGGGTCTTCGCCTACGGCTCCTTGATGTGGAATCCCGATTTCGCGCACGACGAGGCGCGCACCGCCCGGCTGGGCGGCTATCACCGCGCCATGTGCATCCTGTCCCATCAATGGCGCGGCACCCCCGAACGCCCCGGACTGGTCATGGGCCTGGACCGCGGCGGGTCGTGCCGGGGCCGGGCCTTCCGGGTGGCGGCGCCCAAGGTGCCCGCCGTGATGGACCACATCTACCGCCGCGAGATGTCCGCCGGCGTCTATGTCCCCCGTTTCGTGCCCGTAGCCCTGGATGACGGGCGGCGGGTGGAGGCCTGGGCCTTCATCGCCCGCCACGGCCATCCGCAATACCTGGCCGACTCGACCCCGGAACGGCTGGCCGCCCTGATCCGCCAGGGCCACGGCCAGGCCGGGCCCTGCCGCGACTATCTCGCCAACACCATCATCCAGTTGGAGGCGCTGGGGTTGAGCGGCGATGGATTGAAGCGCCTGCTGGCGCTGGTGGACGGCTTCATCCCATCTTGAGGTGCAGACCGGCGACGAAGGTCTGCGCCCCCGACACCAGCGAGCCGCCCGACAGGGTCATGGTGGCGCCCGCCGCCATGGCCTGCTCGGTCAGGCCGCGATAGCGGCTCCACACCGCCGCGCGGTCGCCGTCATTTCCCGCCGCCTGATAGTCGGCGAAGTAGGATTCGGAAATCCGCCCCAGGGCATTGAGCGACAGGGTCGACTGGACCTTGCGGTACTGGTTCTCGAATTCCGGGTCGGAAGCGAACATTGCATCGATCTTTTCCTTGCCCGGCGTACCGTCCTTGGCCCGCACATGGCCGTCATGACCGCATTCCAACCGAATGCCGCCGCTGGTGTCGACACCCGCCGCCTGCAGGCGGGCGGTCAGGTCGCTGCCCAATTGCGCCACCTCCTGGGGGGTGGCCAGCAGCGGCGTGCCCAGCAGATCGATGCCCGCCGCCGTCCCGGCGATGCGGCCGCCGGTCACCGGCCTGGCCGTGGATGCCTCGGTTTCCGCCGGCTGGCCCAGCAGGCGGGCGAACGCGCCCGATCCGGCCGGCGGCGTCGATACCGCGACGCCGGAGGTCGCGGTCTGGGAGGCCTTGGTGGCGGTGACGGCGTCGAACATGATTCCTCTCCGGGGCATGGGCAGATTCTGCCGCGCGGCAGAGTCTGCGCGTCGGGGTTTTGGGGGAAACGGCGGAAAACGGCGGATTTCTTCCACCCGAGTCCCGAGCTTTCCGCTCCACATGCAATCAATGGACCATGGGAGATGCCGCAACTTCGCCGCAATCCCGCCCAAACTTCGCCCAGATGGCGCGCGATGATCCCCTCCATCGCAACTTCTCCCTGTGAGACACCAAAATGATCCGCAAAGCCGTTCTTCCCGTCGCCGGCATGGGCACCCGCGTTCTGCCCGCCACCAAGGTGCTGCCCAAGGAATTGCTGCCGGTGGTGGACAAGCCGCTGATCCAGTACGCGGTGGAAGAGGCCGCCGAGGCCGGCATCACCGAGATCGTCCTGGTCACCGCCAGGGGCAAGGAGATGCTGGCCGACCATTTCGACCGCAACGCCGAGCTGGAGCGTTCGCTCGAGGCGCGCGGCAAGGCCGAATTGCTGGAGATCGCGCGCGGCACCTGCCCCAGGGGCGTGACCATCACCACCGTGCGCCAGCCGGCGCCGCTGGGCCTGGGCCATGCCGTGCTGTGCGCCCGGCCGGTGATCGGCGACGAACCCTTCGCCGTGCTGCTGCCCGACGACCTGATCCTGGGCCAGCCCGGCTGCCTGAAGCAGCTGGTGGACGTCTGGAACGAGACGCGCGGCCATGTGATCGCCGTCGAGAACGTCCCCGCCGACCAGGTGGACCGCTATGGCATCCTGGACGTCATCGAGGAAAAGGGCCGGCTGGCCCGCGCCCGCGGCCTGGTGGAAAAGCCCAGGCCGGCCGAGGCGCCCTCGACCCTGTCGGTGATCGGCCGCTACGTGCTCGACCCCTCGGTGTTCGACGCCCTCGAGCGGCGGGAGCGGGGGGCCGGCGGCGAGATTCAGTTGACCGACGCCATCGCCCGTACCCTGGGCCACGTGCCGCTGCACGGCGCCCGCTTTGTCGGCACCCGCTACGACTGCGGCAACAAGGCCGGCTATGTGGCGGCGATCATCGACGCCGCCCTGGCCCATCCGGAAACTGCCTCGGCCGTGCTTGCCCATCTCGAGGCCCTATCCGGGCGCCGTGCCGCCTGATTATCAATAAAAGAAAAACTCTAGACACCAGCCCCCGATAGGAGGCTGGTGTCGCCTGTATACAACTTGTTTAAATTGCAAATTACGCGGCAAGCCGGCAACTTCTGTGGATATCCATCGCAGCATGAGGCTTGCCCATGTTTAGTCGTAAGATACTTTTTCCCGTTTTCGCTGCTGCCACCCTGGCGGTGGCAACCTTCCCCGCCCTGGCCGAGCCGCTGGCCTGCAAGGGCCAGGGCGGCGCCAAGGAACTGCCCTACGAATCCATGGTTCCGGCCGGTTACGACCACGACCGCTTCGCCACCCAGCCGCGCAGCCTGATGTTCTCCTACGGCGCGTTCGTGTCCTCCTTCGAGACCGTCGAGGACCACAGGGCCGATTCCCCCTACAAGGGCATCCCCAAATGGGTGTCCTATGAGATGCGTGCCCTGATGGGCGCCGACGGCCAGCCCATCCACCCCCAGGGCGCCAAGCGCCCGGTCAAGTGGTACGAACTGGAAGCCACCGACTTCCTGTGGACCGAGCCCAGGCTGAAGCCCGGCATCGATGCCTCGTACCGGGGCTTCGCCGTGCTGTGGAACCGGGGCCACATGGCGGCGCGCAGCCACGCCAACCGCATTTCGTGGCAGGAGGGCTGCAACACCCACACCTTCGTCAACGCCCTGCCGCAATTCGCCGACATGAACCAGGGCGACTGGCTGGCGCTGGAGAACTACGCCGTGGCCGCCGCCAACAAGTTCGGCAAGGTCTGGACCATCGCCGGGCCGGTGTTCGAGCCCGAACGCGAGGTCGACACCATCGGCAAGGACGGCGTCACCGTGCCGGTGGCCATTCCCCATGCCCTGTTCAAGATCCTGGTGATCGAGAGGAAGGGCAAGGTGGAGGCCCGCGCCTTCCTGTTCCACCAGGCCGACGAGGACCAGCGGGGCGTCTATCGCAAATGCGCCGGCACGCCGCAATCCAAGTACGACCTGACCGCCTATTCCACCTCGCTCTCGGCGTTGGAGAAGGCCACGGGCCTGAAATTCCTCACCCGCCTGTCGGGCGACGAACGAAGCGCGGTGGATGCCGCTTCGTCCAAGGAGCCGTGGCCCATCGAAGGAAAGTTCTGGGACGACCGCTGCGGCGGCGATGACGACGACGACGACGTCTGAGGCCTCTTCCTGATCCGTACTTTACTGCGCCGCAAAAGACGGCTTGGATAGAGGGATGGATTCGGGCGGAACGGACATCATCTGGAACCAGTTCATCCTGGGGGCGGCACTGACCCGCGCCGCCCGGCGGGTGCTGGAGCGCGACGGCGACGGGGAAGAGGAAATCCGCTTCTCCTATGCCGACACCCATGCCGGCGGCGGCGGGCTGCCGGTTCCCGCCCTGCTGCCCCCGGCGCGCAAGGCCCTGCCGTCCTCGGCCTGGGCCACCGCCGTGGGGGCCGGCGACCCCCATCCCGGCTCGTGGGTGCTGGCCGGGCGGCTGGTCGCGGCGCTGGGCGGCCTGGATTTCGAAGCCGACGTCAACGACATCGATCCGGCGGCCATCACGGCGGCCAAGGCCAGCCGCGAAGGCGGCTGGGTGCGGTTCTGGAGCCACGACTGGTTCTTGTTCCTGCGCAATCGCCTCGCCATGGAGCCC
>JAVBXM010000025.1 GCA_030824585.1 Phaeospirillum sp. | reverse complement strand
GCCCGCCGGGGCGGGCGAAACGTTCAAGGGAGGAAAGCGTGCTGCCGACATTTTCCCTGCCGCCGGGCTTCCTCGGCGGGTGCACGTCGGACCCGAACTCCGCGACCTTCTGCATCGCCGGGATCCCCTTTGATCTCGGCGTGACCAACCGCTCCGGCGCCCGCGAGGCGCCGCACGCGGTGCGCCGGGCCAGCCGCATGCTGGCCGACGGCGCCAATCCGGCCGGCTGGACGGACCCTGCGGACATTTCGATTGCCGACATCGGCGATTTCTCCCTGGCGCTCGGCGACATTCCCAAGTCGCTGGAGATGATCGAGCGCCAGGCAAGCGGTATCGCCCACCTGCTGGCCATCGGCGGCGACCATACCGTCACCCTGGCCCTGCTGCGCGCCCTGGCCAGGCGGACCGGCCCGGTCGGGCTGGTTCATTTCGATGCCCATGTCGATACTTGGCCGGACAATTTCGGCCAGCCCCTGGCCCACGGCTCGCCGTTCTTCCATGCCCTCGAGGAGGGGCTGGTCGATCCCCGGCGCATGATCCAGATCGGTATCCGCTCCCCCATGCCCCGGGAGGTCTATGACTGGACGGTGGCGCAGGGCGTGACCATCGTCACCGCCGAACAGGTCCACCTTCGGGGGCCGGAGGGAGTGGCCGAGGCCATTCGCCGGGTGACCGGCGACGGCCCGACCTATCTCAGCTTCGACATCGACGCCATCGACCCGGGCCAGGCACCCGGCACCGGCACGCCCGAAATCGGCGGCCTGTTCACCTGGCAGGTCATGGCCATCCTGCGCCGCCTGGCGGGAATTCGTTTCGTCGGCATGGACGTGGTCGAGGTGGCCCCGGCCTACGACCATTGCGAGATTACAGCCCTGGCGGCGGCCTCCATCGTGTGGCAGTACCTGACCCTCCAACATCCTGGAAAATTGTAACAATTCTCCATATTGTCCGCCGTCCCAGGAAGGACTATAAGTCAATTTAGTGACGCACACGCACGTGCCGATGGCCCTTAGTAGGTTATGCAACGACGATCGCGTCCTTTTTGGAGGAGCCGGCAGAAATGGGCCGGTACCCGAAAGGGAGGTGGACATGTTGACGACCCACGTCTTGGGCGCAATCCCCCTATTCAATCCTGGACGCTGCCTCAGTATGTGAGGACGGTTCCGGCGTTCGTCTGATCGAACCCCGGCCGTCGCCATGCTGAAGGTTTCCGTTTCCCCGGCTCGGTCCGGGGAACGGATGGATTCATCCCTGTTCAGGGGGGAGCCATCGCCATGAACGTCATCCGCTACCGCACCCGCCGGGCGGCCTGATTTTTGATATGACGCGAACCAAGCAAGAAGAGGGGAGGATATCATGGAAAATTGGACCCGACTGATCGACGCCGGCCGCGAATTGGCCCAGGCCTTCGACCTGCTGGACCGGGCCGCCGAGGTCGCCACCATTTCCACGGCGGCGGTGATCACCAAGGAAGGCCTGCTGGGCGCCGCCCGCGAGGCGGTGGCGCGGACCAACTCCCTGCTGGGCCGGAAATAGGGCCGTCAGGCCCAAGGGGCCGCGCCCGCCGCTTGAGGGTGGTCCCGGTGATCGGTTGCGACCACCGGGATAAGGCGTAGGAGGAGGTGACCGCAGGCGAAGTGTAACACCACCGGCCATCCCTCCCGATTATACTGCAGGACGGTTGCCATAGCCCGCAGGGGGATTTGGACATGGCCGAACTCAGCCATAAGACGGTCACCGTACTCTTCGTCAGTGTCGAGGGAGCCATTCGGGCTCCCATCGCCGCCGCCGCCATGAATGCCTGCAAGGGGGACGAATTCCGCGCCTTTTCCGCCGGAATCCATCCGGCGGCATCTATTCCGGCGACGACGATCGACGCGCTCAGGATCGCCGGCATCCCGTCCGGGGGCGTCCAGGCGGTGGGGCTCGCCGATTTCCATCTGCCCGAGGCGCCCCGCCTGGACTTCGTCTTCAACCTGACCGAGGCCTACGAGAATTGCGGGGCCATTGCCCTGCCCGGCACGCCGGTGGTCGTGTCCTGGCCGATTCCCCATCCCGTCATGGAAAGCGGCTCGCCGGCCGAGCGTGGCTCCCGCCTCGCCGAGACCGTGCGGATGATCCGCCGCCGGGTCGAGCTGTTCGCCGAATTGCCCATGGACAAGCTGGACGCCCTGGCCATGCGCCTGCAGGCCGAGACCATCCACCGCCAGGTCGGCGCCTGACACGAAATCCGTTTGTCATCCCGGGCGAATGCGAGGGACACCGCCTGGCAGGAGGGGGCCGATTCTGAATGGTCGTGTCAGGACGACAGCCGGAAGCGATCATCCGGAGTCCGTTGACGCCTCAACTGGTGGCCAAGGCCGGGGAAAGGGGGGCTCCCACCCCGCCTTGCGGCTGGCGCAGCGACAACTGCGTGATGGATTCCGGCTCCATGCGGACCAACTGCGCTTCAAGATCGGCGGGCGGCAAGGGGCGCGAGAAGTAATACCCCTGAACCACGCCGCAATCGGCATGGCGCAGGAACTCGAACTGGTGCCGGTTCTCCACCCCCTCGGCGATCAGCCCCAGCCCCATGGCGTTGGCCATGGCGATGATGGCGCGGATGATCTCGGCATTGTCGGCGTTGTGCTCGATATCCATCACGAAGGTGCGATCGATCTTCAGCGTGGTGATGGGCAGGCGGCGCAGATACGACAGGTTGGAATAGCCGCTGCCGAAATCGTCGATGGCGATGCCGAAGCCCCGGTCGCGCAGGCGGTGGAGGTAGCCGATCACCTTTTCCGGCTCGTGCATGAAGGTGGATTCGGTGACTTCGATTTCGATCAGCTCGGGCCGTATCCCGGCCTCCGCGACGATACGGAAAATGCCGTCCACGTCCTTTTCGTGGAGGAAATGGCGGGGGGAGAGATTGACCGCCACGGCAACCTCCCCGAATCCCTTGGCCTCCCAGGCCTTGATCTGGGCGCAGGCCTCCCGCAGCACCCACTCGCCCACCGCGACGATCAGGTCGCTTTCCTCCGCCAGGGGGATGAACTCGTCGGGCTGCACCAGCCCCTCGCCGGGCCGGCGCCAGCGCACCAGCGCCTCCACCCCGGCCAGGGCGCCGTTGGCCGAGGCGATCTTCGGCTGGTAGTGCAGTTCCAGCTGGTTCTGGGGGATGGCCTGGCGGAGCGCCATCTCGATGTCGAGGCGGCGGAGCGCCCGGGCATTCATGGCCTGGTCGAAGAAATGGAAGGTGTTGCGCCCCCGGCCTTTGGCCTCGAACAGGGCCATGTCGGCATTCTTGATCAGGGTGGTGATGTCCGCACCGTCCTGGGGAAACATGCTGATGCCCACCGACACGCCGACCCGGAGGAGATTGCTGCCCAGTTGGACCGGAACGCCGATGGTCTCGATCAGCTTTTCGGCGACGCTGGCGGCCTCGCCCGCCGAATTCAGGCTCTCCACCATGATCACGAATTCGTCGCCGCCCCACCGGGCGACGGTGTCCATGCCGCGCATGATGGTATTGATCCGTTCGGCGATGATCTTCAGCAGGGCGTCGCCTTGCTTGTGCCCCAGCGTGTCGTTGACCACCTTGAAATTGTCGATGTCGGCGAACAGCAGGGCGATGGAGCGGTGCTGGCGCCCGGCCAGCGCCATGGCGTGGCCGATGCGGTCCTCCAGCAGGCGCCGGTTGGGCAGGCCGGTCAGCAGGTCATGGTAGGCCAGTTGATGGATGTCCTCGGTCCGCTGGTCGATCTCGGCCAGAAGCTGGTTGTAGGCGTCGACCACCTCTCCCAGTTCGTCCCGGCTCGACCACACCAGGGGCTCGCGCATCAGGATCGAGGCATTGTGATTCAGCGAATTTCGCAGCCGGGTCAGCGGGCCGGTGACCAGATGGCGTACCGCCGCCAGGGAGACGGCGGCAACCAGGAGGAAGGCGCCGGACAGGACGATGGCCGCCCCGGTCCGCAGGCGTCCGAGTTCATTCCGCACCCTTCCGTCATGGAAGGCCACCTCGAGGCGCCCGATGGAATAGTCGCCGCCGGGGGTCTGCTGCACCAGGGGGATGACCTTGCGCAAGACATCGCGGCGCCCATCCCGGTCACGTCCCTCCACCGAGGCGATGACCGCGCCGTCGATGCCATGGACCCTGGCCTCGAAGAGTTCGGGAACGTCGGCATAGGATTGGAACTGCCGTTCGACGGCGGCGGAATCGAATTCCCACAGCGGCTTGACCAGGGAAGCCCCCTGGGTGATGGCGAAGCTGTCGAGGCGGGCATTGAGCGCCGACAGCCGGTCGCGGACGCTGTAATGCTCGAACAGCGAGAACATCACGATCGTTCCGAACAGCAAGGACGGCAGGACGATCAAAAGGAGCTTGCGGCCGATGGCGAGGGGCGTCCGATGGACCAGGGAAATGCTCATTGTCCGCCCCCGTTGCCGCCCAACCTCTCAAACTCGGCGATCTGCCGGTCGGCATCCTCCATGCGGCGGCGCCGTTCATCGGGCGGCAGCGACGAATCCGCTTCGGCCTGCATCCGTCGCTTGGCCGTCTCGATCAATCGCACCGAGATCAGTTGCCGATTGTCGGACGGCACGAAGCTCTTGATGTCGAGACGCTCCAGGCCCGCCCGTTCCTCGGCCAGCACCGCCGCCGGCTTGCCGGCCGCCGCCTGCCCATAGCCGAAGAAGAAATCGGCGATCCGCGTCTTCAGCTCGGGCGGTAGATCGCCACGCCGGACCAGGGGATCGGCCGGGATGAGGGGAGAGCGCCAGACGATGCGGATGGTCTCGACGAGTCCCGGCTCCCGCCGCTTGATCTGGTCATGGACCAGGCTGGCCACCGTGGCGGCGTCGGTGCGTCCCTCGGCCACCGCCCGGATGTTTTCCTCGTGATTGGCGTGGACGACCCGCTTGAACAGCTTGCGGGCCTCCAACTGCCGGCTGGCGAAGAGATAGTAGCCGGGAACCACCGTGCCCGAGGTCGAGTTGACATCCCCTTGGGCAAAGCTCAGCCCCGGCCCGTGGGCAATGACGTCGTCGGCGCTGAAATAGGGGGAGTCCCTATGGACGATCAGGTAGGTGTAATAGCCGCCAAGGCCGGAGGGGTAGGTTTCCTTGGCGAACACCTCGGCCCCGGCATGGTCCACGGCCTCGATGGCCGCCTTGTTGCCCAGCCAGGCCAGATGGGCCCGGCCGGATCGCAGGCTCCAGATCGCCCCGGCATAGTCGGCCGAGACTTCCGTCGTCGTCGGCATGCCGAGATGCTTGCCCAGCGCGGTCAGGACCGGGCCCCAATTGGCCTCCATTTCCTGCCTGGATTGCGGGGAGATGAGGGCGACTCGCAATGTTTCCGGGGCCTCGGCGCCGTGGGCGACCCGAACGGCCATGGTGACCGCCAGACAGACCGCCAGTGCGGAAAAGCCCGTCCGCGTTCTCCGCATGGCGAAGGAGTCGAGCATGGCCATCCCTTTGATCCTCGAAACGCAAGCCCCATCCCGCGACGCAAAATAGCGTGGTACGACCAGATGTACGGTTAATGTTTGATTAACTCCCCGCGGCCTCCTGATCAGCCGAGATGGCCTCGACGACGACGAGCTTGTTCGGTGACGCCTTGGCCTCCTTCTTCCGGGCGGCGATGGCCGACGCGACGTCGTCCACGGAGATGTCGCAGCATCCGGGCGGCAGGACGAACAGGACGGCGCTGGCGGACAGGAGGGGGAACGACTTGACGTGCCCCTCGCGGTCCTGGGCGGTGATGCAGCGGCGCTGGCGCGCCTCGTGGTCGTAGAAGCTTTCAGCGTCCGAGGCGAAGCGCTCGATCAGCCCGCCGATGGCTTCGACGGCTTCGTCGCGGCTGGTGTGGCTGATGCCGACGAAGAAATCGTCGCCGCCGATATGGCCGACGAACCAGGTCTGCGGATCGGCTCGCTTGCGGCACAATTCGGCGAACAACAGGATGGCTCGATCGCCTTGGCGAAAGCCATAGGTGTCGTTGAACGGCTTGAAATTGTCGAAATCGATGTAGGCGAGCACCGCTCCGGCCCCGCCGGTGACGCAATCGGCCACGTATTCGTTGATGACCACGTTGCCCGGCAATTTGCTCAGCGGATTTTCGTCCCGGGCCCGCGCCAGGGTCTTCTCGTGCATGGCGCGGATCAGCGAGCGGGCGCTCAAGAAGCCGCGATAGACCATGTGGTCGCTGAGCAATATTCCTTCGGTTTCCTCGACGGCGGCATAGAGCGCCAGCATCTGATCGAGCGGCGTCCCGATGTCGGCGATGGGGCAGCGTACGATGAAATCGCGGACCTGCCGCCCCAACGACTTGTTGGCGATCAGGTCCTTGCCGAAGCTCGAATAGGCGTAGTTCTTGGTGTCGCGTTCCCGCACGATGCCCAGCGGCCGCCCGGAGTGATCGACGACCGGTGCATAGGCATTGTCGGACGAACGGGCGAAGCGCTCGAAGATTTCGCTCATGGGGGCGTCGGCCAGGATGGCCGGCACCTGGTCCATCTGCTGCAATACCCATTTCTGGTCGATCTGCCGCTGCCGGCGGTCTTCGCGCGCCAGCACCTCCACATGGGTATAGCCGGAGGAGAGGCGTTGCAGGTCTTCCTGCGGCGAATTGATGAAATTGCCCTGAACCAGGTCCAGCCCCAGTTCCCGGCAGACCATCAGCTCGCGGCCGTTCTCGATGCCGACGGCGATGACCTCGACGCCGAGGGTATGGGCCATTCCGATGATCTGGGCCAGAACCACCCGTTTTCGGGCATCGCGATCCAGACCGGTGATCAGGGACCGGTCGATCTTGATGAAGTCGGGGTTGCATCCGGTGAGCAGCGCCAGGGAATGGGGCGTGGCCCCGAACCGGTCCACCGCCACCATCCCGCCGCCGCGCCGCATCAGCTTGGCCGGGTAGGCCGAGTCGCCCTCCCCGGCCGGCATGGCGGCGATCTCGGTGACCACATGGGCGAAGGCGCCTTGCAGCTTGCCCTGGACGCTTCCCAGCAGCACCTCCAGATGGTCCGCCGAGCGGGCGTCGAGATTGAGGAACAGCGCTCCCTGGGCGAGGACGGGAAACAGGGGAGCCATCTCGCCGACCTTGCTGCGGATGGCGATCTCCAGGTCCAGCAGGCGCCCCGCCGCGTGGCAATGGTCGAGCAATTCGAGCGCGGCCAGGTCCTGGCATCCCTCCCAGCCGCGAAGCAACACCTCATGACCGAAACACTGTCCGGTATGGACGTTGACGATGGCCTGGAAGGCCAGACGGAGGCCTGGAAATCCAGAATTCAGTTCAAGATGAGGAGGCATGACACGGCTTTGCGATCCGCTGCCACCACAAATGGCGACCGCACCGCGGCATCATGCCAAATTGGTAATGAACAAACACGCGGGGCGTGGGCTCGTCAGAAAAAGTTCACTGTCCGAAGGGCGGAGGTCAGCCGAACCGGCCGGTGATGTAGCCCTGCGTCAGGTTGTGCTGCGGACTGGTGAATATCTTCTCGGTCTCCCCCACCTCGATCAGCTTGCCGAGATGAAAGAAGCCGGTCCGTTGCGAGACCCGCGCCGCCTGCTGCATGGAATGGGTGACGATCACGATGGTGTAGGCGCCGCGCAGCTCGTCGATCAGTTCTTCCACGGCGGCGGTGGCGATGGGATCGAGCGCGGAACAGGGCTCGTCCATCAAGATCACCTCGGGCGCCACGGCAATGGCCCGGGCGATGCACAGCCGCTGTTGCTGTCCCCCGGACAGGCTGGTGCCGGTTTCATCCATGCGGTCCTTGACCTCGTTCCACAGCCCGGCTTTGCCGAGGCTGGAGATGACGATCTCGTCCAGTTCGGCGGAGTTCGCGGCAAGACCATGCAGCCGCGGCCCGAAGGCGACATTCTCGTAGATGGATTTGGGGAAGGGGTTGGGCCGCTGGAACACCATCCCCACCCGGGCCCGCAATTGCACCACATCCATGGAGGGATCTTGAATATCGACGCCGTCCAGAAACAGGGAGCCGCTCACCCGGGCGATGGCGACCAGATCGTTCATCCGGTTGATACAGCGCAGGAAGGTGGACTTGCCGCAGCCCGACGGGCCGATCAGGGCGGTGACCTGTCCGATGGGGATGTCCAGATCCACATCGAAAAGGGCCTGCTTCTCTCCATAATGAACGTTCAGGCCTCGAGCGGATACCTTGCTGCGATTGGGAAGCGGCTCAACAGCCAGCATTACGAACCTCGGATGGATTAATAAGGAGACCAGCGGCTTCCGTCACCGTGCCGCCGCAAGGCTTCAGGAGACTGTCTCAGATTTATCCCCTTATTCGGTATGCGGTTGAACTGCTTAATGCGGTGAAATAAAAAATTCATCACATCATTGTGATAGTGAGCCTGCTTTGTTGTTTCCAGGCTATTCTATTACTGTCTACTCCTTGGCGACATAGGTGTAGAAGCGGATCGATCCGTCTTGTTCGATCTCGCGGTAGAGCCCCTGGATCTCGGCCTCGAAGCCGGGAAACAGGTTGGCGCTGCGTTCGAACATCTTGAGATAGTCGAGCATGGGCTTGGCGCGTTCGCACAGGCGTTCGCCGGGGATGATGGTGGCGATGCCGGGGGGATAAACCACCCACAGCGTGGTGGCGATGCGTCCCTCGATCCGGTCGATGGGCAGGTAGTCCACCTGATTGCGGGTCAGCATACGGACCGCGTCATTGGGGCGCATCACCATGTGGGGACGGTGTTCGGGCGAGAATTGGGCGCGCTGCAGGGTGCTGACGTTGCGGTCGCGGAAGAAGGCGTGCATCTCGGCACACAGGTCCTGGATGCGCTGGCCGCGATAGCGCTGCGGCCGCCGCTGGACGAATTCGGGGATGGCGTCGTCGAGCAGGGCGTTCTCGTCATGGCGGCGCTTGAAGGCCACCAAGGCGCTGAGCAGGGTGCCCGCCTTGCTGGATTCCACGCCCGGGGTCAGCAGGAACAGCATGGAATTAAGGTCGTTCTTCTCCGGCACCACCCGGTTCTCGCGCAGGTACTGGGCGACCACCGGGGCGGGGATGCCGTAATCGGCGTAAGCCCCGGTCTGGCGGTCGAAGCCCGGCGTGATCAGGGTCAACTTGTTGGGGTCGGTCATGGCGTAGCCCGGCTGGCTCACATGCTTGAAGCCGTGCCACTGGGCGCCGGGGGTAAATTCCCAGCAACGCGGGTCGGCGGCGATGGTCTCGGTGGGCAGGTCCTCCCAGGCCACCATGGTCTCGCCGCCTTCGGGCGGAGTCACCCGGTCGGGCACGAAGGGTTCGAAGAACCAATGGCGGGCGGCATCTTTTTCCTTCTCGCCGAATTCCCGCTTGATGGCCCTGATCTTCTTGCGCAGTTCGATGCCGAGATCGATGGTGTCGTCCCACAGCACCTCGCCCGAGCGGCCGCGCATCATCTGGGCGCCCACGTCCAGGGACGCGAACAGCGGATAGAACGGCGAGGTGGAGGCGTGCAGCATGAAGGTCTCGTTGAAGCGGCGATGCTCGATGCGGCGGCCCTGGCCCTTGATATGGCGGTCGCGCACGTGGATCTGCGAGGCCTGGGAGAAGCCGGCCATCTGCTTGTGGGTGGACTGGGTCGAGATGATGCCGGGCGAGTTCTCGTCCAGGCGATCCTTCAGCCCCATGCCGTAGCAGCCGCGGAACAGCGGATGGAACTTGAGGAACCCGGCCCAGGCCTCATCGAACAGGATGTAGTCGCACAGGTGGCCGATCCGCTCGAGGATCCGCTCGGCGTTGTAGATGGTGCCGTCATAGGTGCACTGCTCGATCACCGCCACCCGGAAGGGGCGGGGCTTCTTCCAGGCTTCCGGGTCCTTCACCAGGGGATTGTCGCGGATCTTGGCGCGGATCGCCTGCTCGTCGAAGGCTTCGGTGTAGATGGGGCCGATCATGCCCATGGCGTTGCGGTCGGTCTCGAGGAAGATGGGAATGCCGCCGCCCAGCAGCAGGGCGCCATGATGGGCGGCCTTGTGGTTGTTGCGGTCGAACAGCACCAGGTCATCCTCGGCCACCAGGGCCGACAGCACGATCTTGTTGGAGGCCGAGGTGCCGTTCAGCACGAAATAGGTCTTCTCGGCCCCGAAGATCTTGGCGGCTTCCTTCTGGGCCTGCAGTGCCGGTCCCTCGTGGGTCAGCAGATCGCCCAGTTCCAGGACGGAGTTGTCGAGGTCATCGCGGAACACCGCCTCGCCCAGATGCTCGACGAAAATCCGCCCGATGGGGCTGCGGTTGTAGAAGATGCCGCCGTTGTGGCCGGGACAGGTCCACAGCTGGTTTCCTTCCTCGGCATAATCCACCAGGGCGCCGAAGAACGGTGTTTTCAAGGTCTCGGCGAACTGCTTCAACCGGCTGACCAGATTCTTGGCGATGAACTCGGGCGTCTCCTCGGCCAGGAAGACGTAGCCGTCGATATAGTCGAGAACATCCACCGGGATGTCCTCGAAGCGCTCGCCGCGCACCAGGATGACGATGGGCATTTCCAGGCCGCGACGGCGCATCAGGTTGATCAGGGCGGTGGCTTCGGCCCCCTTGCCGCCCTTTTCCCAATCCACCAGGACGCAGCCGATGGCGGCGTCGGTCTGTACCGCGATTTCCGCATCCTCGATCCGCCGGGCCCGCACCACCTCGAACCCCAGGCGCTCGACCTCGGTGATGATCTGCTGGACCCGCACGCCCTCCAGGTCATCGGTGTCGAAAGCGGGAGCGCAGACCAGGAAGGTCAGGCGGCGAAAGAATTCCATGGGGCGCTCCAATTTGCTCTGGGGTGACTCCGGCGGCAGCCTAATCAGGGTTGGCGGCGTCTGCCATGGTGCGGTTGGCCTGACATAAAACATTCACGGGCTAGGTGGGGCGCGAATTCAGCGGGAGCCACGTTTACCTCTGCGGCATTATGCCGATCCACCATGGACCTCCTTCTCGGCAAGGGATTGCCGGGGACAGCAGGACACCCAGTCAGCAGCAAAATGGCGGCCCTTGATGATCTGGATGGTCGGGTTCCGGACGCCGCGCTCGATGCCGCTGATATAGGTGCGGTGAAGGCCGGTGAGGTGTGAATGTTTGCGCCGACCATCGCTACCGCCCGCCGGGCGCCCATCGGCACGACGGCCAGCCGTCCAGCGTATTGCATGCAATTCTCTCGGCCTTGTGCTTTGGGCAAGCCGCGTCGACGTGGAGAGGCGCGCAAGGCGTCGCGGCGCATCAGCCGTTCAATCCGATGCAGGCCGCAGGCAAGGCCATCGGCCATCCCCTCCCTGGTGGGCATCGACCACGGCTTTTTCCTTTCCGCTGCATTATTTCGAGGCCCATGGCCAGGTCCCCGACTGGGCGCCTTATCGAAGTGCAAGTGACGCTGGCTGCCGCTCTCGCAACAAAATTAAGCCCGCCATCTCCAAAAGATAGCGGGCTTTTTGATTTTGAGACCAAATTGAGCGGATGAGGCGGGTAAGCATAGGGGAAGCCCCGAAGCGCAAACATGCTCGGGCTATTCAAATCGCTCGTTGCGATCCTCAAGATCGCGGCTTCTGCCGGCAGGCCGAATGGTCCCTGGCCGATGCCCTCGAGGGAAACGGTGTCTTTATCGGCAAGCGTCATCCGGTCTGGCGCGGCTGTTCGGGCATGTTATGCTCTCCCCCCTGCCGCACATGGACATTGAGGACGTCATGGCCGACCGCGCACTTCTTACTTACAGCGACGCCATGCTGCGGCGGATTCTCGCCGAGACGCGGACCATCGCCATGGTGGGGGCCAGCACCAACTGGAACCGTCCCAGCTACTTCGTCATGAAGTACCTGCAGGCCAAGGGCTACCGGGTGATCCCGGTCAATCCCGCCGCCGCCGGGCAGGAGATTCTGGGCGAGACGGTGCGGGCCAGCCTGTCCGAGATCGCCGAGCCCGTCGATCTGGTCGATGTCTTCCGCCGGTCCGATCAGGTGGGACCGGTGGCTGACGAGGCCATCTCCATCGGTGCCAAGGTGTTGTGGATGCAGTTGGGGGTTCGCAACGACGAGGCGGCGGCGCGCGCCGAGGCGGCCGGGCTCCACGTGGTGATGGACCGCTGCCCCAAGATCGAGTTCGGCCGCTTGGGCGGCGAATTGGGCTGGAGCGGGGTGAACACCGGCCTGATCCGCAATCAGGCTCCCGAGGCGCCGCGCGCCCGGAGCCAGAAGGAGCGGGCCATGCCGCCGCGCAACCAGGGCTACGGCTTCGAGACCCGGGCGATCCATGCCGGCGCGGCGCCCGACCCGGCCACGGGGGCGCGCATCACTCCCATCTACCAGACCTCGTCCTATGTGTTCGAGGATGCCGAGCAGGCGGCGTCGCTGTTCAACCTGCACACTTTCGGCAATATCTATTCGCGGCTGACCAATCCCACCGTCTCGGTGCTGGAGGAGCGGGTGGCGACCCTGGAAGGCGGGCGCGCCGCCGTCGCCGCCGCCTCGGGCCATGCCGGGCAGTTCCTGACCTTCTTCACCCTGCTGGAGCCCGGCGACGAGTTCCTGGCGTCACGCAACCTCTACGGCGGCTCGCTGACCCAGTTCGGCTTGTCGTTCCGCAAGCTGGGCTGGACCTGCCATTTCGTCGACCCCAGGGACCCCGACAATTTCAGGAAGGCGCTGACGCCCAAGTGCAAGGCCATCTTCGTGGAAAGCCTGGCTAATCCCGGCGGCATCGTGGTGGACCTGGAAGCCATCGCCGCCGTGGCCCACGAGGCGGGCATTCCCCTGGTGGTCGACAACACCCTGGCCACCCCCTATCTCTGCCGCCCGTTCGAATGGGGCGCCGACATCATCTGCCATTCCACCACCAAGTTCCTGGCCGGACACGGCAATTCCTTAGGGGGCGTGGTGGTGGAATCGGGCCGCTTCGACTGGGCGCAGAACGACAAATTTCCGTCCATGACCAAGCCCGAGCCCGCCTATCACGGCCTGACCTTCTACGAGACCTTCGGCGATTTCGGTTTCACCACCAAGGCCCGTGCCGTGGCCTTGCGGGATTTCGGCCCGGCCATGGCGCCCATGAACGCCTTTTTGACCATCACCGGCATCGAGACCCTGCCGCTGCGCATGGAGCGCCACGTGGACAATGCCCGCAAGGTGGCGGAGTTCCTGGAAGGCCACCCCAAGGTGGCGTGGGTGTCCTATGCCGGGCTCAAATCCAGTCCCTATTTCGATCTGGCGGCCAAGTATCTGCCGCGCGGCGCCGGCTCGGTGTTCACCTTCGGGGTCAAGGGCGGCTATGAGGCGGGCATCAAGATGGTGGAGGGCGTGCGGCTGTTCTCCCATCTGGCCAATGTGGGCGATACCCGCTCGCTGATCCTGCACCCGGCGTCGACCACCCACCGCCAGCTCAGCGACGAGCAGCGCATCGCGGCCGGAGCCGGTCCCGACGTGGTTCGTCTGTCGGTGGGATTGGAAACCGCCGACGACATCATTCGCGACCTGGATCAGGCCCTGTCGGCCATTTCATAGACCGAGGGCTTGCTCCAGATCGGCGTAAAGGTCGTCCACGGCTTCCAACCCCACCGATAGCCGAAGAAGATCGTCGGGTACCGGCGAGCCGGCGCCTTCCATGCTGGCCCGATGCTCGATCAGGCTTTCGACGCCGCCAAGAGAGGTGGCGCGGGTCCAGACCCGCGTGGCTGCGGCCACGGCGATGGCCTTGTCACGACCGCCCCCGATCCGGATGGACAGCATGCCGCCGAAGCCGCCGCTCATCTGGCGCGCCGCGACGGCGTGGCCGGCGAAGGAGGGCAGGCCGGGATAAAGAACCTCCGCCACGTTCGGGTGGTTTGACAGGCGCTGGGCGAGGTCGAGGGCCGAGGCGCACTGCCAGCGCACGCGGGCGAACAGGGTGCGCAATCCGCGCTGCAGCAGCCAGGCCTCGAACGGCCCCAGTACACCGCCGATCTGGGTCTGCACCGCCTTGATCCGTGCCCAGGCCTCGTCCTTGACGGCGGTGGTCAGGGTGCCGGCGACCACGTCGGAATGGCCGTTGAGGTATTTGGTGGCCGAATGCATGACCAGATCGGCGCCCAGGTCCAGCGGCCGGGTCAGCACCGGGGTGGCGATGGTGGAATCCACCGCCAGACGGGCGCCGGCGCCATGGGCCAGTTCGGCCAGGGCGGCGATATCGCTGATCACCCACAGCGGGTTGGCCGGGCTTTCCACCCAGATCAGCCGGGTGGTGCCGGGCCGAAGGGCGGCGCGCACCGCCTCCAGATCGGAGGTGTCCACCGCCTCGACCGCCAACCCCCACCGCGTGGCGAAGCCGTGCAGCCAGCCGCGCAGCGCCCAATACATCACCTTGGGCACCAGCACATGATCGCCGGGCTCCAGGGACTGGAACACCGCCGTCGCCGCCGCCATGCCCGAGGCGAACAGCAGGGTCTGGGCGCCGCCCTCCAGCGCGGTCAGCGTATCCGCCGCCGCGTCGTAGGTGGGGTTGTCGGCGCGGGAATAGCAGCGGCCCCTGGAATACCCCAGATCGGCGTCGCGCTCATAGGTGGCCGAGGGATGGATGGGGGGAATGACCGCCCCCGTCGCCCCGTCGATCCGCCCCATGGCGTGGGCCGCCAGGGTTTCTGGCCGCTTGCCGTCTTCAGCCACGGCTCTTGACCGTCAGCGCCAGGACCGGGGGCTTGGCCAGGGTCTGGAACACCACGCAATAGCGTTCGGTCAGCTTGGTCAACTGGTCGATGCGCTCCTGCGGCTCGGAGGTCTCGAGATCGAAGGTCAGGCGAATCTCGCCGAAGCCCACCGGCGCATCCTTGGCCACGCCCAGGGTACCTCGGAAATCCAGATCGCCTTCGGCCGCGACGGTGCCGCCCTTGAGGTCGAACTCGATGGCGGTGGCCACCGCCTTCAAGGTGACGCCGGCGCAGGCCACCAGGGCATCCAGCAGCATGTTGCCGGAACAGGCGAAAGCACCGGTACCGCCGGTGGCCGGGTGCAGACCGGCTTCCACCAGGGCGCGGCCGGTCTCGACCCGGCAGACCACATCGTCGGAATCCAGCTCGCCCTTGGACTTCAAGGTGATGCGGGCGACTTCGGGGGCGGTCTTGTAGCTGTCCTTCAGCGGCGCCTGAAGGCTGCGCAACTCATCGGCATTCATGCCTGTTCCCTTTCAAGAGTGTCCTTGCGGCTTTGAACAATGTCACCGATGACGGCGGGATCGGCAACGGTGGAGGTGTCTCCGAAATTCTCGAAATCGTTGGCTGCCACCTTGGCCAGGATGCGCCGCAAAATCTTGCCCGCCCGGTTCTTGGGCAAGGAAGGAGCCCACTGGATCACGTCGGGGCTGGCGATGGGGCCGATGCGGGCACGGACCCAGGCCACCAGTTCGCGGCGCAGTTCCTCGGACTCGGTGATGCCGTCCTTGAGGGTGACATAGGCGAACACCCCCTGGCCTTTCAAGTCGTGGGGAAAACCGACCACCGCCGATTCGGCCACGGCCGGATGGGACGAGATGGCGCTTTCCAGCTCCACCGTGCCCAGCCGGTGGCCCGAGACGTTGATGACGTCGTCGACCCGGCCGCTGATGCGATAGTAGCCGTCCTCGTCGCGGCGCACTCCGTCGCCGGTGAAGAACAGGCCGGGATAGGGGGCGAAATAGGTGCGGATGAAGCGTTCGTGGTCGTGCAGGATGGTGCGCGCCTGGCCCGGCCACGAACCCTCGAAGCACATATTGCCCTCGGCCGCGCCCTCCAGCCGCTTGCCGTTCGCGTCCACCACCACCGGGCGGATGCCGAAATAGGGCTTGGCCGCCATGCCCGGCTTGTTGGGAATGGCCCCGGGAATGGGCACCAGCAGCACCGCGCCGGTCTCGGTCTGCCAATAGGTATCGACGATGGGGCAGCGCGCGGCGCCGATCACCGCATGGTACCAGCGCCAGGCTTCCGGGTTGATGGGCTCGCCCACCGAGCCCAGCACCCGCAGGCTGGAGAGGTCGTGGCGCCGCACCGGCCCTTCGCCTTCGCGCATCAGCGAGCGCAGCGCGGTCGGCGCGGTGTAGAAGATGGCGACCCGGTAGCGCTCGATGATCGACCACCAGCGCGACGAATCCGGCCAGGTGGGCACGCCCTCGAACAGCACGCTGGTGGCGCCGTTGAGCAGCGGTCCGTAAATCTTGTAGGTGTGGGCGGTGACCCAGCCCACGTCGGCGGTGCACCAGAATACGTCGCCCGGATGCCAGTCGAAGATGGTGCGCCAACTGGTCCCGGCATGGACCAGATAGCCGCCGGTGGTGTGGACCAGCCCCTTGGGCTTGCCGGTGGAGCCCGAGGTATAGAGGATGAACAGCGGGTCCTCCGCCCCCACCTCGACCGGCGGGCACCAAGGCTCGGCCGCCGCCAGGGCGTCTTCGTACCAGAGGTCTCGGCCCGGGGTGAACGGCACCTCGGCGCCGGTGCGGCGGACCACCACCACATGGTCGATACCGGGTTGCGCGGCCAGGGCCTCGTCGGCGTTGCGCTTCAGGGGCACGACGCGGCCGCCGCGCTTGCCCTCGTCGGCGGTGATCAGCACCTTGGCCCCGGCATCCTCGATGCGGTTGGCCAGGGCCTCGGCGGAAAAGCCGGAAAACACCACGGAATGGACGGCGCCGATGCGCACGCAAGCCATCATGGCGACGAAGGCCTCGGGGATCACCGGCAGGTAGATGGTGACCACGTCGCCCTTGCTCACGCCCAGGCCCGTCAGGACATTGGCGAGACGGTTGACCCGGTCGGACAGCTCGGCCCAGGTGACGGTGCGACGCTCGCCGGTGCCGTCACCCTCCCACAGGATGGCGGGCTGGTCGGCCTTGGCCGGCAGGTGGCGGTCGATGCAGTTGACCGAGGCGTTCAGGGTGCCGTCGGCGAACCAGCGGATGCGCAGGTCGTCGGGGGCGAACCGGCTGTCGCTCACCCGGGTGAAGGGCCTGATCCAGTCGAGGAAGCCCGCCTGCTCGCGCCAGAAGCCCTGGTTGTCGTCGAGCGAGCGGCGATAGAGGCGTTCATAGGCGTCGGCGTCCACATGGGCGCGGGCGGCGAACTCCGGGGGAACCGGAAAAAGATCGGACATGGTGCCCTCAGATGGCTACGGCGGGGAAGGATTCGTCGCCGGTGGGCGGTCGGCTGGCATGGTCGAGATCGCCCAGCAGCTTGTATTTCCATTGCAGGAATTCGGCGTCCAGGCGATCGCGTGGCCGCGCCAGGGGCGGCGTGACCTCGACCCGCACCCGTCCGGGATTGGGCTGCATCACCACGATGCGGTCGGCCAGGACCAGGGCCTCCTCGATGTCGTGGGTGACCAGGATCATGGTCGGGCGGTCATAGGCCCACAGGTCCAGCAGATGGTCCTGCAGGTCGCCGCGGGTCAGCGCATCCAGGGCGGAGAACGGCTCGTCCAGCAGCAGCACCTTGGGCCGTCCCACCAGGGCGCGGGCCAGGGCGACGCGCTGGGCCTGCCCGCCCGACAGCTCGCGCGGCCAATGGCCCACATGGGAGGCCAGCCCGACCCGGGCCAGACTCTCGGAGACGCGGGCCTTTTGCTCGGCCTGGGGCAGGTGGCGGATGCCGAAGGCGACGTTCTGGTCGATGGTCAGCCAGGGCATCAGCCGGGGCTCCTGGAATACCAGGCCGATTTCCGGGCGCGGCCCGGTGACCGGGGTTCCGTCCAGGGCGACGGTTCCGGCGGTGGGCGTGTCCAGCCCCGAGATCAGGCGCAGCAAGGTGCTCTTGCCGCAGCCCGAGCCGCCGACGATGGCCAGGATCTCGCCTTCCGCCACGTCGAGGTTCAGGCCGGACAGGGCCAGCAGGCCGTTGGGGTAGCGCTTGTCCACATTGGAAATGCCGAGCATGGCTCTACTCCGCCGGCTTGAAGGAATCTTGCCAGGTCAGGAACCGGGCCGAGACCGAGGCCAGCAGCCAGTCGGTGATCTTGCCCAGGATGGCGAAGGCGGTGATGGAGGCCAGGATCACCGCCGGCCGGCCGGTCTGCTGGCCGTCGACCAGCAGGAAGCCCAGGCCTTCCTCGGCGCCCATGAACTCGGCGGCCACCACGAACATCCAGCCCAGCCCCAGGCCGGAGCGCAGCGAGATGACATAGGCGGGCAGGGTGGCGGGCAACAGGATGCGGGTGATCATCTCGCGGTGGCTGAAGCGGAAGATGCGCCCCACCTCCACCAGCTTGCGGTCCACCCCCAAGATGGCGCCCGACAGGCTGAGATAGATGGGAAAGAACACGCCGACCGCGATCAGGATCACCTTCGAGGTCTCGAAGATGCCGAACCACAGGATGAACATCGGCACCCAGGCGATGGAGGGAATGTTGCGCAGCGCCTGGAGCATGGGATCGATCAGCCGCCGGGCCAGGGTCCAATAGCCGCTGACCGCGCCCAGCACGGTGCCGGCGGCGACGCCGAACCCGAATCCGAGCGCCACGCGCTGCAGGGTCGCCAGCACATGGGCGGCCAGCTCACCGGTCCTGGCCAGCCCGGCCAGGGTGGTGAACACCCGGGATGGCGTGGGCAGCAGGCGGCCGTCGGCCCATTTCAGGGCGACCGCCACTTCCCAGGCCAGGGCCAGGCCCACCGGCAGGATGAAGCCCAGCAGCCATTTGAGGTTGGGGCGCCGAGACGGGAGCGCCGCCTCCAAAGTGGAGGCGGCGCAGGAGTTTACGGATGACAAGGTGACGACCTCACTTGACGCCCAGCTTGGTGACGAAGGACGAGTCTACCAGGGCGGCGGCAACCGAGGGAACATTCACGTCGGCGGGGATGACTCCCGCCTGCTGCAGGGCGAGGCCGGCGCCCTCGATGGTCTTCTTCTGACGCTCGCCGATGGCGGCGGTGGACAGATCGGTGCGCTCCAACTGGCGGGCGGCGACGGCGTCGTTGAGCTTGGCCTGCTCGACGATGGTCTTCTTCAGCTCGGCCGGGTTGGCGATGGCGAAGGCCCGGGCCTTCTCGTAGACCGCCAGCACCCTGGAAACCAGTTCCGGATGGTTGGCAATGAAGTCCTCGCGGGTGTTCAAGACGCCCCAGGTGTTGATGTCGGCATTGCGGTAGAAGATGCGGGCGCCGTCGTCCAGCTCGGCCTGGGCCATCAGCGGATCGAGGCCGGCCCAGGCGTCGACATCGCCCTTGGCCAGGGCCAGACGGCCGTCCTGATGCTGCAGCAGGACGATCTTGACGTCCTTCTCGGTCAGGCCGTTTTCCGCCAGGGTGCGGGTCAGGAAGATGTGGGGATCGGTGCCGCGGGTGGCGGCGACGCGCTTGCCCTTGAGGTCGGTGACCTTCTGGATGGAGGAATCCTTGGCCGTCACCAGGGCGGTCCATTCCGGCTTGGAATAGACATAGACGGACTTCACCGGATTGCCGTTGATGCGGGCCAGCAAAGCGGCGGCACCGGCCGACGAGCCGAAATCCAGGCTTTTGGCGTTGAGGAATTCCAGGGCCTTGTTGGAGCCCAGCGACAGCACCCAGCGGACCTTGATGCCGTCCTTGGCCAATTCCTGCTCGAGCCAGCCCTTGTCCTTCAGCACCAGGCTGACCGGGTTGTAATAGGCATAGTCGATCTTGATCTCTTCGACCTTATCGGCGGCCATCGCCGCCCCGGACAGGCTGAGCGCGGCCACTGCCGCCAGGCTGGCGCGAAGGGTACGGGTCCAAAGCGTGGAAAAAAGCATCGAGCGCCCCTCAAACAACAGGTTATTGCGGTAGTATCTAGTGAAATAACACTACGATGCGATCGGATAGCGCGTCAATAATAAACCTATTAAGCCTATAGAGTGATGGTTTTGTGGCGGATTTGGCGCAACGCCATTCGCCGCCGCACCAATGCCGCCGCTTCCCGAGGAATCGACGCTGCGGCTGTGGTGGGGCTTTCCTCGCCTTGCTACGGATACCTCGCGCCGATTTTCTGTCCGAAGATCATCGCGGCAACGAAAATGGCGCCAGGAAGCGAGGCAAATCCCAGGCTGACCAGGGCGGGACCGGGGCACAGGCCGATCAGCCCCCAGCCCAGGCCGAACAGGACGCTGCCGGCCACCAGCTTGCGGTCGACGGTGCGGTTGGCCGGGATGTCCAGGGTGCGGCCCCGACGGCGGGCCCAGGCGAAGGCCGGAGCGGCGACGGCCAGGGCGGCGGCCATGACCAGCCCCAGGGACGGGTCCCAATGCCGGCCGATATCCAGGAAGCCGATCACCTTCTCCGGGCGGCTCATGCCGCTGATGATCAGCCCCAGGCCGAACAGCGATCCGGCGGCGAAGGCGGTGGCAAGGAGGCGGAGGGAGGTCACGGCTTCACCGCCACCACCGCCATGGCGGCCAGCATGAAGACCGGCACGGCCACCAGGGAGCGGGGCGACAGCCGGGCCAGGCCGCAAATGCCGTGGCCGCTGGTGCACCCGTTGGCCAGGCGGGTGCCGATACCGACCAGCAGGCCGGCGGTGCCAAGGCGCAGCCAGTCGGCCGGGCCATCCAGCGCGAGCCGGGGTGAGAATCCTCCGGCCTGTCCCGCCAGGGTCAACAGCGCGGCGGGCAGGATCAGCCCAAGGATGAAGGCGGCGCGCCACAGGCTGCGGTCCAGGCCATGGGCCAGGATGCCGCTGATGCCCGCGATATGGCCGTTGGCCAGCAGCAACAGGCCGGCGCCCGCGCCGATCAGGCCGCCGCCCGCCAGGGCCTGGAATGGCGTGAAGTTGGACCAGTCGATCTCCATGGTTCCCCCGAAGAGGGGGCGGGACCGCGATCCCGCCCCTTTGCCGCAATCAGACCAGCGTGTCGGCCCAGATGGTGTCGGCCCAGGCGCGGGCATAGATGCCCTCGGCCTCGGACGGCTCCTTGGACACGCCGCCCGAACCGGGGACCACCAGCAAGGTCTTTTTCTCCGCGTCATAGCGGTGCACCGAGTCCACATGGATGGCGCGGGCGCCGTCCACATGGGAATAGCAGGTATTGGCGATGACGCCGGGCTGCGGGATGCGCCCCGACAGCAGATCGACGATGGCCGCCGCCGCCAGCTTGCCGTGCTGGTTGGCCATATGGCCCGACTTGGGCATCAAGGGCGCCGCCTGCAGCGCATCGCCGATGACATGGACGTTGGGGACCGCGGTGGAGGCCAAAGTGGTCCAGTCCACATCCGACCAGCGGCCATTGACGTTGACCACGCCGATGATATGGGCGATGTCGGCGGCGCGCTGGGGCGGCAGTATGTTGAGCACATCGGCCGTTACCTTGTCGCCCAGTTCGCTGGTCACCGTCTTGTTGGCGCCATCCACGGCCACCGCGTTCCAGTTGGGGCGGTATTCCAGGATGCCGGCATAGTCCTTGGCCCACACGCCGGTGAACAGTTTTTCCTTGGACTGCACCTTCTCGTTGGCGTCAAGCACCAGCACCTTGGACTTGGGCTTATGGGTCTTGAGGTAATGGGCGATCAGGCTGACCCGCTCGTAGGGGCCGGGCGGGCAGCGATAGGGCGCCTTGGGGATGGTCAGGGCATAGACGCCGCCGTCGCGCAGATCCGCCAGTTGCTTGCGCAGCGCCAGGGTCTGCGATCCGGCCTTCCAGGCATGCAGGATGGTGTCCTGGGCCTTGGAATCGTAGCCCGCGACCTTCTCGAAATCCAGATCGATGCCGGGCGACAGGATCAGCTTGTCATAGGCGAACTCGCCGGCGGTATCGGTGCGGACCCGGCGCTTTTCGGCGTCCAGGCCAATCACGGCGGCATGCACCACCTTGACGCCCCAATTTTTCCTCAGGCCCTCATAGCCGTGCACGATGCTCTTGTAATCGCGCAAGCCGGCGATGACCTCGTTGGAGGTCGGGCACGAGATGAACTCCTTGCGGCGCTCGATCAGGGTGACCTCGATGGTGCCGCCCGACAGCTTGCGCAGGTACTTGGCGGCGGTGGCGCCGCCAAAGCCGCCGCCGACCACGACGACGCGGCCGATGGGCTTGGACTTGGCGGCGGCGAAGGACAGGGACGGCAACAGGCCGAGACCCAGGCCGGCGGCGGCGCCCCCCAGGAGTTGGCGGCGGGTGGGATCGAACAGGCTCATGATGATGCCTCCGTCAGCGCTTCTGCTTGGAAAAATAATCGGCGATACCGTCGATCTCCTCGTCGGTATAGCCCTTGGCGAGCTGGTGCATGATTGTCGCCTCGCGCTTGCCCTCCTTGTACTCCTTCAGCAGGGTGATCAGATGGGGCTTGGCCACACCGGCCAGCGGGGGAATGGCGTGGGTGGTCCTGCCGTCGGTGCCGTGGCAATTGAAGCAGTTGCTGGCCAGCAGGGTGGTGGACCCCGACGCGGCGGCGGGGTGATCGGCGGCCATGGCCGGTGCTGCCAGCAGCAGTCCGATGGCGATGGGAAGCGACTTGTACAATGGCTCCTCCTTTGGTCTGGCGCGCTTCAAGCCACCGTGACTTCGGCGCGCCCGCTTTCATCAAGATTGTCGGTCCACGCGACGGAGACGCGGTTCCCCTCGCCTGCGTTGATTTTCCAGCCCAGCAGCGGATTGGCGGCGATGCCCGATCCGGTGTGGACGGTCAGCAGCGGCTGATCGTTGACCGCCACCGTCACCTCGGTCAGGTGATGGGGGGCGATGGGCTCGCCCTCGGCGGTGCGGCCCAGGCCGTTGTGGTTGGGGTGGCGGATCAAGGCCTTGACCTGAACGATGCCGTCCCCGATGCGCTTGGCCTGTAGGCGGAAAGTGTTGTCGGCCACGGCTGTTGTCCTCCCTCAGCCCGGCAGGCAGCCGCCGACGATCACCCGTACCTTCCGCGACGCGGTGTACAGGCGGCCATCGGCCAGGGCGAAGACCCGCACATGCGAGGTTTCGCCCAGCTTCACCTTCAGTTCGAACCACGGCACCACGCCGGGGCCGAAGCGCGTATCGGCCAGCAGCGGAAAGACGTTGCGCTCCCCCAGCACCAGGACCCGCTCGACACTGGGAATGCGCACGGTGATCTCGATCAGCACGTTGGCGCCGTTCTCGGCGACATCGGGTGCGTCGATGTCGATCAAGGCGCTGTCCTCGGCGGCCGGCAGGTCGAGGGCCCCCAGGGCGGACTCGACGCTGCGGCCGTTGAAGGCGTTGACGGCGCGCTCGGCGGTGGCCCAGGCGGAGCGGGTGACGCCGGCCAGCGCCAGCGCCAGGACCGCCCGCAGGAACCGGCGGCGGGCCAGTGTCACGGCTTGGCCCCTTCCTTGACGGCGGCCAGGGCGCGGATGAAGGAAATCAGCACCTCGGGCTTGACGCTGGCGACCAGGGCGGTGACCACCTGGGGATCGGACAGCGCCTGGACCCAGCGGCCGGAGATCCGGGCGTCGCCCAGCTTGGTCAGGCTTTCGATGACCTTGGGATTGGCCAGCGAGGCGGCCCAGGCGCTTTGCGTCGCGGGGTCGAGGTATTTCAGAAGGTTCTGGTCCTGGGTCACCACCGTCAGGGCCAGCAGCCATTGCTGGATGGCGGCGGGCTGGGTCAGGGCGGTGGCGGCGGCGATGGTCTTGTCGCTGCTCAGCGCCTTGATCCAGGCGTTGATCAGCTTGGGCTGGCCCGAGGCCGCCACGGCGGTGACGAAGCGCGGATCGGTGACGGCGCGGACCCATTTTTCCACCACCACCGGGTCAGAGAGCTTGAGGCCCAGATTGACCGCCGCCGGGCTGACCAGGGCGTCGGCATACGACTTGAATCGGTCGCCGCCGGGCTGGGCGCCGGCCAGTTGGTCGATCAGCGGCGCATAAAAGGCGCCGTCCAGCCAGGCGGCGATGACCTTGGCGTCGGCGTGCCGGGTAAGCGATGCCACCAGGCGGGGATCGGTGACGCTTTTCAGCCAGTGGTCCAGCAGCTTGGGGTCGGCGGCGCGCAGGGCGGCGTCGATCACCTTGGGGTCGGAGGCGGCGCGCAGCCAGGCTTCCACATAGGTGCCGTCGTTGCTTTCCACCACCGACTTCAGCGCGGCGGGCGAGACCAGGGCGGCGGTCCATTCCTCGATCTGCTTGCGGTCGATGGTGGTGCCGCCGGCCGAAAGCTCGGTCACGATGCGGTTGAGGGCGGTAACGTCCAGCGGATGCTCGGCGGCCTGGGCGGCACCGACGCTCAGGACGGCGCTGACGGCCGCGGCGGTCAGGATTTTTCTCAGCATGGTCTTCCCCCCTCAGAGTTCGCCTTCGGCGCCGGCCCGGATGATCTCCACCAGGCCTTCGCGCAGTTTGCCGGCGGCATTGCGCAGGCTGTCGGGCAGGCGGTCGGGATTGGGCGAGGTGTCGAGCCAGTTGACGTTCCAGTCCAAGGTCATCAGCCACAGCTTGCCGTCGGTATCTTCGACCGCGGCGATGCGGCAGGGCAGGAAGACGACGAATTCCAGGCTGTAGTCGAGCAGTTCGCGCGCCACCTGGGCGTCGCAGAAATTGAACACCTCGACCTTGCGGGCCGTTTCGCCCGACAGGGCGGAGACGTCCTTGTAGATGGCGTTGGAGCCGACGAATTTGAAATTCAGCTTGTTGGCCCTGGCCTTCATGGACGAGACCACGTCGTCATAGGTGACGCCGTCCTTCACCCGCACCTTGTAGGTCAGCAGGTTGATGAGGTCGCGCAGGCTGAGCGGCGTGGCGGCGAAGGTGCTTTGGGCGAACTTGCTGCGCGCCTCGGGCGAGATGGGGTCCAGCACCGTATTGGGGCGGTGGGCTTTCTTCGATGCCGAGGGAAAGGTCAGCTTTTCCGGCACCGGGTCCTTGCTATCGGCCGCCTGGGCCGAAGCCAGCCCCAAGACCAGGGCGGCGATGACGGGAAGGATCTTTAACGCTCGCATGTCACTTCTCCTTCCCGGGCTTGGCGCCCGATGCCTTGTTGCCAGACTCCTTGCTGACCGCGGCGGCACCGTCGCGTCCAGCCCGCAAGGCGGTGGCGGCGGCGCGCAGGGTGGCGTCCAGGTATTGCGGATCGGCCGACAGCAGCAGGGCGTCCAGAACGCGCGGCTCGGTCAGGGCGTCGAGATAGGGGGTGAGATAGGCGGGGTTGCCATAGCCCAGCGCGCTGTCGATCAGCTTGCGGTCGGTGAGCGCCAGCAGCCACTGGTTCACCAGCTTGGGGTCGCTGAAACGGGTGATGGTCTCGATGCTGCGCGGGCTGGTCAGCGCGGTGATCCAGCCGCTGAACAGCTTGGGGTCGTTCAGCTTCAGCGCCGATTTGACCAGCTTGGGGTCGGTGGCGATGCGCAGCCAGGCCTCCAACTGCTTGGGCTCGATCAGCCGCAGGGTGGCGTCGACCACGCGCGGATCGGCGAAGGCGCGGGCATAAGCCGCGATGGCCTTGTCGTCGGCGAATTTGGCGAAGGTCTGGAACAGGCGCGGGTCGGTCACCGTACGCAGCCAGCCGCCCCATTGCTCGCCCTGGGCGGAGCCGGCGAACGGCTCGATCAGCTTGGGGTCCGACAGGGTCAGGAGCAGGGCATTGAAGTATTTGGGATCGCCCCAGGCGACGATGACGTCCACCAGCTTTGGGTTGGACAGCAGCGCGACCCATTGGCCGGTCAGGGCCGGATCGCCCAGCTTGACCAACTGGTCGATCAACTGGGGACTGGTGAAGACCTTGATCCAGCGGTCCAGAACCTTGCGATCGCCCAGGGCGATGACGGCGTCGAGCAGGCGCGGGTCGGAAAGGCCGGCGATCCATTCCTGCGCCAGCTTGGGGTCGGCGGCGGCCAGCACGTTGGACACCAGCGCCGGGTTGGTCATCACCTGGACCCAGCGGGTCAGATTGGCGGGATCGGCCTGGGTCAGCAGGCCGGCGATGGTGTCCTTGTCGGACAGCCAATGCACCCAGATCGCCAGTGTTTCCGGCGTCACCAGGGTGGCGAATTCCTTGGCCTGGTCGGGGCTGGAAAGCGACTTGACCGCCGTCTCGGCGATGCCGTCCAGCTTCTTGCGGTCATAGTCGGCGTGGGCGGGAAGGGCGGCGCCAACCGCCAGTCCCAAGGCGAAAACCGCCCCGAATGTCGTGCGAACAAAAGGCATGCGTACCCCCCCCCCTTTGCGTGTCCGGCGGGGGCGGGGTCATTCAACCTCCGGCCGCCGCCGCCGAATCCGTATAGCCTCGTCACCGGCATATGTCTATAAAAATAGTAGATAAAAGAGTGTTGACGGTGCGCCGATCTGTGTGGAATAAAGGTTCTCGTGGAAATGAACGGCGCTCGATGGAGGGGATGATGGATTGCCTGCTGCACCAGGTGCTGGTCGCGATGCTGGCCGTCACTCCCGCCCCGGATGCGCCATCGGTCGCGAAGGGCGTGCAAGCCTCCTCGCGCCCCGCCGTGTCCGCGCCCGCCAAGGCCAAGCAGCCGGCTGCGGCGCTGGGCAAGAAATCCAGGACCGGCGATCTGGTCGTCCAGGTGACCGTGCCGCGTCCGGCGGTCAACTGACGCCATCGCGTTCAATGCCGAATGAAGGGGGGCGCCGGATTGCGGCGCCCCCCTCTTCATGGCGCCGTGACGGTCAAGATCCCGATTCCCCGTGGATGTCCGCGAAGAACAGATCCTTCCAGCTTTCCGCCTTGGCCTTGATCTGGCCGGTGCGGAACAGGAAATCGCCGTACTTGGTGGTGTTGACCGGAGCTACCGAGAAGACGGATTCGGGATCCTTGATGATGGACAGCACAAGCGATTCGTTGGCGCTGCCCGCCTCTTCGATCAGGTGAATCTTGGCCGCTTCGTCCGGGTGGGCGGCGATGAACGTGTCTGCTTCACGCAAGGCCGCGATGAAGGCCTTGAACACCTTAGGGTTCTGCTCGCGGAACGAAGCCTTGGCCCAAGCCACGTTCAGCGTCACCGGACCGCCCAGCGCCTGGTAGGAATCGGTGATTTTGTGGCCATGGGGCAGGAGCAGTTCCTGCTGCTGGAAGGGCGGGGCGCCGAAATGGGCGGTGATCTCCGATTTGCCCGAGGCCAGGGCGGCATAGACGTCGGGATGCTTCAACGAGACGGTCAGTCCGTCCAGCTTGTCGTGCTGGCCGGGGCCGAAGACCTTTTCCGCCGCGATCTGCAGCGTCACCGCCTGGATCGAGACCTTGACCGAGGGTAGGGCGATGCGGTCCTTGTCGGTGAAGTCCTTCAGACTCTTGATGGCCGGATTAGTGGTCACCAGGGCGATGGGCATGGTGGTGATGGCCGCCACGCCCCGGATATCGAGGTTGCCCTTGGTCTTGGCCCAGGCGGCCAGAAAGGGGGCAACACCGCCGGTCCCGATGTGGATGCTGTCGGACAGAAGGGCGTCGTTGGTGGATGCGCCGCCGCCCAGGGTGACGAAGCTGACCTTCAGATCGTCGACGCCTTCGGCCTTGGCGTGTTTCTCGAACAATCCCTTGTTCCTGGCCACCTGCAGCGGCAGGTAGCCGATGCCGAATTGCTGGCTGACGCGCAGTTCCTTGACCTCGGCTCGGGCGGTTCCGGCCAGCATCAGGCCGGACAGGGCGATGGCGGCCCCCAGGTGGAAGAGTTTCATCGTTGCATCCCCCATTTGCGGATGGTGTGGCGTTCAATGGTGCGGAAAATCAGTCCCTCGACCAGGAGGCCGATCAGGATGACGGTTCCCAATCCGGCGAAGACGTAGTCGGTCTCCAGCCGGTTCTTGTTCTCGAAGATGAACCAGCCCAGCCCGCCCGAGCCCGAGGCGACGCCGAACACCAGTTCGGCGGCGATCAGGGTGCGCCAGGCGAAAGCCCAGCCCACCTTCAGGCCGGTCAGGATGGCGGGGAAGGCGGCGGGAACCAGAATGCGGGCGACATAACGCCAACCGGAGAGGCCGTAATTGCGCCCGGCCATGCGCAGCGTCTCGGAGACCGCGGCGAAGCCCGCCGAGGTATTCAGCGCCAGCGGCCATACCACGGCATGGACCAGCACGAATAGCAGCGACGGCGTTCCCAGGCCGAACCACAGCAGCGCCAGCGGCAGCAGGGCGATGGCGGGCAGGGGATTGAACATGGCGGTCAGCGTCGCCAGGATGTCCTCGCCGATACGGGTCGAGGCGGCGAGTCCCGCCAGGACGAAGGCGATGGACATGCCGATGCCGTAGCCCAACAGAAGCACCTGAACCGAGGTCCACGCCTTTTTCAGCAAGGTCCCCCGGATGATGGCGTCCGAAAACGCCGTCGCGGTGGCCGAAAACGAGGGGAACATCAGGGGATTGTTGGCCAGGATTCCATAGGTCTGCCACAGCAGGGCCAGCAGGACGAGGATGACACCCCGGCGGAGCGGCGCATGGCCCCATAGCCGTTCCCAATGAGACAACGGGCGTTCGACCACGGCCAAGGGATCGGCTCCCACGGGGGCGATCCGGTTCATATGCCGCTCCCGTTCTCGAAGCGGTCGGAAAACAACATGGCGCTGATTTCGTCCTGCAAGGCCTGGCTGTGGGTCGGACCCAGGGCGTCGTCGGCGGCGAAATCGGAATCCAGCACCGCCTTGACCCGGCCCGGATGGGGCGACAGCACCACGATACGGCTGCCGATGATGATCGCCTCCTCGATGGAGTGGGTGACGAACAGCAAGGTGAAGCGGGTATCCAGCCACAATTGCAGCAGTTCTTCCTGCATGCGGCGCCGGGTCAGGGCATCGAGCGAGGCGAAAGGTTCGTCCATCAGCAGGATTTCAGGCTCCATGGCCATGGCCCGGGCAATGGCGACCCGCTGCTTCATGCCCCCTGAGAGCTGATGGGGATGGGACTCGGCGAACTTGGACAGTCCGACCTTATCCATATACAGGGCGGCCTTGTCGGCGATATGGCGGCGCGACCAGCCGGGCCGCGCCTGGATCAGCGGAAATTCGATATTGCCGCGCACCGTCTTCCACGGCAGCAACTGGTCGAATTCCTGGAACACCATCATGCGGTCGGGGCCGGGCGCGGTGACCTCGCGCCCGGCCAACATCACGCGGCCCTCCACCGGGGGCAAAAAGCCGCCGACGCATTTCAAAAGCGAGGACTTGCCGCAGCCCGAAGGCCCCAGCAGGACCACCCGCTCGCCCCGTCCCGCCGCCACATCCACCCGCCAGGTGGCGGTGACCAGCGAGGTCCGGGTCTTGTACTGGAGCGTCAGTCCCTCCGCCGCCAGCAGAGGGGGACCGGCGTCGAACGGCATGATCACGCCGTGGGGCGCTGGCCGGGCACCACCACCGATACCCGGTCACCCCAGCGCTCGTGCGGGTAATAGTCCCAGACGGCATGATGCTGGGTGGCCCAATTGTCCCAGACCAGCAGGGAGCCCGGCGTCCAATGGATGCGGGTCTGGAAGGGAAGTTGGGCTTCCACATGGCGGAACAGCTCCGCCAGGACCGCGTCGCTTTCCTTGCGGGTCAACTGGACGATATGGGTGGTGAAAGAGCGGTTGACGTAAAGGAACTTGCGGCCGGTGCGGGGATGGGTGACCACCACCGGATGCTCCGAGGCGGGGAAGCTCTTGCCATCCTCGGGCTGGGCGCCATAGCTGGCGCTCCAACCCTCGGCCCCGTCATGGATGGCGGTCAGGCCGGAGAGAAAGGCCTTGAACGGCTCTGACAGGGATTCATAGGCCAGATACGAATTGGCGAAGGCGGTGTCGCCGCCCAGGGGCGGAGTCTTGGTCACATGCAGCAGCGAGACGAAAATGGGCTCCGGGTCGCATGACACGTCGGGATGCCAGCCGTCGCCGGCGGTGAAGCGGGATTCCGGTCCGGTGCGCCAGGACAGGAATTCCGGGTCATAGGTGGTGCCTTCCGCCAGCTTGCTGGCCGCCAGTTCATGGCGGTGGAGGTTGCCGCCAAAGCGCAGCGCGAAGCGCTTGTGCTGCTCGCGGCCGAGCTTCTGGTCCCGGAAGATTACCGCCAGATTTTCGTCGATGGCGCGGCGGATTTCCGCGAACTGAGCATCGGAGACGTCCTTGCCGAGGTCCACGCCGGAGATCTCGGCGCCAACCGCCGGGGAAAGCCGGGTGACCGTGATGGTCTCGTAGGGCTTGCGCTCCTGCGAATTCCAGGTGGCGATGGCGGTCTTATCATTGAAGTCACGATAGAAACTCATCTCGGTGGGCTCCCTCTGATCTGGAATGCGAAAACCATAGCGCGGTGAATTCCGCCAAACAACATCAATCTAGTAGATTTTAGATAAAAGTGTTGACACCCTGGCCGCCTTGATCCCCGGTGCCGGGATCGAGGTCCTGGACGGCGCCGGCCACAGGCTGATGGCCAAGCGGCCCGAGGCGGTGCTGACGGTGTTGAAGGCCTATTCCGCCGGAATCGGGTGATGGCTTCCGTCGGGTCCGAGATGGCGGCCGTTATGGTAGAAGCTTGGCTCGCCGCTGTCCCTGAGAACCGCCGGCGGCGGGGCAGGGAAGCGGCCCAAGCCTCCTCGTGGCAAACCGGTTGCGGGTGGAGTCCGAATGGGGATGGTTGCGGCGCAAGTAATTGCTCTCCACCTGTGGCTAAATAATCTATTATCTACTGGATAATAGATAAACAGGAGGCGCGGGGCGCGGCAAGCCCCAGCGGCCCCCGCCATGGAAAGGATGAGCCCCATGACCAAGATCGACACCCGCGCTTCCCAGTTCACCCATTTCAAGCTGGAGCCCTACAATCCCTTTATCGGAGCCATCGTTCACGACTTCGACCTCAAGGACGCCACCGGCGAGAGCGTGCGCGCCGATCTGAGGCGGGCGCTGGCCGAGTATCAGGTGCTGTTCTTCCGCGATCAGTCGCTGACGCCCGAGCAGCAGATCGACGTCGCCCGCATCTTCGGCGATCCCGACAAGGCCAAGGCGTATTTCAAGCGCCATGAAGCCAACAAGCTGATCGAGCTGATCGAATTCAAGCCGGGCCTGCCCACCTATGGCACCGACCAGTGGCACGCCGATATTTCCTTCGAGGCCAACCCGCCCACCGGCACCGTGCTGCACGCCCGCGACGTGCCCGCCATCGGCGGCGATACCGCCTGGGCCAGCGGAACCTATGTCTACGACCGGCTGAACCCGGCGCTGGGGCAGTACCTGGAGAAGCTGGAGGCCGTGCACAGCATCGAGCACAGCGGCTGGCCCGAATGGTTCCTGACCCAGCCCAACGGCGAGGAGTTGTATCGCCAGGCCCGCGCCGACCATCTGCCGGTCATCCATAAGGTGGTTCAGACCCACCCCATCACCGGCCGCAAGTTCGTCTATGTCAGTCCCAACTTCACGCTGCGCATTCGGGGCCTGTCGCGCCAGGAGAGCGATGCGCTGCTGACCTTCCTGTTCTCGCTGTTCGAGAAGCCCGAGGCCCAGGCCCGCTGGCGCTGGCGGAATAACGACGTCGCCATCTGGGATAACCGCGCCACCACCCACTACGCGGTGACCGACTACACCGAGTACCGCCTGCTGCACCGCGTCACCTTCGGTGAAGACAAGGCGTTCTGAGGCGGAGAAGGGCCGAGGCTCCCCCTTGCGGGGAGCCTCGGATTCGCTTCGCGAACATAGGATAAGGAGGCGCAAGTGCCGCGCAGGATCATCGACATGCGGAGCCGCCCAGCCTTCTTGCATGACTTTTACGGAGCCAGCCCCGGCACCGCCGCATTCGAAACGGCCCGCTGGCTGAACCGGCGGGTGGGGTCCAAGGACGACAGCCACTTCGTCGCCTCGCACAGCCTGGGGGGCTTCGTGGGCGAGGTCCAGGCGGCGGGCATCACCCGCGCCGTGGTGGTCGGCCGCGATACCCCCGCTCTATGGATTCCCAACGACACCATCGCCCAACTGACGGCCGATCACCCGGAACTGGTCGGCATCGCCTCGGTGGACCCGCAGGCCCAGGGGGCGCGTGGCGCGGTGGCCGAGGTGGAACGGGCCGTCAACGGTCTGGGTCTGAAAGCCGTCAACGTGGAACCCGGCTTCGGCGCCTCGCCGCTGAAAGCCGACGATCCCCTGCTGTCGCCGGTCTACGATGCCTGCCGGCATCTGGACGTGCCGGTCTTCGTGATGTCGGGCCCGACCACGCCGGACCCGGATTTCAACGATCCGGCCGCCATCGGGCGGGTGGCGCTGAATTTCCCCGGACTGCGCATCGTCTGCCACCACGGCTTCTGGCCGCGCGTGGCGGAAATCGTCGGGGTGGCGTTCCGCCACGAAAACGTCTTCCTGGTCCCCGACATGTACCTGTTCCTGCCCGGCAGCCGGCTCTATGTCGAGGCGGCCAACGGCTTCATGCGCGATCAGTTGCTGTTCGGCAGTTCGTACCCGTTCCGGCCCATGAAGCAGACCGTCGACGACGTCCTAAGCCTGGGACTCCGGGACGAGGTCCTGGAGGCGGTGCTGTTCGGCAATGCCGACCGGGTCCTCAAGCTGGGCCTGTCCTGAGCTCATCCGCCCTGGGTGCGCAGGCCGTCGAGATCGAGGATGAGGATACGGTTGGGGGCGAAGTCCACCAAGCCACCCTCGCGGAAGCGCTCCAGGGTGGCCGAGACCCATTGCCGGGTGGCCCCCACCATCTTGGCCAGGTCCTCCTGGGTCAGCGAGCGGCCGATGACGATGCCGTCCTTGCGTCTTGTGCCGTCCATGTCGGCCATCAAGGCCAATAACCGCGCCAGCCGCTGGGCCGCCGAGCGGGTGCCCAGCATCTGGATCAGGGAGGAAAAGCACTTTCCCTTGTGCACGGACATGTCGAGCAGAGCCAAGGCGAGCCGGAGGTTGCCCTCCACCACCCGGCGCAGGGCGGCCCCCTTGACGTGCAGCAGCTCGGTGGGGCGGATGGCTTGGCCCGACCACATGTGCGGGCCGCCGCCGAAAATTTCCGGGCCGCCGACGAAATTGCCCGGCGACCAGTAGGCCAGGGTGATCTCGCGTCCCGACGGGCCGGCATAATAGATGCGGACCTGGCCCGACAGGATCAGGTAGATGCCGTTGTGGTGGTCGCCTTGCTGGAACACCGACTCGCCCGCGGCGAAGCGGCATGGCGTCGAGACCTTCCGCAATTGGGCGTATTCGCTCTCTCCCAGCAGCACCTCCGGCGGGATGCCGTCGGCGCGGGAACTCTCGCTCAGCAGCAGGGAGGGGTGGCGAGGGATGAACGTCATGGGCGCCTCCTTGGGTTCATATCTCGTAGGCGAAAGGCAATTCGGCCTCGGTGAAGAACTCCCGGTGGATGCGCTTGCGCAGGGCGATGAAATCGATGCTGGAGCGGTCGCGCGGGCGCGACAGCTCCACCGGCAGGACCATCTTCACGGTTCCCGGCCGGGACGACATCACCACCACCTCGTCGCCGAGAAAGATCGCCTCGTCGATATCGTGGGTGACCAGGATCATGGTGGTCTTCTCCACCTCCCAGATGCGCAGCACCTCCTGCTGCATCTGGATCTTGGTCATGGCGTCCAGGGCTCCGAACGGCTCGTCCAGCAGCAGCACCTGCGGCTGATTGACCAGGGCGCGGGCGATGGCCACCCGCTGCGCCATGCCGCCGGAAAGCTGGTGTGGATAGGCCTTGGCGAAGCCGGCCAGGCCGACCAGCTCCAGATGCTCGGCGACGCGACGCGCGATCTCGTCGGGTGGCAGGTTCTTGAGGCCGAAGGCGATATTGGCCTCCACCGTCAGCCAGGGCAGCAGGCGGTGCTCCTGGAACACCACGCCGCGATCGAGGCCGGGGCCGGTGATCGGCTTGTCTCCCAGGGTGACGTGGCCGTCATATCCCGTCTCCAGCCCGGCGATGATGCGCAGCAGGGTGCTCTTGCCGCATCCCGAGGCGCCGACGATGCTGATGAACCGTCCGCCGGGGATGTCCAGTCGGATGGAGTCCAGGGCGTGAACGCTGCCGGTGGGCAGCGAGAAGGTCTTGGACAGCGGCCCGATCCTGAGGTCGTCGGTCCGTGCGGCGGCGATGGTCATGGCGTCTTGCCCCGTCAGTTGCCGGAATAGGTGGTTTTCCAGGTGATGAGCCGATGCTCGGCGGCCTTCAGCAGAACGTCCAGCAGCTTGCCCATGGCGCCGATGGTGATCATGCCCACCAGAACCTGGTCGGTCTGCGACAACTGGCGGGCATCCATGATCAGGTAGCCGACCCCGCGCGAGGCGGCGATCAGTTCGGCGGCGACCACGCAGATCCAGGCCACCATCAGGCCGACCCGCAGCCCGGTCATGATGGAGGGCAGCGCCCCCGGCAGAACCACCTGGGCGATGAAGCGGGAGCGGGTCACCTCCAGGATGCGGGCCAGTTCCACATACCGGTGATCGGTCTGGCGGATGCCGTCGATGGTATTGACCAGGACAGGGAAGAAGGCGCCCAGGGCGATGATGTAGACCTTGCCCGCCTCGCCGATGCCGAACCACAGGATGGCCAGGGGAATCCAGGCGATGGGCGGGATGGGCTTGATCAACTGGATGGTCAGGTCGGTGGCCTGGTCCAGGCTCCGCGACAGCCCGATGCCGATTCCCAGGATCAGCCCCAGCGCGGCGGCGATGGCAAAGCCCTCGAGCACCCGCAGCAGGCTGACGGCGATGTGGAGCGGCAGCTCCCCGCTGGCGGTCAGGGTCCAGAAGGTCCGGGCCACCGTCGAGGGCGGCGGGAGCAGGATGGGGCGGATCAGGCCCAGTTCGAACAGCCCCTGCCAAAGGATGATCAACGCCGCCGGCAGGGCCAGATAGAAGGCCCCCCGGCGCGCCGCCGCCGCCAGCGACCGAAGGGGGCGCAGGCGCTCCCTCCAGCCGGTGACGGGGCCGGGGCCGCTCACGGCCGCGACCAGTCCGCTCACTTGGCGCCCCCCTCCGCCACGAGGGTGCGGTCCAGCCAGGAATTCACGTCCACCGGCGTCTTGAGGATGCCGATGGTGCGCAGATAGACTTCGGCCCGGCGGATTTCCTCCACGTCGTCGGGGCCGATCACCGGATTGTAGTCGAACTTGGCGAAGACCTGGGCCAGCAGGTCGGGCGCCAGCTTGGTGTCGGCGCTGACCAGTTCGGCGGCTTCCTTCGGATTGGCCTTGATATAGGCGGCCGCGCGGGCATAGGCCTTGAGAAGCGCCCTGGTCTGCTCCGGCTTGGTCTTGACGAAGTCGGCGGTGGCGATGATCACCAGCACTCCCTTCTTGAGGCCGGTGCCGTCGGCCAGCACCCGGATCTCCTTCTGGGCTTCGAACCTGCTGATGACCGGTTCCCACACCGCGCCGGCGTCGATGGTGCCGGAGATGATGGCCGGCGCGATCTCGGCGTTGGGCAGGTTGACCAGCTCGATATCGCTGAAGCCGAGGCCGCCCTTCTCCAGCACCAGGGCGAGCAGGTGCTGGGCATAGGACCCCTTGGTCACCGCCACCTTCTTGCCCTTCAGCTCCCTGGCGTCCTTGATGGCCGAGCCGGCGCCGATGATCACCGCCAGGCTCTTGGGGCCGCTGGAGGTCAGGCCGACCACCTTGGTGTCGATACCCACCGACTTGCCGATCAGGGCCGGTGTGTCGCCCAGGAAGCCGAAATCCTGCTGACCGGCGGCGAAGGATTCGTTGATCGGCGGGCCGGCGGCGAAGGACGACCACTTGACCTCGATGCCCGGCTTGACCTTGGCCAGCTCCTCGTCCAGCCACTTCTTCTGCTTGGCGACGAAGATGGGGGCGTAATGGGGGATGGGCTGGGTGGCCAGACGGATCTCATCGGCCAGGGCCGGGCTTGCCAAACCCAGGGCGGCGGCAACCGCCCAGCTTGCGATCTTGAATGCGGACATGCTTGACCCCTTCTTAGATTATCAATCTACTGGATAATAGATTTAAGGCCCATGTCCGAGTCAAGGGATTTGAATAAGCTTAAGCTAATCCTGATATTGGCGGGTAAATCCATGGGGTTTGCCGGGTTAATGGAATAATTTAATATCTAATTGTTATATCTACTGGTGTGTAGATAATGTGGCGTCGTCGCCCTGATTTCGCCCAATCCGAGGTCGCTCCATGGCTCTGGTCCAGATCGAAACCCCATTCCTCAGCGTCGGCTGCCGCATCTTGGGCCCCGAGGATGGGCGGCCGCTCTTTCTGCTGCACGGTTGGCCCGATGACGCCGGCACCTGGAAGGGAATCGAGCCGGCCCTGCATGCGGCCGGCTGGAAAACGCTGGCGCCCTATCTGCGTGGCTTCGGCCCCACGCGCTTTCATCGGCCCGAGCAACGTCGTACGGGACAGATCGCTGCCCTGGCCCAAGACCTTCTCCAGGTGGCCGAGGTCCTTGGGATCGAACGCTTTTCCGTTTTCGGCCACGATCTGGGAGCGCGCACCGCCTATACCGCGGCGGTGCTGGCCCCGGAGCGGCTGCGCGCCTGCGTGGCCATGTCGGCGGGTTGGGACGGCAACAATCCGAACCAGCCTCTGTCCCTGCGGCAGGCGCAAAACTTCTGGTACCACTGGCTGATGGCCCTGGACCGCGGCGAGCAAATCGTGCGCCGCGACGGGAAGGCGTTTGCCCGTCACATGTGGGAGATCTGGAGTCCGGACTGGCGCATCCCCGACGCCGATTTCGCCGAGGTCGCACAATCCCTCGACAATCCCGACTGGGCGGACGTGACGCTTCACTCCTACCGGGTGCGGTGGGGCCACGCCCCCGCCGACCCCCACTACGACGAGGCGGAACGGCGGGTCGCGGCGTCCCCCGTCATCCGGGTCCCCACCCTGGTCTTGCATGGCGGCGCCGATCCCTGCAACGCTCCCGCCACCTCGGAAGGCCGCGAAGCCCTGTTCGCCGCTCCCTATCGCCGCGTGCTGCTGGAGGGTCTGGCCCATTTTCCCCAGCGGCAGGATCCGGCCGCGGTCCTGAAACACCTTCTGCCGTTCCTGGGGGCTGTCGCCGAAGGGTGAGACTTAGTTGCCTTCGTAATCCGAAGTGTCCGAATATCGCGAAGATGGGTGTACCCAAGGCCCGCTTGCGTTCACCCCCGGGCGCGGCAAGAGCTCGATGATTGTATACAATATTCCAGACTTCTTCTGGTCATGGCACGGCATTTCCGGCCGAAGAAACCGGCCAGCCGAGTTGGTCCCGGCGGGTGTCGAGGTCGGCGATCAGGCGCAGGGCCAGTGCCTCGGGATCGTTGTCCACCACCATGACGCCCCCCAGGATGTCGGCGGTGTCGTGCTCGAAGAAGCGCTGGACGTTTCGCGAGCCGGTAACCGGGGCCGGGATGCAGTGGTACGAGTTGAGGCCGAGAAGGCGGAAGCTGAGCGACGCCCCCACGCCCTTCTCGTTGGACCATTCCGGGCTGGAGAAGGCGAAGGGCATGTCCTTGATCGGCCGGCCGGCGGCATCGGCCAGGGTGCGGAACAGGCCCGAGGCCCGGGCGTTGTCCAGGCACTCGCCCATGTGCAGCACCGGCGGCAACTGCCGTTGGCCCAGTTCCCGTCGCAGGCCGTCGCCGCTCTTGTCCAGGGCGCCGGTGGTGCAATATCCCTGCTTGAGCAGCGGGAACGAGGCGCAGCCGTTGGTCAGCACCAGCACGTCATGGGCCAGCAGGATGTCGGTCACCTTGGAAATGGCCACCTCATAGGGAATCTTCGGGTTGTTGCAGCCCACCAGATTGACGATGCCGCGCACCGTTCCGCTTTTCAGCGCGTCGAGCAGCGCGCCCGCGCCGCCCCACGCCTCGCCGATGTTCTCGACCGAAAAGCCGATCTCGGCCTCGGCGGTGACCGGCGGGATATGGACGTTGGCGGCGCTCCTCAGCGGCTGGTTGGCGATGGCCAGCTCGACGATGCGGCGCGCCATGGCGCGGGTCTCGCCCAGGTTGGAATGGGTATGGTCGAAGCCCATGGCGATGGCGCCCGGCAGGCGGGCGGAATCGCTGGTGGTCACCACCTTGGTGTGGAAGCACTCGGCCACGTCCATGATGCCGGGATAGACGTCCTGCAGATCGGCGACCCACAAATCGATGGCCCCGGTGGCCAGCACCAGCTCGGCCCCCACCGCGTTGGCCAGCGGATGGACGTCGCCGTGGCGGTACAGCGCCGACAGGCCGGAACAGCAGATGCCGTAGAACTTGATGCCCGCCGCGCCCGCCGCTTTGGCCTGGGCCTGGATATCGGGGTCGTCGGCGGCCTCGACGATGGCGCTGACCAGTACGGGCGAATGGCCGTGGACGGCGATGTTGACGCAGGCCGGGTCGATGGTGCCCACGTTGGTGGCGATGCGCGAGCGTTGCGGCAGGCCATAGAGGATGTCCATGGCGATGGCCGAGCCCGCCACCGACGACCAGGAAAAGGCCAGGCCGCAGCGCAGGAACTGCTTCATCAGGTTCTGCCAGTCGCCGTCGGTGCCGACGCCGGTACGGTGCAGGGCCTCGAACACCTCCTGCTGCGAGCCGATGGGCAGGATGTCCAGCTCCTCCCAGACCTTGATGCGCTCGGGCGGGGCCAGGGCGCGCAGCGTGCGGTGGTCGCCCGGCACGGTGCGGCTCATGTCGTCGAGCAGCACGTCGGCCACCTCGGCGGCCAGGGTGTGGACGCTCTTGGCCTCGTCGAACAGGCCCAGCGCCTTGGCCACGGCGTTCAGCTTGGCGATTCCCCGGATGGGCTGGTCCAGGCGGCCCTCGGCGGCGGCCTTGAGTGCCAGGATCACCTCGCGCCCCCTTGCGCCGTGGGCGGCCACCGCGCCGGCCATCCAGCGCAGGATATTGCGCGCCACGATGACGTCGGCATCGGCGCCGCACGCGCCGCGCGGCGCCCGGGGCGTCACCTGGCAGGGCCCCATGTGGCAGATGCGGCAGCACACGCCGGTCAGGCCGTGGCCGCAATGGTTCTTTTGCTTGTCGAAGCGGTCGAAGACGGTGGAGATGCCCTTCTCGGCGGCGAGGTCGAGCAGGGCGCGCACCGCCGGGTCGGGAGTGGTCTCGCGCACCTGGGCACGGGAGGGGTAGGAGGCGCGGTGCGCCTTGAGCTCATCGGGGGTCATGGATGCTCCAGGGGGCAGGCGGAGGCCAGGGTCAGGATCAGCCGGCGCAGGGCGGGCCGGAAGGATTCGGGAATGGGCGGCGGCCGCCCCTCCAGGTCGGCGCGGCGGATGGCATCCTCCCAGGGCAGGTGGGCCAGGATCGGCCAGTCGCCCAGGGTGGACTGCACCGCGTCCACGTCGTTTGGTCCGCGCTCGCCCACCAGCACCGGGAAGACGGCGCGGATGCCCAGGCCGGCGGCCAGCTCGCGGATGGCGAAGGCGGTTTCCACGCTGCGGCTGCCCGGCTGCACCACCGCCAGTACCGCGTCGACCGCCTGCGCCGTGCCCCGGCTTAAGTGTTCCAGCCCGGCCTCGGCATCCACCAGCACCACGTCGGTGGCGCCCGGCAGGACGGCGGACAGCACCCGTTTCAGCACGGCGTTCTCGGCGCAGTAGCAGCCCTCGCCGCCGCCCTTGTGCCAGCCGAGCGTCAGCAGGCTGTGTCCTCCGCCCCAGCTCCGGCGGAACTCGGGAAGGACCGCCCCGATGTCGGGGTTGAGCAGCACCATGCCGCCGGGCAGGGCGCCGCGCCCCGAAAGGGCGTCGATTAGGTCGGTGCGCGCGGCCAGCGGCGTGACCGGGCCGGGCTGGTCCAGCGGCAGCGCCGAGGCGAGGTTGGCGTCGGGGTCGGCGTCGATGGCCAGGACGCGGTAGCCGTCCTCGGCCATCTGGCGGGCCAAGAGGCCGGTCAGCGTGGTCTTGCCCACGCCCCCCTTGCCGGCGATCGCGATCTTCATGACGCTCTCCGCCAGGAAAAGCGCCGGACAAGGACGAGGCACACACCGTCGAGCGAGAAGCCGATCAGACCGATGACCAGCACGGTGGCCGCCAGCTTGTCGTAGGACAAGGTGTCGCGGGCGTCGTTGACGGCGTAGCCCAGCCCCGAGGTCACACCCAGGAATTCGGCCGGCACCAGGACGATCCAGGCGACGCCCAGCGCGAGGCGGATGCCGGTCAGGATATCGGTGGCGATGGCCGGCACGATCACCGTGGCGAGCAGATGGAAGGCCCCGGCCCCCAGGTTGCGGGCCACCTTGAACCATTGCGGGTCCAGCTTGGCCAGCCCGGCGGCGGTGGCGAAGACCATGGGCCAGATGGCGGCGGCGGCGATCAGGAAGACGATGGCCCCGTCCCAGGTGGCGAAGGCCATCACCGCCAGCGGCATCCAGGCCAGGGGGCTGATCATGCGCAGGAACTGGAACGGCAGATGGGTCAGGGCGCCCAGCAGCGGCGAGCGCCCCAAGGCGATTCCCACCGGGATGCCCAGCAGGGCTGCCCAGCCGAGCCCCGCCGCCACCCGGCCCAGGCTGGGGCCGATGGCGCGGCTCAGTTCACCGCCTTCGGTCATGGCGACCAGCGCCTGGACGGCGGGCCGGGGGGCGAAACCGGCGAAGGCGGCGGTGCGCGGGTCGGCGGCCACCCCTTGCGCCGCCGCCCACCACACGGCGACCAGCAGCCCCACCCCCAGGGCCGAGAACAACAGGCGGTGCGTCGTCATGCCCGGATGATCTCGGCGCGGCTGAAGGGATCGCCGGGATTGACGCTGGGGTCCTTTTTCCACTCGGGGAAGCGGTCGAGCGAGCGCTTGACGAAGGAGTAATCCACCAGATCCTGCACCACGAAATCGGGCGACAGCTTGTCGAGGAAAGCCTTGTCGCCGCTGACCACCGTCTTGCCCATGGCCTCGACGATCAGCTTGGTGGCGGAGGGGTAGGGCCAGGGCTGGAAGTCGATGCGGCCGTTGCCCCATTCCTTGCGGTGGCGGTTGGCGCCCAGGGCGTCATAGTCGGGGTCGTCGTAATGGCCGATGGCGCGCTCGACCACGGCGGCCGGCAGCGGAATGTAGCCCTTGCCGTCCTGGGAGATCAGCCGCGCCACCTCCTTCTTGTTGGCCGAGGCGTAGATCTGCGCCTTGACCACGGCGTCCACCACCTTCTGGGTCCATTCCGGCCGCTTGGCGGTATCGGCCTCGTGCATGGTGACCACGCAGCAGGGGTGGTTCTTCCAGATGTCGCCGGTGAAGCGCAGAATCCTGCCGCCCGCCTTCAATTCGCCCAGGGCGTTGAACGGCTCGGCGACGATGTAGCCGTCGATCTTGCCGGCGGCGAGCGCCGGGGGCATCTCCGGGGGCTGCAGAACCTGCAGGTTGACCTCCGACTTGGCCACCACCTCGCCCGCCGGCTTGATCACCGGGGTCAGGCCGGCGGCGCGGATGCCGATCTGCAGCACGATGTTGTGCATGGAATACCAGAACGGCACGGCGATCTGCCGCCCGCCCAGGTCGGCGAAGGAGGTGATGCCGGTCTTGCCGCCCACCACCAGGCCCGAGCCGTTGGTGTGCGCCCAGGCCACCACCTTGACCGGAACCTTGTTGTTGTAGCGCATCCACACCGGAATGGGCTTCAGCAGGTGGACCAGATTGAACTTGCCGGCGGCGAAGCCCTCGGCCAGGGGCGACCAGCCGCGCAGCAGCACCGGCGGCTCGGTCTTCAGGCCTTCCGCCTCGAAGGCGCCGATGGCGTGGGCCACCAGCAGGGCGGTGGCGTCGGTGATGGGCAGATGGCCGATGCGCACCACCTCGTCCTCGGGCGGCGCGGCGAAGCCTGGGCCGCCCTTGGTGGCCAGCCAGGCGGCCAGGCCGCCTCCGGCCAGCATGTCGAGGGAACGGCGCCGCGTCACGGGGCGCTTCAGGGGGCTGCTGTCGGACATGGTGCGTCTCCGTCAGGACTGGGGTTGCCGCCCGAGGGCGGGAAAGAAGAAGCGGCGGATGGAGGGCTTCGAGGCCCGCTCCGGGATCGCCGACGGGTGCGCCGCCTCGAAGCGGGCCAGCACTTCGGCGCGGGCCTCGGCGAAGGCCCGCCGGTCGTGTTCGGCCTCGGGTATGGCGATGTCGGCGACGATGCGTCCCGGCCGGGGCGCCATCACCACGGCGCGGCCGGCCATCAGCAGGGCCTCGTCCACGTCGTGGGTGACGATCACCAGGGTGAGGCCGAGGCTGGTGGCGATGGCCCGCACCTCCTGTTGCAGGGTGGCGCGGGTGAAGGGGTCGAGCGCCGAGAACGGCTCGTCCAGCAGCAGCACGTCCGGCCGGGTGGCCAGGGACCGGGCCAGGGCGACCCGCTGCTGCTGGCCGCCGGACAGGTCCTGGACGTTGTCGCCGGCATGCTCGGACAAGTGGACCAGGGCCAGCAATTCCTCGACCCGGTTCCCGATCTCCGCCTTCGGCGTCCCGGCATAGCGCAGGCCCAGCGCGATGTTGCCGGCGGCGGTCATCCAGGGCAGCAGCGAGGGCGACTGGAACATGACGTTCCATTTGGCCGACGGCCCCCGCACCGCCCGCCCGCCGATGCGGACCTCGCCCGCCTGGGGATGGATCAGGCCGGCGATCACATGCAAAAGGGTGGATTTGCCGCAGCCGCTGCGGCCGACCAGGGCGAGGAATTGACCATGGGGAACCGTCAGGGTGATGCCGTCCAGCACGCGCGGACCATGCCGGCCGAAGGCATGGCCGATGCCCGCAAGCTCGATGCTTCCCCTGTCGATGTCCCCTTTGCCGATAACCATGACCGCCTGCTCCGAAATCCGATGGCCGATCCGGTATACAGCGTCAAAAATGAATCAGTCTACTAAAATAGTAGAAATAAGATTGATTCTAACCCATGGCCGTTCCGGCCCCGCCGGACCATCCGGCAGATCTCCGGCGCTCCCCGGCTTCGGCCAGTTCCTTGCGGGCCACCGCCGGCGCAGGGTGTTTTCGCCGAAATTTCGATCGGGACTCTATGGCGTCGTCCATCCTGTGGCATAAGGAGGCCGAATTGCACCACGGGAACCCAGCCGCATATGATTCGCTTCGAAAACATCAGTAAGCAGAACAGTCACCGGATTCTCTTTCTCGAGACCTCCGCGGCGCTCAACAGGGGCGAGAAGGTCGGTCTCGTCGGTCCCAACGGTGCCGGCAAGACGACGCTGTTCCGCATGATCACCGGCGAAGAGTCGCCGGACACCGGCCAGGTCTCCATCGAGAAGCAGGTCTCGATCGGCTATTTCAACCAAGATGTCGGCGAAATGTCCGGCCGCAGCGCGGTGGCGGAAGTGATGGACGGTGCCGGGCCGGTCAGCGCCGTGGCGGCGGAATTGGCCGATCTCGAGGCGGCCATGTGCGACCCCGACCGTGCCGATGAGATGGATGCCATCATCGAGCGCTATGGCGAGGTGCAGGCGCGGTTCGAGGAGTTGGGGGGCTATGAGCTGGAGGGCCGGGCGCGCGAAGTGCTGGCCGGGCTCAGCTTCAGCCAGGAGATGATGGACGGCGACGTGGGCAAGCTGTCGGGCGGCTGGAAGATGCGCGTGGCGCTCGGCCGCATCCTGCTCATGCGGCCCGATGCCATGCTCCTTGACGAGCCCAGCAACCACCTGGACATCGAAAGCCTGATCTGGCTGGAGGGATTCCTCAAGGGCTACGACGGCGCCCTCCTGATGACCTCCCACGATCGCGAGTTCCTCAATCGGATCGTCACCAAGATCGTCGAGATCGACGGCGGGTCGCTGACCACCTATTCCGGCGATTACGCCTTCTACGAGCGGCAGCGGGCGCTGAACGAGAAGCAGCAGCAGGCCCAGTTCGAACGGCAGCAGGCCATGCTGGCGAAGGAGCTGAAGTTCATCGAGCGCTTCAAGGCCCGGGCCTCCCACGCGGCCCAGGTTCAAAGCCGGGTGAAGAAGCTGGACAAGATCGAGCGCTTCGAGCCTCCGAGGCGCCGCCAGGTCGTATCCTTCGACTTTCCGCCGGCACCGCGCTCGGGCGAGGATGTGGCGGTCCTCAAGAATGTGCACAAGGGCTATGGCAGCCGGACCATCTATCAGGGGCTCGACCTCACCATCCGCCGCAAGGAGCGCTGGTGCGTCATGGGAGCCAACGGTGCCGGCAAGTCGACGCTGCTGAAGCTGGTGGCCGGCGCGACCGGACCGGACATGGGGACCGTCGCCGTCGGCGCCAGCGTCAAGATGGGCTATTTCTCCCAGCACGCCATGGAACTGCTGGACGGCGACCGGACGGTGTTCGAGTCCCTGGAAGACTCCTTTCCCCAGGCGAACCAGGGACAGCTCCGGGCGCTCGCCGGCTGCTTCGGCTTCTCCGGCGATGACGTGGAAAAGAAATGCCGCGTCCTGTCGGGGGGAGAAAAGGCCCGGCTGGTGATGGCGATCATGCTTTTCAATCCGCCCAATTTCCTGGTGCTCGACGAGCCCACCAACCATCTCGATCTTGATACCAAGCAAATGCTGATCACCGCGCTGGCGGCCTACGAGGGCACCATGCTGTTCGTGTCGCACGACCGGCATTTCCTGGCCGCGCTTTCCAACCGGGTGTTGGAGCTGACGCCCGAGGGCATCCACCAGTATAGCGGCAGCTATATGGAGTACGTGGCGCGCACCGGGCATGAGGCGCCCGGGCTGCATAGCTGATCGGATTTCCTCCGCCCGGCAAGCCAGCCGCGTGCCGGGCGGAGGGGCGGGACGGTCAGTGCCCGCCTTGCGCCGGTGGTGACGGCTCCGTCTCTTCCTCGGCGGGCGTGCGGCGAAGCCGCTTTTCACCGAGGAAAAGCAGGATGGGGGCGGCGATGAAGATGGACGACGAGGTGGCCAGCACCACGCCGAACAGCAGCACCAGGGCGAATTCCTGCAAGGCCTCGCCGCCGAACAGGGCCAGCGGCGCGGTGGCGAGGAACAGGGCCAGCGAGGTGCCGACCGTGCGGCTCATGGTCTCGTTGATGCTGCGGTCGATCAGTTCGCGCAGCGGCATGCGGCGGTAAAGCCGCAGGTTCTCGCGCACCCGGTCGTAGACCACCACCTTGTCGTTGATGGAATAGCCCATGATGGTCAGGATCGCCGCGATGGCGGTCAGGTTGAACTGCATGCCGGTGATGGCGAAGAAGCCCACCGTCTTGGTGACGTCCAGCAGCATGGTCACCACGGCGCCCACTCCGAACTGCCACTCGAAGCGGAACCAGATGTAGATCAGCATGGCCACCGCCGCCAGGCCGAGGGCCAGCATGCCTTCCTGGAACAGTTCGGCGCTGACCGAGGCGCCGACCGTCTCCACCCGGCGGATGGAGATGCCCGGGAACTCCTCGGCCAGCGTCTTCTGGACCTGGGTCACCGCCTTCTGCTGGGCCTGGTCGCCGCCCGGCTGCTGCTCGAAGCGGACCAGCACGTCGGTGGGGGCGCCGAATTGCTGCAGCGACACCTGGCCCAGCCCCAGGTGGCCGGTGACCTCGCGCAGCCGGGGGAAGTCGGCCGGGCCATCGGTCCGGATCTCCACCACCGTGCCGCCGGCGAAATCGACGCCGTAATCCAGGCCCGGCTTGAAGAACAGGCCGATGGAGGCGGCGCTGATGATCACCGAGACGATCAGGCCGACGTTGCGCCCCTTCATGAAGGGGATGCGCGTCACCTCGGGCACCAGCCGCAGCCCCCACGAGACCGGCAGGCTCTTGGGGCGCCGCGCCCGGAACCATGCCACCATCAGCCAGCGGGCGACGATGGTGGCGGTGAACATGGAGGTGATGATCCCCAAGCTGATGGTGACGGCGAAGCCCTTCACCGTTCCGGTGCCCACCGCATAGAGCAGCATCATCTTGATCAGGGTGGTCAGGTTGCTGTCGGTGATGGTGGCGAAGGCGCGGCGGAAGCCGGCCTCCATGGCGGCGGCGGGCGAGACGCCCTTGCGCGCCTCCTCGCGGATGCGCTCGTTGATCAAGATGTTGGCGTCCACCGACATGCCCAGCGTCAGCAGGATGCCGGCGATGCCGGGCAAGGTCAGGGTGGCCTGGAGCAGCGACAGCGCCGCCAGGGTCAGCGCCAGGTTGAACAGCAGGGCGACGTTGGCGAAGATGCCGAACAGGCCGTAGCTCAGCATCATGTAGCCTACCACCAGGGCGAAGCCGACCACGCAGGCGATCACCCCGGCCCGGATGGCGTCGGCGCCCAGGTCGGGGCCGACGCTGCGCTCCTCGACCACGGTCAGCGGCACCGGAAGGGCGCCGGCCCGCAGCAGCACGGCAAGGTCGCTGGCCGACTGGGCGGTGAAGCGTCCGCTGATCTGCCCCTGGCCGCCGGTGATCGGCTCGCGGATGACCGGGGCGCTGATCACCTTGCCGTCCAGCACGATGGCGAAGGGATGGCCGACGTTCTTGGTGGTGATGTCGGCGAAGCGCTTGGCCCCGACCCCGTCGAAGGCGAAGCTGACCACCCATTCGCCCGTCTGGGAATTCATGGTGGCGGAGGCGTCGCGCAGGCGGGCGCCGTCCAGTTCCACCTTGGTGCGGACGGGAATCTTGTCGCTGCCGTAGGCCGTGTCGGTCGACGGCAACAGCTTGGAGCCGGCGGCGCCCGGCCCGTCGGCCAGCAGGTGGAAGGTCATCTTGGCGGTCTGCCCCAGCAGCCGCTTGATCCGCCCGGGATCGTCGATGCCCGGCAACTGGACCAGGATGCGGTCGCGCCCCTGGCGGGCCACCACCGGCTCGTTGACGCCGGTCTGGTCGATGCGGCGCCGCACGATCTCCACCGATTGCTCGACCGCCCGCGATTGCGCGGTGCGGATGGCGTCCTCGGCGAGGGTGAGGCGGAAGGCCCCCTTGTCGCTGACCTCGACGGTGAAGTCCTTCAGGCCCGGCGTGCTTCCTTCGGTCGCCGGGCGGATGATGGCGCGGGCTTCGGCGATCCGGGCCGGATCGACCAGGGTGAAGGATACCGTCCCGTTGGCTCCATTCAGGTCGCGGTAGCCGATGCCGGCGGCGCGCAGGCCGGTGCGGACGGCGTCGACGGTTCCGTCGAGACGTTCCTTGATCACCGCCGGGCTGTCGACCTCCAGCAGCAGATAGGCACCGCCCTGGAGGTCGAGGCCAAGATTGAAGCGGGTCAGCGGCAACCAGCCGGGCATGGCTTCCGGCTTGACGAAATTGGGGATGCTCAGAATGACGCCCAGGACGCAGACCGCCCAGACCAGCGCCGATTTCAGCTTGGAGAAATACAGCATGCTTACGGACTCGACATGTTTGTGGGGTTCGGTGCGGGGCTGCAGCTTTCGGCGAACAGCCGCTCGGTGATGCCGCGGGCGATCTCGCGTTCGCCCATCACCACCACGTTGGCGCCCAGGCCGGACAGATGCTCGACCTGGGGGTCGGAATGGGCGCGGGCGATGATCCGCAGGGCCGGATTGGCGGCGCGGGCCTGCTGGACCGCCTGCCCGGCCTCGAAGGCGTTGGGGATGGCCACCACCATGCAGCAGGCCTTGGCCAGATTGGCGGCCTTGAGGACTTGCGGTTTGGCGACGTTGCCGTCGATCACCTCGATGCCCGCCTTGCGCAACTGGGCGACGATGGTGTCGGTGTCCTCGATCACCAGGAAGCCGGTCTGCCGCTCCAGCAGGGTCGCGCCGATCAGGCTGCCGACCCGGCCATAGCCGACCAGCACCACGTGACCTTCCTGCGAGGTGACCGGCAGGGACGCGTCGGCGGGGGAGATGGTTTCCGGCGCGGCCTCTGCCGGCCCCGTCTCCTTTCCGCGCTTTTCCAGGCGCTTCAGGAGTCGGTCCATGGCGGCGAACATCAGGGGATTGAGCAGGATCGAAACGATGGCGCCGGCCAGGATCAGGTCGCGGGCCCGGCTGGGCAGCAGGTCCAGGTTGACGCCCAGTTCCGCCAGGATGAACGAGAATTCACCGATCTGCGCCAGGCTGGCCGAGATGGTCAGCGCGGTGCGGACCGGGTGGCGGAAGGCCAGGACGATCAGGAAGGCGGCGATGGACTTGCCGAACAGGATGATGAACAGGGTGCCCAGGAAGGGCAGCGGCTCGCGCCAGACGATGCTGGGATCGAACAGCATGCCCACCGAGACGAAGAACAGCACGGCGAAGGCGTCGCGCAGCGGCAGGGATTCCTGCGCCGCCTGGTGGCTGAGCTCGGACTCGCTCAGCACCATGCCGGCGAAGAACGCGCCCAGCGCCAGCGACACCCCGAACAGCTTGGATGCTCCGAAGGCGACGCCCAGCGCGATGGCCAGGACGGCGAGGCGGAACAGCTCGCGCGAGCCCATGTGGGCGACGGTGTGGAGAAGCCACGGGATCACCCGCCGCCCGACGATCAGCATGAAGGCGACGAAGGCCGCCACCTTGGCGAAGGTCAGGCCGAGCATGCCGCCGAGGCCCAGGTCGAGGCGGGTGGCGATCCAGTCCCGCTCCAGGCCGCCTTGGCCGTTGACCGCATGGGCCAGGGCCGGCAGCAGCACCAGCGCCAGCACCATGGCCAGATCCTCGACGATCAGCCAGCCCACGGCGATCCGGCCCCGGCTGGTATCGATCTCGCGGCGCTCCTGCAGGGCGCGGAGCAGCACCACCGTACTGGCCACCGACAAGGCCAGTCCGAACACCAGTCCCGCCGCCACCGGCCATTCCATCAGCAGGGCCAGCCCCAGCCCCATGGCGGTGGCCACCGTGATCTGGACCATGGCGCCGGGGATGGCGATGGCGCTGACCGACAGCAAATCCTTGAGCGAGAAGTGCAGGCCGACGCCGAACATCAGCAAGATCACGCCGATTTCCGCCAATTGGGGCGCCAGGGCCTGATCGGCGACGAAGCCGGGGGTGAACGGGCCGGCGACGATGCCGGCCAGCAGATAGCCCACCAGCGGCGGGACGCGCAGCCGGACGGCGATGGCGCCGAAGACGAAGGCCAGGCCGATGCCGGCGACGATGGTGGTGATCAGCGAGGTGGCGTGGGGCATGCGGCCGGTATTTTCCTTCTGCGATGGTGGGGGGCGGGCGTCATTCCGGTACGATCAGCACGTCGCAAGGCATGCGCTCCAGGACCTCGTGGGCGGTGCTGCCGAACAGCGCCCGGCCCAGGCCGCTCCGCCCGGCCGAGCCCATGACGATGAGATCGGGGGCCGGGAGATCGGGGGCCGGCGGCGCCAGGGCCTCGCCGACGATCTCGTCGACGGGCGAGCCGAGGCGTATGGCGGTGGTGACCGATTGGCCGCGGATGGGCAGTGTGCCGGTCAGCCAGGCGAAATCATCGGCGAAGCTTCCGCCGGAGGGTTCGGCCCCCGCCGCCAGGCAGGCGGCCGGGGCGTCATAGACGTGCAGTATCCGGATCGTTCCGGTGGGAACCATGGCCAGGGCGGCGTTCAGGGCCGGGCGGGACAGCTCGGAGAAATCCACCGGAACCAGGGCGGTGGCATAGGGGGCGAACGGCTTGTCCACCACGGCCAGCAGGGGGACGCGCCCGGTGACGCCGATCTTCTCGACCGTGGAGGTCAGGCCCAGCCCGTCGGCGGGCTCGGCCCGGCCGGCCACCAGCAGGTCGGCGTTCCACAGATCGGCATAGCGGGCCATGGACGGCCCCACCGGCCCCCCGGTCGCCACCACCACCAGCGGCAGATCGGCGGCGCCGGGAATCCTCTCCAGATGCCGCGCCATCTCCGCCTCGATGTGATGGGGCGGCAGATTGTCGAGGGGCTTGCGCTCCGCTCCGGTGCGGATGGCGTAAAGGGCGGTCAGGATGGCGCAATGCTGCCGGGCCAGTTGCACGGCCCGCTCCATGGCCCGGTCCGAATGGGGTTCCAGGTCGGTGGCCAGCAGGATTCGCTGGATCGCCATCACGGGAGGGATTCCCCGGCGGGAGCGGCGGACAGACGGGGGAAAGGGGGCATTCGGGCCTCGCGGCGATGGGGTGCGTCGCTGCAAAGGGTTCCCGAATATGCGCCGGGGGGTCCACTCCGGAGATTACGGAGGCCGGATATGGGGTCTGCCAATTCCTTGTATTCGCTGTTTTTTACCTTTTTGGCTCCGTAGTCTCCGCCGTGGCGGGAAGGGTGCGTCCGTTGCCCGGGGCTGCTACCATTGCCCCGAGGCTAAAGAGGACCCGTCGACGCAGATGACCACCAC
>JAVBXM010000201.1 GCA_030824585.1 Phaeospirillum sp. | reverse complement strand
TCGCCCAGTCGGTAAGGTCGGTGCGGAACGTGTCGTCCATGGATATTGAACCGAAGCGGTGATTGCCTGATGCAGAGTACAGCCTTTAACGGAGGGCTTCTGTGAACCCGTGCGCAGATCTCAGGCATTTTCTCGCCTCGGTGTCGCTGCTCGCCCTGGGGTTGCTGGCCGGGTGCTCGCCGGCCCCCGAGCCCATGCAGACCATCCGCGACCACTATTTCTACGGCGGACTGGCGGCGTTCCACGAGGACATGCACGCCGAGGCGGCCCGCCAGTGGCAGCGCGCCGCCGAACTGGGCGACGGCGAGGCGGCCCGCAATCTGGGCCATCTCTACCGCCAGGGATTGGGCGTGGAGGCCGACGGCCATATGGCCGCCGCCTGGTATCAGGTGGCAGCCGATGCCGGGGTGATCAGCGCCGAGTACAATCTGGGGATGCTCTACCTGCGGGGCGGGACCGGCCTGCCCATCAACCGCGACGAGGGCATGAAGCGGCTGGGCCAGGCGGCCGGGGGCGGATTTCTGCCCGCCAGGGCCGAGCTGGAGCGGCTGGCCGCCGCCTCTCCGCCGCCCGCCGTTCCCGCCGCCGCACCGGAACCATCGCCGCCGCCGGCCGCAATGGCGGCCGAACCCGGTCCGGCGCGCATGCAGATCGGCTCGTACCGCACCAAGGCCGCCGCCGAGCGGGACTGGAAGCGCCTGCGCCTCAAAGGGATGAGCCCCGAGATCATCGCCAACACGGTCGGGGGGCAGGGCCGCTGGTACCGGCTGGTGGCGGTGGGCTCCGCCGAGGCCATCGAGGCTTTCTGCGGCTCGGCCGCCGCCAAGGGCATGTCGTGCTGGTCGAGGACGAAGGGTATCTCCGGCGCAAAGTAAGGTCTTGCAAAGCTTGACTTCCGGGCCGGGACAAGCCCAATCTTTGCATCTTTCCGAAGGGGAGCCCCGGCGAGGGGCTGAGAGGCCGGCCAGACGTGCCGGCGACCCTTGGAACCTGATCCGGGTCATTCCGGCGAAGGGATCGGAACTTCCAAGCTTCCGCCCGCCTTTCGCCCGGACCCTGCCCGCCGAAACGCGCGAAGGAAGCACGCCGATGTCCGAGTCCGCCCTGAAGATCACCACCGGCTCCCTGCCGGGATCGCGCAAGATTTATGTCGAGGGGTCGCGCCCCGACATCCGGGTGGCCATGCGCGAGATCGACCTGACGCCGGGCTGCGGCGAGCCGCCGGTGCGGGTCTACGACTGTTCCGGTCCCTATACCGATCCGACCCTCAGCGTCGATATCGCCAAGGGCGTGCCGCGCATCCGCGAGCAGTGGATTTTGGAGCGCGGCGACGTCGAGCATTACGAGGGTCGCGCCCACCGCCCCGAGGATGACGGCCTGAAGCCGGGCGAGACCATCGGCGTGCCGGTGTTCGACCGCGCCTCGGCCGGGCTGCGGCCGCTGCGCGCCAAGCCGGGCAAGGCGCCGACCCAGTTGGCCTATGCCCGCGCCGGCATCATCACGCCGGAGATGGAATACGTCGCCATCCGCGAGAACATGAAGCGGGCGGAACTCAAGGCTGCCATCGTGCGTGACGGCGAGGATTTCGGCGCCGACATTCCCGACGAGGTGACCCCGGACTTCGTGCGCGCCGAGATCGCGCGCGGCCGCGCCGTGTTGCCGGCCAACGTCAACCACCCGGAAGCCGAGCCGATGATCATCGGGCGGAACTTCCTCACCAAGATCAACGCCAATATCGGCAATTCCGCCGTGGCCTCCTCGGTGGAGGAGGAGGTGGAGAAGATGGTGTGGGCCACCCGCTGGGGCGCCGACACCGTCATGGACCTGTCCACCGGCCGGCACATCCACGCCACCCGCGAATGGATCATCCGCAACTCGCCGGTTCCCATCGGCACCGTGCCGATCTATCAGGCGCTGGAGAAGGTGGATGGCAAGGCCGAGGATCTGACCTGGGAGATCTTCCGCGACACCCTGATCGAGCAGGCCGAGCAGGGCGTGGACTATTTCACCATCCATGCCGGCGTGCTGCTGCGCTATATCCCACTGACCGCCAAGCGCACCACCGGCATCGTGTCCAGGGGCGGCTCGATCATGGCCAAGTGGTGCCTGGCGCATCACAAGGAGAATTTCCTCTACACCCACTTCGAGGACATCTGCGAGCTCTTGAAAGCCTATGACGTGGGCTTCTCGCTGGGCGACGGGTTGCGTCCCGGCTCCATCGCCGACGCCAACGATGCCGCCCAGTTCGGCGAACTGGAGACCCTGGGCGAACTGACCAAGAAGGCCTGGGCCCACGATTGCCAGGTGATCATCGAAGGCCCCGGTCACGTGCCCATGCACAAGATCAAGAAGAACGTCGAGAAGCAGATCGAGCTGTGCGGCGAGGCGCCGTTCTATACGCTCGGGCCGCTGGTCACCGACATCGCGCCGGGCTACGACCACATCACCAGCGCCATCGGCGCCGCCATGATCGGCTGGTTCGGCACCGCCATGCTGTGCTACGTGACGCCCAAGGAGCATCTGGGCCTGCCCGACAAGCAGGACGTGCGCGAAGGCGTGGTCACCTACAAGCTGGCCGCCCATGCCGCCGATCTGGCCAAGGGCCATCCCGGCGCCCAGGTGCGCGACAACGCGCTGTCCAAGGCCCGCTTCGAGTTCCGCTGGAAGGACCAGTTCAACCTGTCGCTCGACCCGGAGAAGGCCCTGGCCTTCCACGACCAGCACCTGCCGGCCGAGGGCGCCAAGCTGGCCCATTTCTGCTCCATGTGCGGCCCGAAGTTCTGCTCCATGAAGATCAGCCAGGAGGTGCGCGACTTCGCCGACGCCCAGGCCGGCATGGCCGAGATGAGCGAGAAGTTCGTGGCCGAGGGCGCCGAGATCTACCACACCGAGCCGGCCCCGGCCCATCTCGCCCAGGCGCAGCAGGCCAAGCCGGCGGCGGAATGATCCATGCGGGCGGAACGCCCGCGCTTCCGGGAGATGCCGTTTCCCTGGAGCGCGGGCGTTCCGCCCGCTTTTCCTCTTACCGCCTCTCCTCGGCGCCGAACAGGGTGGCCAGGGTTTCGGTCACCCCCGGGGGCACGTTGCGGGCGCCCTCGAAGACCGTGTGCAGCAGATCGGCCTTGGCGAAGTCGGCGCCGTCCAGGTCGGCGCGCACGAAGCGGGCGAAGCGCACCGACGCCCCCGACAGCCGCGTCCCCCTGAGATTGGCCTCGGTGAAGTCGGCCCGTTCCGCCGCCGCGCCGGTCATGTCGGCGCCCGACAGGTCGGCGCCGTTCAGCCGGGCCTCCTCGAACACTCCGCGCAGCATGTAGACCCCGGCCAGCCTGGCCCGCGACAGATCGGCCCGCTCCATCAGCACGTCCTTGAGGAAGGCTCCCTTGAAATTGGCCTCCACCAGCCGGGTGCCGATCAGGTTGGCGCCGAACAGATAGGTGTCGGCAAGATCGGCGCCGGTCATGTCGGCCTCGTCGAAAATGGTGTGGAACAGGTCGGCGCCGGTGAACACCGCGCCCTTCAGGCTGGCGCCGGTCAGATTGGCCCATTTCAGGTTGGCCTTGGCGAAGCGGGCGCCGTCCAGCCGGGCATTGCGCAGGTCGGCGTTCTCCAGCATGGCGCCGGAGAAATCGCAGCCGGTGAGATCGGCCCTTGGCGCCGGGCGGCATTGGGCCGCGGCCGTCCCCGCCCACAGCAGCAAAACGGCCGGCAACAGCACAAACAGTCGCATGACACCCCTCCCAAGCATGCTCCGTCATGGCTGAGATGGGACGGCGCGAGGCGGTTTGAAAGGGGCATATCCAATATATATTAGATATCAATATTATAACAATTCTAAGACTAGGTGTTCATGCGGATTACACTTTTATATTAGATTTCACATACTGAAGGGCTAGAATCTGCGATTCCGCATATGCGCTTCGACAGGCCAAATGCTTTCTGGGGGTGCGGCAATGTTCAATCTCAACGTTTCCGGGCGGATTTATGCGGGCTTCGGCCTGATCGTCCTGCTGCTGCTGGTGCTGGCCGGACAGTCCATCACCACGTTGAGCTCCTCCAAGGGGCAGATCGACAGATATGCCGGCGTTTCCGACAATGCCCAGAGGGTGCTGAGCCTCAAGGGCGATTTCGCCAACATCCGCCGCAACGTCATCATCTTCGCCGATCACGCCGATCCCAAGATCGCCGAGCAGATTCGCAAGATCCAGCCGTCCATCGCCAAGACCCTGCCCGAGGCCATCGCCGCCACGGCCGACCCCACCCGCAAGGCCAGCCTGACCAAGATGCAGGAGGCATTCGCCGCCTACATGGCCGGGTTCGACAAGGTGGCCGACCTGCGCAAGGCCAAGATGGAACTGGTCGAGAAGCGCATGAACGTGGTGGGGGCCGGTGCCCGCAAGGACCTGACCCAGATCATGAAGACGGCCATGGACGACGGCGATTACGAGGCCGCCGCCCTGGCCGGCGTGGCGCAGGAATCGCTGCTGCTGGCCCGCCTCAACGCCGCCAAGTTCCTGGCCGATCCCAACGACGAGCTGACCAAGGAGGCCGCGAAGGAAATCGAGGATTTCGTCAAGGAATCCGAAGCCCTGACCAAGCGGCTGCGCAGCCCCGAGCGCAAGCGCCTGGCCGCCGAGGCCGAGACCAACGCCAAGGCCTATCGCGAGGCCTTCACCCAGGTGGCCGCCGCCACCCACGCCCTCGACACGCTGCTGTTCAAGGACATGGCCACCCTGGCCGTCCAGTTCGCCGACCTGGCCGACCAGACGGTCCAATCCCAGGACGAGGCCATGCACCGGCAGAAGGATGACACCGAGGCCGGCATGGCGCGCAGCAATGCCGCCACCTGGACCGGCGCCATCATCGCCCTGGGCCTGGCGGTGCTGCTGTCCTGGCTGATCGCGCGGTCCATCGTGGTGCCGCTGTCGGCCATGACCGGGGCCATGACCGAACTGTCCAAGGGCAACAAGACCGTCGACATTCCGGCGCGCGAACGCACCGACGAGATCGGCGCCATGGCCCAGGCCATGGAGATCTTCAAGGAAAACACCCTGAAGATGGACAAGCTGCAGGCCGAGCAGGAGGCCCAGAAGCTCAAGGCCGAGGCCGACCGCAAGGCGGCGCTGCACCACATGGCCGACACCTTCGAGGAAAGCGTCGGCAAGGTGGTGCAGACCGTCACCTCGGCGGCCACCGAGTTGCAGGCCGCCTCCAGCCAGATGGCCGGCACCGCCCACGAGACCAGCGCCCAGGCCACCACCGTCGCCTCGGCGGCGCAGCAGGCCTCGGCCAATGTGGAGACCGTGGCCGCCGCCACCGAGGAACTCGCCGCTTCCATCTCGGAAATCGCCAAGCAGGTGGAGCGCTCGCAGGCGGTGGCCAGCCGCGCCGAGGAGGAGGCCGAGAACACCACCAACCAGGTCCGCGCCCTGTCGGACAATGTGGGCCGCATCGGCGAGGTGGTGGTGCTGATCAACGACATCGCGGCGCAGACCAACCTGCTGGCGCTCAACGCCACCATCGAGGCGGCCCGGGCCGGCGATGCCGGCAAGGGCTTCGCGGTGGTCGCCAACGAGGTCAAGAACCTCGCCAACCAGACCGCCAAGGCCACCGACGAGATCGCCAGCCAGATCAAGGCGGTGCAGGAAGGCACCGGCAACGCGGTGAAGGCCATCGACACCATCTCCAGGGTTATCTCGGAAATGGGCGAGATCAGTGCCTCGGTCGCCTCCGCCGTGCAGGAGCAGACCGCCGCCACCGGTGAAATCGCCCGCAACGTGGAACAGGCCGCCGCCGGCACCTCGGAAGTCTCCAGCAACATCGACTCGGTGGAGCAGGCGGCGCGCGAGACCGGCCACGCCGCCGAGCAGATCAGCGAATCCGCCACCGATCTGTCCAAGCAGGCGGAAGTTCTGCGCGGCGAGGTCAGCCGCTTCCTGCATCAGGTCCGCGCCGACAAGGCGGACATGAAAATCCTGGAGTGGGACAACGCGCTCAACACCGGCGTCGCCACCATCGACCGCCATCACCAGGACATGTACGCCGAGATCAACCGCTTCTACGGCGAGATGATGAGCGGCAACGGCGCCGTCGCCATCCAGGGCATCCTGGTCCAGGTGGCCAAGGCCTTCGAACCTCACTTCAAGGAGGAGGAGGAGGTGATGAGCCGTCACGGCTATCCGGCCATCGACGAGCATCGCCGCCGCCACAGCGAGTTCCTCGAGAAGTTCGAGGGCCTGAAGCGCGACGTGGAGGCCGGCAAGGACGGCGCCACCGGGCGGATGTTCCAGTTCGTCGCCGGCTGGCTCAAGGACCATATCCGTCACGAGGACGGCAAGATCGCCGCCTTCCTGCGCGAAAAGAAGGTCGCCTGAAGGAGCCGGCGATAGTCAGGCTTGGTGGCGCCTTATTTCTCCTCGCCCCGGC
>JAVBXM010000132.1 GCA_030824585.1 Phaeospirillum sp. | reverse complement strand
GGCCGGGGGAGGGGGCGATCATCGATTTTCCCCTCCCCCCGGCTTGCCGGGGGGAGGTCGGGAGGAGGGTGCCATGACCGAAGCCATCCTCGTCGCCCGTACCGGCGACGTCACCACCATCACCCTGAACCGCCCCGAGCGCATCAACGCCTTCAACGTGGCCATGCACGGGGCGCTGCGCTCCGCCGTCGCCCATGCCGCCGGGGACGGGACCCGTTGCCTGGTGATCACCGGGGCGGGACGCGGCTTTTGCGCCGGCCAGGACCTGTCCGACCGGGTGTCCAAGCCGGGCGACCCGCCGCCGGAACTGGGGGAATCGCTCGACGCCCGCTACAACCCGCTGATCCGGGCCATCAAGGCCTTGCCCATGCCGGTGATCTGCGCCGTCAACGGCATCGCCGCCGGCGCCGGCGCCAACCTGGCGCTGGCCTGCGACATCGTGGTGGCGGCCCGCTCCGCCGCCTTCGTCCAGAGCTTCTGCAAGGTGGGTCTGGTGCCCGATTCCGGGGGAACCTGGACCCTGCCGCGTCTGGTGGGCCATGCCCGGGCCACCGCCCTGATGATGCTGGGCGACAAGGTCAGCGCCGAGCAGGCCGCCCAGTGGGGCATGATCTGGCAATGTGTCGACGACGAGCAATTGCTGCCCCAGGTGCTGGCCATGGCCGCGCAACTGGCATCCCAGCCCACCAAGGGGCTGGCGCTGATGAAGAAGGCCCTGGCCCGCTCGGGCGCCAATACGCTCGACGCCCAGTTGGACCTGGAACGCGACCTTCAGGCCGAGGCCGGGCGGACCAACGACTATGCCGAGGGGGTGCGGGCCTTCATGGAAAAGCGGGCGCCGCGCTTCGAGGGGCGGTGATTCTTTGATGTATCGTCCCTACATGTAATGGGAATGACTTCAGGAGGGCGGCATGGCCGAACGGTCGTTCCAGCATGAAATCGGTTTGTTGCGCCTGGGCGAGGGCGAGACCTTCCGCGGCGAGGGCATCCTGGCGGTGACCAAGGCGCTGCTGCAGTCGGGCGTCACCTATGTGGGCGGCTACCAGGGCGCGCCGGTGTCCCACCTGATGGACGTGCTGATCGACGCCGAGGACCTGCTGGGCGAGCTGGGCGTGCACGTGGAGGCCGCCACCAACGAGGCCGGCGCCGCCGCCCTGCTGGCCGCCTCGCTGGCCTATCCGGTCAGGGGCGCCGTCACCTGGAAGTCGGTGGTCGGCACCAACGTCGCCTCGGACGCGCTGTCCAACCTGGCCTCGCCCGGGGTGATCGGCGGGGCGCTGATCATCATCGGCGAGGATTATGGCGATGGCGCCAGCGTCATCCAGGAGCGCAGCCACGCCTTCGCCATGAAGTCGTCCCTGTGGCTGCTGGACCCGCGCCCCCACCTGCCCTCCATCGTCCACATGGTGGAAAAGGGCTTCGAACTGTCCGAGGCCAGCAACACGCCGGTCATGGTCGAGCTGCGCATCAAGGCCTGCCACGTCACCGGCAGCTTCAAGACCAAGGACAACAAGGCCGGCGCGCCGCTCCAGGCTCCCGCCGCCTTCGATTACGGGCGCTTGTCCCATCCGCCGTCCACCTTCACCCACGAGGCGGCCAAGGTGGAGCACCGCCTGCCCGCCGCGCGGGCCTTTATCCGCGAGCACAGGCTCAACGAGGTTTTCCCCGGGACCCGTTCGGACGTGGGCATCATCGTTCAGGGCGGTCTCTACAATTCCCTGATGCGGGCCCTGGCCAAGCTGGGCCTCGCCGACGCCCTGGGCAATTCCCAGATCCCCATCTACTGCCTCAACGTCACCTGGCCGCTGGTGCCCGAGGAAGTGTCGGAATTCTGCGCCGGCAAGGCCGCCGTCCTGATGGTGGAGGAGGGCACGCCGGAATATCTGGAGCAGACCCTGTCGCTGATGATGCGCCAGGCCGATATCCAGACCCGGCTCTCCGGCAAGGACTGCCTGCCCCAGGCCGGCGAGTACACCGCCGACGTGCTGGCCGCCGGGTTGGCCAAATTCCTTGATTCCGAGCCCGCCCGGCAGATGGCCGCCGTCACCGAGACCCGCCGCAAGACCGCGAGCGCCCTGCTGGACCGGGACCTGCCCGGCCGTCCGCCCGGCTTTTGCACCGGCTGTCCCGAGCGTCCGGTGTTCAGCGCGCTGAAGCTGGCGCAAAAGGACATCGGCCAGACCCACGTGGCCGCCGATATCGGCTGCCATTCCTTCGGCACCCTGCCGCCGTTTTCCATGGGCAATTCCATCCTGGGCTTCGGCATGAGCCTGGCCTCGGCGGCGGCCATCAGTTCGGTCACCGGCAAGCGGCCGGTGGCGGTGATGGGCGATGGCGGCTTTTGGCACAACGGCATCATCTCCGGCGTGGCCGGCTCGCTGTTCAACAAGGGCGACGGCGTGCTGGTGATCTTGCAGAACGGCTACACCTCGGCGACGGGACAGCAATTCATGCCCTCGACCCTGGCCGAGGGGCACCGCAACGAGACTCCCATGGATATCGAGGCGACGCTCAAGGTCATGGGCGTCAAGTGGCTGAAAAAGGTGCGGTCCTACTCGGTCTCCACCATGCGCGAGACCCTGAAGGAGGCCATCAAGGGGGCGGGCAAGGGCCTGCGCGTCATCATCGCCGACGGCGAGTGCCAACTGGCCCGCCAGCGCCGGGTGAAGGTGGAAGATGCCGCCAGGCTGAAGGCCGGCGAACGGGTGGTGCGGGTGCGCTACGGCGTCGACGACGACATCTGTTCCGGCGACCACGCCTGCATCCGCCTGTCCGGCTGCCCGTCGCTGACCATCAAGCCCAACCCCGACCCGTTGCGCGACGATCCGGTGGCCTCGGTGATCCAGTCCTGCGTCGGCTGCGGGTTGTGCGGCGAGGTGGCCCACGCCGCTGCCCTTTGCCCGTCCTTCTGGCGGGCCGAGGTGATCCAGAACCCCAGCCGTTTCGATCTCTGGCTGGACGGCCTGCGCCGCCGGGTCATCGGCTGGATGCAGAAAGGGGCACGCGCATGAACCCGGTATCTTCCCGTCCCCTCTGCATCGTCGTCGCCGCCATGGGCGGCGAGGGCGGCGGCGTGCTGACCGACTGGATCGTCGAGGCGGCCAACGCCTCCGGTCTGGCGGTGCAAAGCACCTCGGTGCCCGGCGTGGCCCAGCGGACCGGCGCCACCACCTATTATGTCGAGATCTTCCCGATCCCGCTGGCCGAGCTGGGGGGCGCCGAGCCCATCCTGGCCCTGTCGCCGTCGCTGGGCGAAGTGGATCTGATCGTCGCCACCGAGCTGATGGAGGCGGCGCGCAGCGTGACGCGCGGCTGGTCCGATCCCGGGCGCACCCACCTCATCGCCTCCACCCATCGCGTCCATGCGGTGGCCGAGAAGATGGAGATGGGCGACGGCCGCTATGACGAGGATCACCTGCGCCAGGCCATCGTCGCCGGCACCGGCGGCCGTCTGCTGTTCGACATGGAGCAGGCCGCCAGATCGGCGGGCTGCATCGTCAATGCCGTGCTGCTGGGCGCCATCGCCGGCAGCGGCCTGCTGCCCATCGCGCCCGAGACCTTCGAGGAGCGGATCACGGCGGGCGGCAAGGCGGTGGAAAGCAACCTGCGCGGTTTCCGCCTGGGGCTCCAGGCGGCGCGCGGCGAGGTTCCCGCCGCTCCGCCGGTCTCCCATAAACGCCCCCACGCCGAGGTGGACGGCGCCGGTCTGGTGGCCGTCCAACTGGGCTTCCTGCCGGCCGCCGCCCGCGCCCTGGCCGAGGAGGGGGTGAAGCGTCTGGTCGCCTATCAAGATGTCCGCTACGCCCGGCTTTACGTGGAGCGTTTGCGGAGTCTGGCCGCCGCCACCCAGGACGAGGCGGTGCTGGCCCGCGTCGCCCGGCATCTGGCGGTACGCATGTCCTTCGAGGACGTCATCCACGTGGCAAGGCTCAAGACCGCCCCCGCCCGCATGGAGCGCATCCGCGCCGAGATCGCCGCCCGGCCCGGCCAGCCGGTGGTGGTCAAGGACTTCCTCAAGCCCGGGCTGGAGGAGGTCTGCGCCCTGATGCCCGGCTTCCTGGCGCGGCCCATCCTGGCCGCCGCCCATCGTGGCGGCTGGGCCGACAAGGCGGCCTGGGGCCGGCAGGTCAACGCCAACGGCATCTGGGGATTCGCCTCGCTGCGCCTGCTGGCCGGCCTCAAGCCCTGGCGGCGGTATTCCCATCGCTTCGCCCAGGAGCAGGCCGGCATCGAGGATTGGCTGGCGGCGGTGGCCGACGCGGCGCGCCTGTCGCCGGCCCTGGGCCTGGAAGTGGCCGAATGCGCCCGCCTGATCAAGGGCTATGGCGAGACCTGGCGGCGCGGCACCGCCAATTTCCAGCGCATCCGCGACGCGGTGGTCGCCCCGGCCGCCACCGGCCTTTGGCCGCTGCCCTTCGCGCTGGACGCCATCGCCAACGCGCGGGCCGCCGCCCTGGCCGATCCGGACGGGGGGCGGCTGGATCGTACCCTGGCCGCCATCGCCGGGAAGGCGGCGGCATAGCCTGATTGACAGTCCGGGATTGCCCGCCGATCCTGGCGGTATGAAGAAGCCCCTGGCCGCCTGCCTCCTCTGTCTGCTGCCCACCCTCGCGGTGGCCGAGCCCCTGCGCCTGCAAGGCTATGTGGAGGGCGAGTACGTGCGGGTCGGGCCGACCGGTGCCGGCACCCTGGCGCAGGTGGCGGTGCGTGACGGCGACAAGGTGGCGGCGGGGGCGCCGCTGTTCGCCCTGGACACCGTGATCGAGCGGGCGGCGCGCGATCAGGCCCGGGCCGATCTCGAACGGGCCGAGGCCCAACTGGCCGACCTGGGGAAGGGCAAGCGGCCCGACGAACTGAAATCCATCGCCGAGCAGAAGGCCCAGGCCGAGGCGGCGCTGCGCCTGTCCGAGGTGACGCTGAAGCGCCAGGACGTGCTGGCGCGGGCCGATTACGCCTCGCGCGCCCGCCTGGACGAGGCCAAGGCGGCGCTGGCCCGCGACCGCGCCCAGGTGCGGCGCCTCGAGGCCGAGTATCGCACCGCCCTGCTGGGCGCCCGGCCCGACGAGATCGCGGCGCAAGACGCCCTGGTGGCCGAAAAGCGCCTGGAACTGGCCAAGGCGGAAAAGCGTCTCGCCGACCTTGCCCCCGCCGCGCCCGCCGATTCCCTGGTGGAGAAGGTCTATTACCGTCCGGGCGAGTTCGTCGCCGCCGGCCAGCCGGTGGTGTCGCTGCTGCCGCCCGGCAACGTCAAGCTGGTGTTCTTCCTGCCCGAGCCTCGGCTGGGGGCGGTCAAGGTCGGCGACAGCGTGGCCTATAGTTGCGACCGCTGTCCGACCGGAGAGGCGCGGGTGTCGTTCATCGCCACCCAGGCGGAATACACTCCGCCGGTGATCTATTCGGTGGAAAGCCGCGACAAGCTGGTGTTCCGCGTCGAGGCGCGGGGCGGGACGGCGCCGCTGGCCCTCAATCCCGGCCAGCCGGTGGACGTCTCGGTGCCGGCCAAGTGAACGGGGCGGCGGCCATCGACGTCGACGGGCTGGAGAAGCGCTTTTCCGGCCGCGCCGTGGTCCGCGATTTTTCCATCCGGGTGCCCCGGGGCCGCATCTTCGGCTTCCTGGGGCCCAACGGCTCGGGCAAGACCACCACCATCCGCATGCTGTGCGGCCTGCTGACCCCCGATGCGGGCCGGGGCACCTGCCTTGGCCTCGACATCCGCACCCAGGCCGGCGAGATCAAGCGCCGGGTCGGCTACATGACCCAGAGATTCTCGTTCTACGAGGACCTGACCATCGCCGAGAACCTGGACTTCGTCGCCCGCGTCTACGGCCTGGACCGCCGCCGCCAGCGGGTGGACGAGGCGTTGGAGGGGCTCGGCCTCCTTGAGCGCCGCCGCCAGTTGGCCGGGACCCTGTCGGGGGGCTGGAAGCAGCGTCTGGCCCTGGCCGCCTGCGTGCTGCACGAACCCGAACTGCTGCTGCTCGACGAACCCACCGCCGGTGTCGACCCCAAGGCGCGGCGCGATTTCTGGGACCATATCCACCGGCTGGCGGCGGGCGGCATGACCGTGCTGGTCAGCACCCACTACATGGATGAGGCCGAGCGCTGCCACGAGATCAGCTATCTCGCCTATGGCCGCCTGATGGTGCGCGGCACGGTGGCCGAGGTGATCCGGGGCTCGGGCCTGGTGACCTGGCTGGTGGAGGGCCAGGGCGCCGACTTCCTGGCATCGCGCATGGAAGGGCAGCCGGGTATCGCCATGGCCGCCCCGTTCGGCAACGCACTTCACGTCAGCGGCACCAGCGCGGCGGCGCTGGAGGCGGCCATCGCGCCCTGGCGCCACGACCCCAATCTGGTGTGGAGCCGCACCGAACCCAGCCTGGAGGACGTGTTCATCCACCTGATGGGGCAGGCGGAGGACAATTTCCGATGAACGCGGCACGATGCCATCTTCTCCCCCCGGCCATGCCGGGGGGAGAT
>JAVBXM010000149.1 GCA_030824585.1 Phaeospirillum sp. | reverse complement strand
AAACCAAATGGATCACCATTCAACAAGGTGTGCGTGAGTATCCGTTCTAATAGAGCTGAAGATAACAAGTAAAAATACGCAAAACATCAAAACAGGAAGGTGCCATCGTTCCGTCGGAAGGGTGGAAAGCGAACAGGAGGGGTCCAATGAAAGGTAACAGAACACCTATTTCAGCCATTATCGCATTGGCATTATGGGGGGGAGCCGGGGCGGCCCACGCGGGGCCGGCCGAGGATCAACTTGAAAAGCTCAACCAGCAGATCAAGTCTCTGCAAGAAAGCGTCAGGGACCTGAAGGCCAAGCAGGAGGAGACGAGCAAGTCTGCCGTGGCGGCCTCTGCCACTGCGGCTCCGCTTCCGGACAACGTGCCTCCGGGCTTCATCGGCGTTCCGGGAACCCAGACCTCCGTCCGTCTGGGCGGCGCCATCATGCTCCAAGGCATGTTCGACGTCGGGCAGAAGGGGCCGGAGGGAACCATTGCCGCCGGCGTCGCCGTCAACAGTCCGAACAGCGCCTCGAACAACCCCTATCGAAAAGGGTATACCCGGTTCAGTGCCAAATATACCCAACTGGAATTCGAGACCCGCACGAAGCTGAGCGGTGGTGAGACGCTTCGCAGTTTCGCCGCCATGGACTTCGCCGGAACCACCACCGCGAATCCCGTGGTGCAAAGTTCAACCAACGCCTACGTCCCGCGTTTGCGTGAAGCCTATCTGACCTATGGGAACTGGCTGGTGGGGCAGACTGCACCGATTTTCGCCGACCCGGCTTCGATCACCGAACCGCTGGATGCCGGCCTCCACCACTCCGGCATGAATCTCAATCGCATGCCGCAGATCACCTATACCTATCCGTACGACAAGAAAACCAAGCTGGCGGCCTCGCTGGTCGGACCCGCATCGTCCTATACCACCTGGAACAATGTCCAGGAATCGGAATACGACAGCGGCACCCAGGGCGCCAGGGCCATCTCCACCTATCCGGATATCAACGTGGCGGCGACCTACGAAGACACCTGGGGCCATGTCATGGCCCACGGCATGGGACGCCAGATCCGCTCGGACGATTCCGTCAAGGACACCTCGGTTTTTGGGTGGGGCGTCGGCCTTACCGGCCATTTCAATGTTCCGCTGGGCGCCACCGACATAACCGGGGGTACCTCGCGCTTCAATTACGGCCTGAATTACGGTGACGGCATCGCCAACTACATCACCGACCTGGGCTATCAGGGGGCCGTCATGGACCCGAGCGGAAACCTCCACTCTGTCAAGGCTTTGGGGTGGTATGGCGGCTATACCCAGGTTTGGGATCCGAACTGGCGCAGCAGCGTCCGCTATAGCGAAAGCCTGTCGGACAAGTCGAGGTTTCTCAGCAACGCGGCGGCCGCCGCCTGGAACACCAAGCTGGATCTATTCGGCGTGAATACCGTCTATCAGATGACGCCAAAGTGGAAGCTCGGTTTGGAATGGGAATGGCAGTACCGCCAGGTCCAGGATCGGTCGGACGGCCATTCCAGCCGTTGGGTCACCTTCACGAAACTCAGCTTCTGATATCGGCGGGAGGGGGCCCGTCCCCCTCCCATCTGGTCGTGGCACATGATGACTTGGGCGCCCGTGCCGCCGTCTTGTCCGAAAGAGCGGCGATGGGGTGGTATGCCACGGAATGTCAGGTGGGTCGACCATCAGCGGCTTTGAGCGTGTCCGCATCGCGGCATACGAGCAACATAAATAATGATTGGGCATCAATAAGCCCGATCGGAGGAGGGCGTCATGAATGAGCCGGCCAAGATACAAAATGTTGTCCCCCCAATGACGTATTCGTCGAAATATCGAGCATGGCTCCTATTCCTTCTTGTGCTCGTATATGCCTGCAGCTTTCTTGACCGAATCATTATCGCAATCCTGGCGAGGCCTATCAAAGCTGATCTGTCTCTGAGTGACTTCCAGCTTGGGCTTCTCGGGGGCCTTGCCTTCGCCCTGCTATATGCCGTCGCGGGTATCCCCATGGGGCGCATGGCGGAAAAAAAACACCGGATCAGCATCATTTCCGCCAGCATCGTTGCCTGGTCAGGTTTCGCGGCGCTCTGCGGTCTGGCCCAGAATTTCTGGCAGATGGTGCTGTTCCGGGCTGGCGTCGGTATCGGCGAAGCCGGTGGAACACCGGCGGCTCATTCGCTGATCGCCGACCATTTTCCCCCGGAACGACGGGCCACCGCCTTGTCCATCTACGCCCTGGGCGTTCCCGTTGGCATTCTGATCGCCTCGTTCGCCGGCGGTTGGCTGGCCCAGATGTTCGGCTGGCGTTACACCTTCGTGGTCTTGGGCCTGCCGGGAATGGCCATCGGCATGCTTACCTATTTCACCCTGCACGAGCCGCGTCGAGGGTTGTCGGACGGAGCCAATTCAGCGGCAAGTTCCGATACCGTCCCCTCAATGACGGCCGTGCTTAAGCGCGTGTGGTCCATGCGTGGGGCGCGGCACATGATCATCGGCACGACGGTGGGCGCCTTCGCCCTTCAGGGGATCAACCAGTTCATTCCGATCTACCTCGGCCGCGTCTTCGACATGGGCCTGGCCAAGGCGGGTTTTACCTTCGGGGTCATCGTCGGCATCGGTGGGCTGATCGGAATCGCTTTGGGGGGGTATCTGTCCGATCGCCTGGCGGTGGGGGACAAGCGCTGGTACGGATGGGTGCCGGGGCTGGCGACCCTCGGCGCGGTTCCGATCGCGGCCTATGGCTTTTTGAGCAACAACGTAACCGAAGCGACAATCGCCATCTTCGGCTACATCGTTCTCGTCATGGTCTGGAATGGCCCGACATTCAGCGTCGTCCATGCCTCGGTTCATCCCCGCATGCGGGCATCGTCCACGGCCCTGGTCCTGCTGGCGATGAGCGTGATCGGACATGGATTGGGGCCGGCGGTGATCGGCTTCGCCAGCGACTGGTTCGCGACGCGGGCGTTCACCGGCGCCGGTGTCTATCACGCTGCCTGCGTGGCCGGAATGCCGTCGCTTCAGCCGGGGTCGGAACTGGCGTCGGCGTGCGCCAAGGCGTCGGCGGAGGGAATTCGCTTCGGCATGCTGTCGTTCGTTCCGCTGATTGGATGGGCGGGGCTTCATTATGTCTGGGCGAGTGTGTCGCTGCGTTCCGACCTGAAGCAAGGTCCGGCCGGCCACGAGCATCCCTCTCTGGCCGTCGCCGTGGCCGAGACCGAGATCTGACCTGGAAAGTCAAATAAGGCGGGGCATGGCGACATGCCCGCCGCCTGTTGTTCATGGAGGCGTGTCAGTGAAAGGTTCCTATTCCCAGGTCGTCGACTACGTCGTGATCGGTGCGGGGACGGCCGGTTGTGTGGTGGCGCGCCGCCTGGCAGAAGCGGGCGGGCATTCGGTCCTGCTGCTCGAGGCCGGCGGCGCCGATCGCAACCCTTTTATCCATATGCCGGTGGGATTTCTGAAGACTCTCCAGAATCCCTCGTTGAGCTGGGGATATGCCAGCGAACCCGAACCCAATCTGGGGGGGCGGGAAATCCCCATTCCCCGGGGGAAAGTACTGGGCGGGTCGTCGTCCATCAATGGGCTGTTCCATATCCGAGGCCATGCCCGGGATTTCGACGAGTGGCGTGAGCTCGGGAACGAAGGGTGGGGCTATGCCGATGTCTTGCCCTATTTCAAGCGCTCGGAGAGCAGTTGGAGGGGGGATGGGCCCTATCACGGCGGCAACGGTCCGCTGTCGGTCAAGGCCATCGATACCGCCAAGCTGCTGCATGAGCCGCTGAAGCAGGCGACGGCCAATGCGGGATATCTCTTTTCCGAGGATTATGACGGCGTCGTCCAGGAGGGCTTCGCCAAGGGCGAAGTTGCCATCAATCGGCGGGGGCGCCGCGCCAGTTCCGCCGAGGCGTATTTGCGAAAGGGCGGCAAGCCTTCCAATCTGACGGTATGGACTGGGACTCTGACCCACCGGATCCTGATCGAGAACAACCGGGCGGTTGGGCTCGAGTGCGTTCGCGGCGGGGAGCTTCATCGCATCAAGGTGGAAGGTGAGATCATCTTGTCGGGTGGAGCCTACAACTCCCCCCAGCTTCTGATGCTCTCCGGGATTGGCCCCGCCAACGACCTGCGCCGGGTGGGCGTCAAGCCGATTCAGGACCTTCCGGGGGTCGGTCGGAACCTGATCGAGCATCCCCGGCTGCCGCTGCGCTTCGCGGCCTCGGCTCCGGTGACGTTCACCAACGAATTGCGCCTTGATCGGGCCATCGTGTCTTTCTTCAATTGGGCCTTGTTCGGCCAGGGGCCGTTCGCGACCCAGATATGCAGCGGGACCGTACTGCTCCGAACCAATCCGTCACTGGATCGGCCCGATATCCAATTACTGTGCAATCCGGTGGGCTTCGATGCCAGACTCTGGGTCCCCGGCCTGATCCGGCCACGGGAGCATTCCTTTTACATTACTGTCTGTCTGGTCCATCAGAAGAGCCGTGGCCACGTGACGCTGCGTTCGTCCAATCCGGCCCATTCCCCACGGATATTCCTTAATCTGCTGTCGGCGCCCGAAGATACCGTCGCCCTGCGGGAAGGCCTCAAGGCGGCGCGCGCCATATACCGGACCGAACCCCAGGCCGCCATCACCGGTGTTGAGACCATTCCGGGCGGCCATATCGCCTCCGACCAGGATATTGACCTCGCCATGCGCGATTTGCTCGGGATCACTCACCATCCCGTGGGGACCTGTCGCATGGGAAGCGATGCCGATGCCGTAGTGGATTCGCGGTTGCGCGTCCACGGTATCGAGGGGCTACGGGTGGCCGACGCCTCGATCATGCCGACCATTCCCGGCGCCAATACCAACGCCGCCACCGTGATGATCGGCGAGAAGGCCGCCGACTTGATTCTCGGCTTGCTGCTGCCGCCAGAGTACCCGTGATCGAGCTTTTTTTCAGGTTCTGGAGATGATGATGAGCATTCAATCCGTCGCCGATCTCAGGAGAGGATTTCTCGGCAAGCCGCTTGACCTCCATATCGGCGGCCGCTGGGTACCGTCTTGTTCCGGCACCCATTTCGATATCGTCGATCCATCCTCCGGCGAGCCTTTCGCCACGGTCGCCGACGGCGGGGCGGCTGATATCGACCTGGCCGTCCAGGCGGCGCGAGCCGCCTTCGAGAACGGGCCGTGGCGATCCATGCCGCCGTCCGAGCGGGCTCGGCTGCTGTGGAAACTGGCCGATGCCGTCGAGCGGGACGGCGACCATCTTGCGTTGATCGAGACGTTGAATACCGGCAAGCCGCTGCGGGTGGCTCGGGCATTCGACGTCCACCTGGCGGTGGAAAGTATCCGCTATAATTCCGGTTGGGCGACAAAGCTGGGCGGCGTCACCCATCCCATGTCGCAGGCCGGTGAATGGCACGCCTTTACGGTGCGCGAGCCCATCGGGGTGGCGGGCCAGATCGTGACCTTCAACGTTCCCCTGACCATGGCCGCCAACAAAATGTCGGCCGCCCTTGCCGCCGGATGCACGGTGGTTCTGAAGCCGGCCGAGCAGACGCCGCTGACCGCCATTCGATTGGGGCAACTGGCCGAGATGGTGGGCTTTCCGCCCGGCGTGATCAATATCGTCTTCGGACGTGGAAAGGAGACCGGGGTCGCCCTGGTCGAGCATCCCGACGTCGATAAGGTTTCGTTCACCGGTTCCACCGTGGTGGGCAAGTCCGTTCTGGCGGCCGCGGGCGGCAATCTGAAGCGTGTGACCCTGGAACTGGGCGGTAAATCACCGGTCGTCATTCTTCCCGATGCGGATATCGAGCGGGCGATGGATGCGGCTGCCATGGGAGTCTTCGGCAATTCCGGCCAGGTATGCGCCGCCGGGTCGCGGCTGCTGATCCACAGCAGTATTTACGAACGCGTGGTGGAGGGGATCGCCCGACGGGCCAGCATGCTCAAGGTCCGGCCTGGACTCGATCCCGAATGTGATATCGGTCCGGTGATTTCTTCGGCCCAAGTCCAGCGGGTCCTGGGCTATATCGACGGAGCCCGCCGGGACGGCGCGGAACTGGTGTGCGGCGGGCGTCGTCCCGATCGTCCCGGCTATTTCGTCGAGCCGGCGGTTCTGGCCGGGACCCGTCCCGACATGGCGGTGATGCGCGAAGAGATTTTTGGGCCGGTGGCCTGCATCATGCCTTTTGATGACTGCGATCCCGACGCCGTTGCCCGGCTGGCCAATGACAGCATTTTTGGCCTTTCAGCTTCCATCTGGACCCGTGATATCGGGCTGGCCCATCGGCTGGTTCGGCGGATCAAGGCTGGCAGTATCAAGGTGAATGCCTCTGCCGCTCTGGATTTCGGCCTGCCTTTCGGCGGCCAGAAGCAGTCGGGATGGGGGCGCGAGAATGGCCGCGAAGGGATCGAGGAATACACCGAACTGAAGTCGGTTGCCGTCTGTCTGTGACCGGCCTGGAGGAGCTGATCAATGAGTGAGTGGAAATGCCGCAAATGAAAGTCCTGGTCGCGATCAAGCGGGTGATCGACTACAACGTGAAGATTCGCGTCAAGTCGGATGGTTCAGGTGTCGAGACGCAGAACGTCAAGTTCTCCATGAACCCGTTCGA
>JAVBXM010000241.1 GCA_030824585.1 Phaeospirillum sp. | reverse complement strand
TGTCCAGCCTGACCACCACCCAGGTGAGCGGCCTGGCCACCACCACGCTGAACGCCCTCGAGACCACCGACGTGGCGGCCCTGACCACCACCCAGGTGCGCTCGCTGACCACCGCCCAGATCGGGGCTCTGAACACCACCCAGGTCAACGCGCTCGAGACCACCGACATCGCCGCCCTGACCAATACCCAGGTTGGCGGCATCACCACCACCCAGATCGGCGCCCTGAACACCACCGCCCTGTCGGGCATCACCTCGACCGAAGTGGCAGCACTGACCACCACCCAGATCAATGCGCTCTCCACCACCAACGCGGCGACCCTGTCGACCACCCAGTTGTCCGGCCTGACGGTCACCCAGGTGAGCAACCTCAGCACCACCAACCTCAACGCGCTCTCCACCACCGGCATCGCCGGGCTGAGCTCGACCCAGGTTGCGGCGCTGACCACCACCCAGGTCAACGGCCTCAGCACCACTCAGTTGGGCTTCGTCGAGACCACCGATCTGGCGGCCCTGTCCGCCGCCCAGGTCAACGCCCTGACCACCACCGGCGTGGCGGCCCTGACCACCGCCCAGGTGTCCAGCCTGACCACCACCCAGGTGAGCGGCCTCAGCGCCACCACGCTGAACGCCCTGGAGACCACCGACGTGGCGGCCCTGACCACCACCCAGGTGCGCTCGCTGACCGCGACCCAGATCAGCGCCCTGAACACCACCCAGGTCAACGCGCTGGAAACCACCGACATCGCCGCCCTGACCACCACCCAGGTGGGCGCCCTGACCACCACCCAGGCGGCCGGCATCACCACCGCCAACCTGACCAGCCTTACGGCCACTGAGGTGGGCGCACTGACCACCTCCGCCCTCAACGCCCTGACCACCACCGGTGCGGCGGCGCTGACCACCACCCAGGTGACCGGATTGACCACCACCCAGGTGGCCAACCTCTCCACCACCAACCTCAACGCGCTGTCCTCCGTCAGCGTGGCCGGCCTAAGCTCGACCCAGGTTGCGGCACTGACCACCACCCAACTGGCCGGTGTCTCCACCACCCAGCTCGGCTACGTCGAGACCACTGATCTGGCGGCCCTGTCCGCCACCCAGGTCAACGCGCTCTCCACCACCGGTGTGGCGGCCCTGTCCACCGCCCAGGTGTCCAGCCTGACCACCACCCAGGTGAGCGGCCTCAGCACCACCACGCTGAACGCCCTGGAAACCACCGACGTGGCGGCCTTGACCACCGCCCAAGTCCAGTCGCTGACCACCACCCAGGTCGCCGGCCTGAGCACCACTCAGATCAACGCCCTGGAAACCACCGACGTGGCGGCACTGACCGCCACCCAGATCGGCGGCGTCACCACCACCCAGATCGGCGCGCTCAGCACCACCACGCTGGGAGCCCTGACCACCACTGAAGTGGCGACGCTGACCACCACCCAGATCAACTCGCTGACCACCACCAACCTAGCGGCGATCTCCACCGCTCAGTTGGGAGCTCTGTCCACCACCCAGGTGGCCGGCCTCAGCACCACTGCGCTGAACGCGATCTCCACCATCAACGTGGCGGCACTGTCCACCATCCAGGCGGCGGCCTTGACCTCGACCCAGACGGCGGGCCTGTCCACCACCCAGTTGGCGGCTATCGAAACCACCGATCTGGCGGCGCTGACCGTCACCGCGGTGAACGCCCTGACCACCACCGGCGTGGCGGCGCTGTCCACCGCCCAGGTGTCCAGCCTGACCGCCACCCAGGTGAGCGGCCTCCACACCACCACGCTGAACGCCCTGGAAACCACCGACGTGGCGGCCCTGACCACTACCCAGGTCGGTAGCCTGACCACCGCTCAGGTGGCCGGCCTCAACACCACCACGCTGAACGCTCTGTCGACCACCAACGTCGCGGCGCTGTCCACCAGCCAGGTAGGGGCGATCACCACCACCCAGGCGGCCGGCCTCAACGCCACCGCACTCGGCGCCATCGAGACCACCGATCTGGTGGCCCTCTCGACCGCCACGCTGAATGTGCTGACCACCACCAACGTGGCGGCCCTGTCCACCACGCAGGTGAGCAGCCTGACCACCACCCAGGTGAGCGGCCTCAGCACCACCCAGCTGAACGCCCTTGAGACCACCGATCTGGCGGCGCTCACGGTCACCCAGGTCCAGAGCCTGACCGTCACCCAGGTCGGCGGCCTCAGCACTACGCAGTTGAACGCTCTGGAAACCACCGACCTTGCGTCGCTTACCGCCACGCAGATCGGCGGCCTGACCACCACCCAGGCGGCGGCCATCACCACCACCAACCTGGCGGTGCTGACCACCACCGAGGTGGCGGCCCTGTCCACCACCAACCTCAATGCCCTGACCACCACCCAGGTGGCGGCGCTGTCGACCACCCAGGCCTCCAACCTGACTGCCACGCAGATCAGCGGCCTCAGCACCACCCAGCTGAACGCCATGGAGACCACCGACATCGCGGCTCTGACCACCACCCAGATGGCCGCCATCACCAATACCCAGGCGGCAGCTCTGACCGCCGCCAAGCTGGGTGCGCTGACCGCCACCGAGATCGGCGGCCTGACTACCACCGCGGTCAATGCCCTGACCACCACCAACGTGGCGGCCCTGACCACCGCCCAGATCGGCGGTCTGTCGGCAACCCAACTGGCCGGGCTGACCACCACCGTCTTCGCGGCCATCGAAAGCACCGACATCGCGGCCCTGACCCTCACCCAGTTCGGTGCCTTGACCTCGACCTCCATCGAGGCCCTGACCACCACCCAGGTGAGCGGCCTGACCACCACGCAACTGGGGGCCCTGACCACGACACAGATCTCCGGTCTGGAAACCACCGATATCCTGGCCATGACCTCGATCCAGGCCCAGGCGCTCGGTCCGCTGGTCGGCAACATGACAACCGATCAGCAGAATGCCTGGAGCACGGCGTTCGCCTACCCGTAACCTCCTCGGACGGGCCGCCCCTCAAGGGCGGCCCGCTCAGGGCCCCTCCCCCTGTCCTGACGCCTTCGGGCGATGGTACTTCCATGGTAGCGTGCCATCGCACACCGCCCCTGTGACTGGCCGCGGCGAGCATCAATCCGTTAACCATTGAGCGGTCATTATGGGCGGCATCCCGCTCGGAATGATCCTTCGAGCGGGTCCCAGCCCCACTGAAATCGGGACGCTCGATGACACAGGATGTCTTTCTCTCTGCGGTGAAAGCCCTTACCGAAGGGCGTCTGACGCTGCAGGATGTGTTCGGCACCGCCGAATCGCTGCACCGGAGCGGCAACCTCGATCTGGCCCTGCAGCTCTACCAGTTGTGGATCGGACTCAACCGCGACCATCACCTGCTTTATGCCGCCCATTTCAATCAGGCGGTGACGCTTTCGGCCGCCGGCCGGCACGAGCAGGCCAGGGCCTCGCTGGAGAGATGCGTCGAGTTGAACCCCGATTTCTATCCGGCCTACATCAATCTGGGCGGCGTCATCGAAACCCTGGGCATGCCGGATGCGGCGGTGGAGGCCTGGAACCGCCTGGTCAACCGCCTGGGACCGATCACCGGCCACGGCGTCCGCATGAAGTCCACCGCCTTGAAGCAGATCGCCCGGGTGCTGGAGGAGCGCCAACAGGGGGTCCTGGCCGAGGACGTGCTGCGCCAGAGCCTGGAATTGGACAACACCCAGCGCGAGAACGCCGAGCACATGCTGGCGTCGCGCATGGTCCAATGCCGGTGGCCGGTGGTGGCTCCCTTCGAGGGAATGGATCAACCGGCCCAGATGCGCAATTTCAGCCCGCTTTCCCTGGCCGCCTATACCGACGACCCGCTGTTCCACCTGGCATCCAGTTGGGAACATTGCGGCAAGCTGATCGGCCGCCGCGTGCCCCGCCTGCCCGAGGTCAAGCCGGCCGAGCGGGCCGACCGCAAGCGCCTGAAGATCGGCTACGTCTCCTCGGACCTGAAGGCCCACGCCGTCGGCTACCTGATCGCCGAGGTATTCGGCCTGCACGACCGTTCCAAGGTGGAGATCTTCGCCTATTATTGCGGCCCGGCCGGCGAGGACCCGCTGAAGCAGCGCATCCGCGCCGATTTCGACCACTGGACCGACATCAGCGGCATGGGGGACGAGGCTGCCGCCAACCGCATCCGCGAGGACGGCATCGACATCCTGGTGGACCTCAACGGCCACACCAAAAGCGCGCGCACCCGCGTGTTCGGCATGCGTCCGGCCCCCGTGAACGTCAACTGGCTGGGCTATCCCGGCACCATGGGCACGCCCTACCACCATTACATCATCGCCGACGAGTGGATCATCCCGCCGGGGCGCGAGATGTACTGTTCGGAAAAAGTGATGCGCCTGCCCTGCTATCAGGCCAACGACCGCAAGCGGGCGGTGGCGTCCGAGCCGCCGTCGCGGGCCGACGTGGGCCTGCCGGAGGACGCGCCGGTCTTCTGCTGCTTCAACAGCCAGCAGAAAATCTCGCGGCTGATGTTCGAGCGCTGGATGCGCATCCTGGCGTCGGTGCCCGGCAGCGTGCTGTGGCTGCTCGAAGCCAACGAGGAGGTCCACAACCGCCTGTGGGAGCACGCCGAGGCCTGCGGCATTCCCCGCGACCGGGTGATCTTCGGCCACCGCCTGGCCAGCCCGGATCATCTGGCCCGCATGACCCTGGCCGATCTGTTCCTCGACACCTTCCCCTATGGCGCCCACACCACCGCGTCCGATGCCCTGTGGATGAGCGTGCCCATCCTGACGCTCTCGGGCCACAGCTTCGCCTCGCGGGTGGGCGGGTCGCTGCTGCGCTCGGCGGGGTTGCCGGAACTGGTCTGCTCGACGCCCGAGCAGTATGTGGAAACCGCCATCGCCCTGGGCAACGACCGGTCCCGGCTGCAGGCGTACCGCGAGCAACTGCGCGCCGCCAAGCCCAACGCGGTGATGTTCGATACCAACCTGCTGGTCAGCCGGCTGGAAGACCTTTATGCCGAGATGTGGGCCGACTTCATGGAAGGCCGCCTGCCGCGCCCCGATCTGCGCAATCTCGACGTCTATCTGGAAATCGGTATCGAGCACCCGGCCGAGACCGTCGATTTCATGCCGGAGGAAAGCTACCTCGCCCGCTGGCGGCGCGGTCTGGCCGAACGCGACCACCTTTATCCCATCCCGGCGGACAGCCGTCTGTGGACCACCCCTGATACGGAGAACGGTTGATGAGCAATGCCCTCGCGGAGGTCATGAGTCAGATCGCTTCCGGCAAGATCGAGGCAACCCGCGTCATTGCCGCGGCCGACAGCCTGACGGCCCAGGGGGCCGATGCCGATGCGCTGGGCCTCTACCGGACCTGGCTGCAGTACAACGCCGACAATCCGCTGGCCTATGCCATCCAGTACAATCTCGGCGTCCTGCTGGGGAAGTTCAACGACCATGCCGGCGCCGTCGAGGCGTTCAAGGCCGCCATCGCCCAGCGCCCCGAATTCTACCCCGCCCACATCAACCTGGGCAGCACCTATGAACGGCTGGGCAGCACCCCGGACGCGGTCACCCAGTGGCTGGGCATGGTCAACCAGTTGCCCGGCATCACCGGCGAAACGGTGACCTACAAGGTTTCGGCCCTGAAGCAGATCGGCCGTGTGCTGGAACATACCTCGCTGGAGGAATCGGGCGAGGATGCGCTGCGCCAGTGTATCGAACTGGTACAGCCCAGCGACGCCATGCAGCACTGGATCGCCATCCGCCAGAAGCTGTGCAAATGGCCGGTCCTCTCCGGCGTCACCGGTCCGACCCGGCGCCAGTTGTTCGCCGCCATGTCGCCCCATTGCCTGGTGTTCCACACCGACGATCCGCTACTGCATCTGGCGCGCGGCTACAAGTACTACAAGGCCAAGATCGGCCGGCCGAAGGTGTTCTTCGATCGCGACAGCCACCGCGCCGCTCTGGCGGGGCGGCCCAAGCGGCGCATCCGCATCGCCTATCTGTCGTCCTATTTCCGCGAGCACGCCCACGGCTACCTGACCGCCGAGATGTACAAGCTGCACGACCGCTCGCGCTTCGAGGTCTATGCCTATTCCTGCTCGCGCCGCAGCGGCGACCGTATCCAGACCCAGGTGATGAAGGACGTGGACCACTGGGTGGATATCCTGGACATGTCCGACGAGGACGTGGCCAAGCGCATCCATGCCGACGGCATCGACATCCTGATCGACTTCAACGGCTATACCGGCGAGGCGCGCCCGGCCATCATGGCCATGCGTCCCGCCCCCGTCGCCGTCAACTGGCTGGGCTATCCCGGATCCATGGGCACGCCCTACCACGACTACGTCATCGCCGACGACTTCACCATCCCGGCCGTTTTCGAGAAATACTACTCGGAGAAGGTGGTGCGGCTGCCCTGCTACCAGCCCAACGACCGCCGGCGGCTGGTGGCCGACATCAAGTGGACGCGCGAGGCGGCGGGCCTGCCGGCCAACGCCGTGGTGTTCTGCGGCTTCAACGGCCTGCAGAAGTTCACCGCACCCATGTGGGCGCGCTTCATGGATATCCTCAGCCGGGTGCCCAACGGCGTATTGTGGCTGCTGGACGGCGGCGAGCGCATCAACGAACGCCTGCGCCAGGAAGCCATCAAGCACGGCGTCACCCCCGACCGCATCATCTTCGCCCCCAAGCTGATCAACGCCGAGCACCTGTCGCGCTATCCCCTGGCCGACCTGTTCCTCGACACCTCGCCCTGCGGCGCCCATACCACCGCCTCGGACGCCCTGTGGATGGGTGTCCCGGTGCTGACCGTGGCGGGACGCGGCTTCGCCTCGCGGGTCTGCGGCAGCCTGGCAGTGGCGGCGGGCCTGGGCGACCTGGTCTGCACCACCTTCGAGGATTACGTGGAAAAGGCGGTGGAACTGGGCAACGACAAGCGCCGGCGCAATGCCTATCGCGAGACGCTGGCCGCCAACCGCGCGACCTGCGACCTGTTCGATACCGACAAGCTGGTGAGCCACCTGGACGCGCTGCTGGTCCGGATGTGGGACGACTTCGTCGCCGACCAAGTTCCGGTTCCCGACCTGAGCAACCTGGAGATCTACGACGAGATCGGCACCGACCTGGACAGCGACGCGGTGGAGATGCTGGGCCGGACCGATTACCTGGACCTCTATGGCGCCCAATTGCGCGACTACCACCGCCATTGCCCCGTCCCGCCCGACGCAAGGCTATGGCCGGGAAAGATGCCCCCCAGCAAGCCGGTGGCCAAGGCTGCCGCCCCGGCCAAGGGCAAGGCAAGGAAGGGCAAATAGGCCTCATTCAAGCGAAAGCCCCATCCCGGCCAAGGCCGGGATGGGGCTTTTTGCTTATCGGATCAGATGGAAACGTCCAGCAGGCCCCCGCGGCGGACGGCGGTGGTGGTGGTGGCTTCGCTCTCGCCGTTCTCGGACTTGGTCTTGGCCTGCGGGCGATCCGTCTCTTCCGCCTTGTCCGACGTCTCGGCGGACGACGACCGCGCCAGCTGGGTGACGCGGGAATAGCTGCGGGTCCCGTGGATGGAAGGCCAGGATACAGATTGGCGAATCAGGTCGGACATGGCTGAACCTGTGGACGACAGGCCAATATCCTAGCACAGGGCAAGAAGTTAACAAAAGGTAAAAGCGGATTGCCCTTGACCCGAAGCGGGCCAGCCCTCAATCTTTTGCCCCGGGAAATCAGGCCTTCGCCTGATCCCAGCGGGACGCCGCCGCATCGTCGGACTCCTTGGCGTCCACCCAGGCATCGCCTTGCGGCGTATGCTCCACCTTCCAGAACGGCGCCTTGGTCTTCAGCCAGTCGATGAGAAAGCGGCAGGCCTCGAAGGCGGCATCGCGATGGGCCGACGAGGCCGCCACCAGCACGATGCGCTCGCCCGGCTCCAGCCGGCCATAGCGATGGATGACCAGGGCGTCGTCCAGGGGCCAGCGCTTGCGGGCCTCGGCCTCGATGGCCTCCAGCTGGCGCTCGGTCATGCCGGGATAGTGCTCCAGGGTCATGCCGTTGACCTGGGCGCCCGACGCCGGGTCATGGCCCATATAGTCGCGGACCAGCCCGACGAACAGACAGATGCCGCCCACATTGGTCTTGCCCGACGAGAACCGGGCCAGTTCGGCGCCGGGATCGAAATCCTCGCGCTGGACGCGGATGGTCACGTCACCCTCCTGTGAACCTGAAATCGGTCATGTCACCCTCCGGTGACCTTGAAATCGGTCATGTCACCCTCCGGTGACCTTGAAATCGGTCATGTCACCCTCCGGTGACGGGGGGGAAAAACGCCACTTCGTCACCGACCTTGACCGGCGTATCCAGATTGCCGAAATCCTGGTTCACCGCGACACGCACCGCGCTCATGGTCTCGAAGGCCGCCGCGTGGCCGGGCGAGCGGGCTTTCAGGAATTCCACCAACTGCCCGACGGTGGCGGTTCCATCGGGCGGGGCGATGTCCTCTTCCCCGATCCCGGTCTTGGCCTTCAGCCAGGCGAAGTACAGCACCTTCATCGCATCATGTCCGCGTAGGAGAGGAAATCCACCATCTCGCCCGGCGCGATATCGCCGCGATCCTCGGGGATATCCACCAGCCCGTCCGACCAGGTCATGGAGGTCAGAACGCCGGAACCGTCCGAGGGGAACTTGGCCGCCACCAGCCGCCCGTCCATATGGGCCAGCCGGGCGCGCAGGTATTCGCGGCGCCCCGGCTTGTGCCTGAAGGCGAAGCCGGCTTCCACCGGATAGCGGGTCAGGTCGGTCCGGGCGGCGCCCATCAGGCGCAGCACCATGGGCCGGGCGATCAGCATGAAGGTGACCATCACCGCCACCGGGTTGCCGGGCAGGCCGACGAAGGGGGTTCCCGCCACTTCCCCCAGCGCCACCGGGCGACCGGGCTTGATGGCCAGGCGCCAGAAATCCAGCGAACCCTGGGCCAGGACGGCGGGCTTGACGTGGTCCTCGTCGCCCACCGACACGCCACCCGAGGTGAGGATCATCTGGTGCGTTTCCGCCGCCTCGGCCAGGGCCGCCTTGATGGTCTCGAAACGGTCGGGAAGGATGCCGAGATCGGTGACTTCGGCGCCCAGGGCACGCAGCAGGCCCGAGGCGGTAAAGCGGTTGGTGTCGTAGATGCAGCCGGGCGGCAGCTCGGTACCGGGATCGCGGATTTCGTCGCCGGTGGAGAACACGGCGGCCTTCAGCGGCCTGTAGACCCGCAGCGACGAACGCCCGGTGGCCGCCGCGACGCCCAGCTCCTGCGGCCGCAGGCGGGTGCCGGCATGCAGCACCACCGTGCCGCGCGAGATATCCTCGCCGGCGGAGCGGGCATTGTCGCCCTCGGCCAGCCGGATGGGCAGCGCCACCGACTCGCCCCGGTCCTGGCAATCCTCCTGCATGGCCACGGTATCGGCGCCTTCGGGCATGGGGGCGCCGGTAAAGATGCGCACCGCGCCGCCCTCGGGCAGCGGCCGCCCCAGGGGATGGCCGGCGGCGACGCGCCCCACCACCGGCAGGACGCCGTCGGCGGGCAGATCGGCGCGGCAAAAGGCCCAGCCATCCACCGCCGAATTGTCGTGGGGCGGCACGTTGACCGCCGAGACCACATCCTCGGCCAGAACGCGGCCCAGGGCGTCGTGCAGGCGGGCATCCTCGACCGCCACGGCGGGCGACAGCCTTTCTTCCAGCCGGGCCAGCGCGTCGGCGACGTTCATCATCTCCGTGCCAACGGCAAAGCGGTCGGTCACAGTCCCACCCTTTCGCAAATCAGGCGGCCGATGGATTCGGTGTCGTCGATATTCAACTGGGGCAGCGGGCAGCCGGCGACGCTCTTGTCGCCGACCAGGGCCATCATGCGGTCGTCCTCGGGCCAGAAGGGGGGCTTGCCGCCCTCCTCGCGCCAGACTTCCAGGCGGGGATGCGGCCACTGGCGAAAGCCTTCCACCAGCACCAGATCCACCGTGCTCATGCGGGCCAGCAACTGCTCCATGGAGTAATCCGGCTCGTCGCGGTACTCGTGCATCAGCGCCCAGCGCCGGGCCGAGGCGATCATCACCTCGGAGGCGCCGGCCTCACGGTGCTCGTACGAATCCTTGCCCTTCTTGTCCACGTCGAAGGCCTCGTGCGCCTGCTTGACGGTGGAGATGGTGATGCCCCTGGCCCGGAACCAGGGAACCAGCCGGATGATCAGCGAGGTCTTGCCCATCCCGGAGCGCCCGGCGATACCGAAGACCTTCATTCCGCCGACTCTCCCATGTGGCGCATGCCCGAGCGCAGGTAGTCCCAGCCGGTGATGATGGTCAGGATGGCGGCGATCCACAGGCCGACCTCGCCCACCTGCCGGGTGGGCATGAAGGTGGCGGCGTCGCCCACCAGCAGCACCGGGATGGCGGTCATCTGGATGCCGGTCTTCCACTTGGCGAGACGCGACACCGGCATGCCGACCCGCACCTCGGCCAGGAATTCGCGCAGGCCCGAGACCAGAATCTCGCGCAGCACGATGATCAGGGCGGGCAGGAACGACACGGCGCTGAGGCGGTCGAAGGACGACAGCATGAAGAGAACAGAGGCGACCAGCAGCTTGTCGGCGATGGGGTCGAGGAAGCGGCCGAACTTGGACACCTGGTTCCACGACCGCGCCAGATAGCCGTCGAACCAGTCGGTGATCGCGGCGGCCACGAACAGGGCGCAGGCGGCCCAGCGGGCGGCGTCGCCCTCCACATAGAACAGGCCGACCATCAGCGGAATCACGACGATCCGCGAAAGAGTCAGCAGGTTGGGGAGACTGGTCAGCATGGCGGGCGGAATACTAACCCTCGGGATGGAAGTAGTCATGAATCTTTTTGGCCATGGCGCGGCTGATTCCCTCGACGCTTTCCAGGTCGGGCAGCCCGGCCTCGGCCACCGCGCGGGCCGAGCCGAAATGGTGCAGCAGCGCCTTCTTGCGCTTCGGCCCGATGCCGGGCAAGGCGTCCAGGGTGGATTGCACCAGCCCCTTGGAGCGCTTGGCCCGGTGGGTGCCGATGGCAAAACGGTGGGCCTCGTCGCGCAGGCGCTGCAGGAAATAGAGCACCGGATGGCGCATCTCCAGGCTGATGGGCTCGCGCCCCGGCAGGAAGAAGCGTTCGCGTCCGGCGTTGCGGTCGGGCCCCTTGGCGATACCCACCAGCATGACGTCGTCGATCCCCAACTCCTCGAGCACGCCCAGCGCCGCGTTGAGCTGGCCCAGGCCGCCGTCGATCAGGGCCAGGTCGGGCCATAATCCCCGGTCGCGGTCGGGGTCCTCCTTCTGGGCCCGGGCGAAGCGCCTCGTCAGCACCTCGCGCATCATGCCGAAATCGTCGCCGGGGGTAAGCTCGGTGGAGCGGATGTTGAACTTGCGATAGGCCGACTTCATCAGCCCGTCGGGACCGGCGACGATCATCGCCCCCACCGCGTCCGAGCCCTGGATGTGGGAATTGTCGTAGACCTCAATGCGCTCGGGGACCGAGTCCAGGCCGAACACCTCGGCCACGCCCTCCAGCAGCTTGCGCTGCGCCCCGCTTTCCGCCATGCGGCGGCCCAGGGCGTCGCGGGCATTGTCCCAGGCGTGTTCCATCAGCCGCTTGCGGTCGCCGCGCTTGGGCACGGAGAGGGTCACCTTGCGCCCCGCCTTCTCCGACAGGGCCTGGGCGACGATGCCGGCCTCGTCGGGCTCGATGGACAGCAGGATTTCCCGGGGCGGCGTCTTGTCGGCATAGAACTGCCCCAGGAAGGCGGCCATGATCTGCGGCGCCTCCTCGCCCTGGGCATGGACGGGGAAATAGGCGCGGTTGCCGTAATTGCAGCCCGAGCGGAAAAAGAAGACCTGGATGCAGACCCCGTCGCCGGCCTGATACAGGGCGACCACGTCGGCCTCCTCCACCTCAGCGGGGTTGATGTCCTGGTGGGCCTGGATGCGGGCCAGGGCCCGGATACGGTCGCGAAACACCGCCGCCTTCTCGTATTCCATGGCCTCGGCCGCGCCTTCCATGCGGGCGGTCAGCTCGTGCTGGATGCGGCGGGACTGGCCGGACAGGAAGGCCCTGGCCTCCTCCACCAGCCCCAGATATTCCTCGCGGGGGATGCGGTCGACGCACGGCGCGCTGCAGCGCTTGATCTGGAACAGCAGGCAGGGCCGGGTGCGGGACGCGAACACCGAATCCGAGCACGAGCGCAACAGGAAGGCCCGCTGCAGCGCCGCCAGGGTCTGGTTGACGGCGCCGGCCGAGGCGAAGGGGCCGAAATACTCGCCCTTGCGGTTGCGCGCGCCCCTGTGCTTCAGCACCTGCGGCCAGTCGTGGTCGGCGGTGACCAGGATGTGGGGGAAGCTCTTGTCATCCTTCAGAAGGATGTTGTAGCGCGGCCCCAGGGTCTTGATCAGGTCGCTTTCCAGCAGCAGCGCCTCGACCTCGGTGCGCGTGGTCACCACCTCCATGGCCGCGGTCTCGGCGATCATGCGCTGGATGCGCAACGGCATGCGGTCGGGCTTGGTATAGGCCACCACCCGCTTCTTCAGGCTCTTGGCCTTGCCCACGTAAAGGACGTCGCCCTTGCCGTTGAGCATGCGATAGACGCCGGGCGTCCCCGGCAGGGTCGCCACCACTTGGGTGATAACGCCCACGCCGGTGGCCAGGGGCGTGGCGGGGGCTTCCGATTCGGTCAAGACACGTCTCCCGCAGACCAGCGGCAGAGAATGAACCTATCTATTTCGCAGGGGCAGCAGAATTTCCCTTGCATCATGGGATATCCACGAAACTTGTGGATAAGTCTGTTGGCAAGTTCATGCGGTGTGGGGCGCCCCCTTGAGTCTCCTTGGGTCCGAGCACTTTGCCCATTTTGTAAGCACGATAGGCGTCTCGTTATTTTTCAATGGCTTAGTCAAGTCAAGTGTAAACAATCGGCAAATATCGGCTTTTTTCCCTAGACAGAAACCGGGGTTCCTGACAACCGCGTCGGCGCGTTAACGCCTGTGAACAACTCGACACTTTTCCTCATTCGGGCAGAGTCCCAGGCGCTGCCTGGACCGTTGCGGAAGCGGTTCGAAAGAAGCGGCTGCCGCAACGCAGCAACCGGTCCCGCTTATTCCTCGGGAGTATTCCCGGAGGTTGCCCACCCCAGGTGCTGCCCACCATCCAATGCGATCATTTGGCCGGTGATGGAAGGGGTGGCCAGCAAAAAGCGCAGCGTCCGGCAGACTTCGTCGGGCGAGGTGCCACGGACCAGGGGCAGGTCCGCCACCTGGGCGGCGAACTGGGCGTCGCTCTGCCGCGCGCTGGGCAGGGCGGGGCCGGGACCGATACCCACCACGCGGACGCGCGGCGCCAGGGCCAGGGCCAGGGTCTGGGTGGCAGCCCACAGGGCGGCCTTGGACAGGGTATAGCTGGTGAAATGGGGGGTAAGGCTCCACACCCGCTGATCCAGCAGGTTGACCACCAGCCCCTCGGCGGTCTCGGGCAATTGGCGGGCAAATCCCTGCGTCAGCACGAAGGGGGCGCGCAGATTGACCTCCATGTGGAGGTCCCAGCTTTGCCGCGTGGCGCCCAGGGCGTCATCCCGCTCGAACACCGAGGCGTTGTTGACCAGCAGGCCCAACGGCCCCAGGGCGGCGACGGCCTGCCCGACCAGGGCGGCCACCTGGTCCTCGCGGCCCAGGTCGGCGGCCACGGCGACGGCGCGCCCCCCCATTTCGGCGATCTCGGACGCCACCTCGTCGGCCTCGTCGGCCGAATGGTGGTAATGGACGGCCACGGCGAAGCCCTGGCGGGCCAGATCAAGGGCGATGGCGCGGCCGATCCGCCGCCCGCCCCCGGTGACCAGGGCGGCGCGCGGCAGATCAGGCGGCACGAAATCGGGAGCCATCAGGACTCGGCGGCGACCGGCTGGGCGGCCGAGGCGGCCGCCGCACGCGGCTTGCTCACCACCTGGACCACCGGCTTGACCTGGGCGGGGCGCGACGGCGGCGGCACGCGGTCCAGGCCGCCCAGCACCTCGCCCGCATGGGGCGGACGACGCGAGGGCTCGGGATCGGTACAGGCGGCGATCAGTTCCACCAATTGGGAGGGGAAACCGCCGCCCAGGACCGCCGGACCGGCCGACAGGTCGGGCAACGCGCCGACCAGCAGGCGATAGGCCAGCACGCCCATGGAATAGACGTCGGCGGTGGCATTGACGGCGGTGGCGTTCTCGCGCTGTTCGGGCGCGGTATAGGCGGCATCGCCCATCCAGAAATCAGGCAACGGCAGGTTCTTCTCCGCCAGCTTGATCAGCGACAGGTCGCACAGCTTGACCGTGCCGTTCTGGGTGGTGGACAGCAGGACGTTGGACGGCTTCAGCGCCCGGTGGACCAGATTGCGCTTGTGCAGCGCCAGCACCGCCGAGGACAACTGCTTCATCACCAGCATGGCCCGCTGACCGCTCATGCGGCGGGGCCGGTCGCGCTCGGACGCGGCGGCGGCATCCTCGGGCGCCGCGAAATCCTTGCCGATCTCATAGGGCAGATGCGCCGCCATGTAGGGCATGACGAAATAGGGCCGTCCGTCGGCCAGATGCTCCAGGGTCTTCACTCCGACGATATAGGGATGGTCGAAGGAGGCCAGGGTGCGGACCTCGGTCAGGAAGCGGGTCAATTGCTGCGCCGGGCTCAGCGGCCCGTCGTCGCCCGGCTTGGGGTCGAACAGCTTGACGGCCACCGGAACCTGCAGGTCCGGATCGTGGCACAGCAATATCCGGGCGTACCCGGAGGTCACCACCGCCGTGTGAATGACGTATTTTCCGATCCGCTCCATGAGCTTACTCGCGCTCCTTCCCTGCCGGCGTCGCCACCGGCCCCATCCTCTGGACCTACTCTAACAGAGTGGAAAGCCGTCGTCCCCCTGGCCGATGGGTAGATACCGAAACAACCGCACCGCCGGCCCCGGCTAAAGCGCGATGACAATAGAAAAGCATCCGGCTCTAACGCCGCCGGCCCTTGCCCCTGGGCTTGCCGGTGGAGCGCGGGCGGCTTTTGCTGCCCAGGTCCACCTCGATGCCGAGGTCGAGGGCCTCGAGGCGGCGCAATTCGTCGCGCAGCCTTGCCGCCTCCTCGAATTCCAGGTCGGCGGCGGCGGCCTTCATGCGCTTTTCGATGTCGGCCTTGACCGAGGCCAGGTTGTGCCCGACCCCATGGGCCAGACCGGAATCGCCGGTACCGACGGTGACATAGTCCTGCTCGTAGACGCTGTCCATGACGTCGGACACCGCCTTGCGGATGCCTTCCGGGGTGATGCCGTGGGCGACGTTGTAGGCCTGCTGCTTCTCGCGCCGGCGGTTGGTCTCGGCCAGGGCGTATTCGAGCGACGCGGTCATCTTGTCGGCATAGAGGATGACGCGGCCGTCGATATTGCGCGCCGCCCGGCCGATGGTCTGGATCAGCGAGGTCTTGGAGCGCAGAAAGCCCTCCTTGTCGGCATCCAGGATGGCCACCAGGGCGCATTCGGGAATATCCAGGCCCTCGCGCAGCAGGTTGATGCCCACCAGCACGTCGAAGGCGCCGAGCCGCAGGTCGCGAATGATCTCGATGCGCTCCAGGGTGTCGATGTCGGAATGCAGGTAGCGCACCCGCACGCCGTTGTCGTGCATGTACTCGGTCAGGTCCTCGGCCATACGCTTGGTCAGCGTGGTGACCAAGGTACGGTTGCCCAGCCGCGCCATCTGCCGCACCTCGCCCAGCAGATCGTCCACCTGATGCTCCACGGGGCGCACGACGCACACCGGATCGATCAGGCCGGTGGGACGGATCACCTGCTCGGTGAACACGCCGCCGGCACGCTCCATCTCCCACGGGCCGGGGGTGGCCGAGACGTAGACCGTCTGGGGCCGCATCAGCTCCCATTCCTCGAACTTGAGCGGCCGGTTGTCGATGCACGACGGCAGGCGGAAGCCGAACTCGGCCAGCACGCTCTTGCGATTGAAATCGCCCCGGAACATGCCGCCGATCTGCGGCACGGTGACGTGGCTTTCGTCGACGATCAGCAGGGCGTCTTCCGGCAGGTATTCGAACAGGGTGGGCGGCGGGTCGCCGGGGCGCCGGCCGGTGAGATAGCGGGAGTAATTCTCGATGGACTTGCAGTGGCCGGTGGTCTCCAGCATCTCGAGATCGAAATTGGTGCGCTGCTCCAGCCGCTGGGCCTCCAGCAGCTTGCCCTCGGCATTGAAGCGCTCCAGCGTCTCCTTCAGCTCCGTCTTGATGCCCTTGATGGCCTGGGTGACCGTCGGCCTGGGAGTCACGTAGTGGCTGGAGGGATAGACGATCACCTCGGACAGCGAACAGGTCTTCTCGCCGGTCAGGGGATCGAACTCGTTGATGGCCTCGAGCTCGTCACCGAACAGCGACAGGCGCCAGGCCCGGTCCTCGTAGTGGACGGGGAAGATCTCCACCGCGTCGCCGCGCACCCGGAAGGTGCCGCGCTCGAAGGCGGCGTCGTTCCTGGTGTACTGCAACTCGACCAGCCGCTTCAGGAGGTCCGAGCGGTCGATGCTGTCGCCCACCTTCAGCGACACCGTCATGCGGGCATAGGATTCCACCGAACCGATGCCGTAGATGCACGACACCGACGCCACCAGGATCACGTCCCGCCGCTCCAGCAGGGCCCGCGTCGCCGCGTGGCGCATGCGGTCGATCTGCTCGTTCACCATCGAGTCCTTCTCGATATAGGTGTCGGTGCGCGGGATATAGGCTTCGGGCTGGTAGTAGTCGTAGTAGGAGACGAAGTACTCCACCGCGTTGTCGGGGAAGAAGCCCTTCATCTCGGCATAAAGCTGGGCGGCCAGGGTCTTGTTGGGAGCCAGCACCAGGGCCGGGCGCTTGGTCCGCGCGATGACGTGGGCCATGGTGAAGGTCTTGCCCGACCCGGTGACGCCCAGCAGCACCTGGTCGCGCTCGTCGGCCATCACCCCGGCCGCCAGCTCGTCGATGGCCTGGGGCTGGTCGCCGGCGGGCTGGTAGTCGGAGACGATGCGGAACTCCACATCCCCCTCGGGCAGGGGCGGGCGTTCCATGAAGTCGAAGGGCAGCGGACGGGTCATAGAACCAACCGGGCCTCGACCGCACCATAGGGAGCAACCACCCCCTGGGACGTGCGAGCCAGTAAACCCAGGCGCGACAAGGTCTCCACGTCGCGGTGGACGTTCTTGTAATCGCGGTGCAGTTCGGCGGCCAGCGCCTTGATGCTGGGAGCGGGATGGTGACGCACGTGACGCAACAGGTGCAGCCGCTTGGGCGTCAGGGCCGCCAGCAGAGCCTCCAGATCGGGGAAGGTCAGGTTGCTCTCGTCCACCACCTCGCCGGCTTCGGCCCGGTGCCAGGCATCGCTGAAGCGCCGCCCCATGTCGTCAAGCGTTCCGATGCGGACATTGACGCTGCCGCCATTCATGGCTCACCTCTCATCCGTCGAATATCGGCAAGGAAATCCGCGACCAGCGCTTCGGGGGTGGTGAAGGAATAAGCCTCCTCCCGCCCTCCGACATGCCGGTGATCACCCTTGCGGCGCTCGTTGTCGTAACCCACCAGCCGCCGGCCGGGATAGCCGTAGAACAGGCTGTACTTCAGCCAATGCGAACTGCCTTCGACCGGCACGGGGACCGCCCAGATGACCATCTCGACGATGGCGCCATCGGGGAAATCCATTCGGTCGTAGAATATCCGCACGGCTTTCATATGGTGCATGATGCCATAAAGGCAAGCTTGGCATCAATTCTCCCGCCACCCACATCTGCGCAAGGCCTCGGCCATGTGGACGGGCGGCGGCGCGGTGACCCGTACCGGCTCCTTGGACGGTGCCAAAGCAGGAAATGATACCTCGCGGGCCAGCAGATGCAGCCGGACTTTCGTTTCCGGATCGGGGCCGTAATAGGCATCGCCCAGCAGCGGGCAGCCCAGATGCTGGGCGTGGATACGAATCTGGTGGGTGCGGCCGGTCCGCGGCCGCCATTCGATCCAGGTCACCCCCTCTCCGCGCCCCAATACCGACCAGTCGGTAACAGAAGACTGGCCCGCCGGATCGACCTTGATGCGCCAGCCCTGGCCGCGGGCCGAGACCTTGAGCAGCGGCGCGTCCACCGTGCCGCCGTCGGCGGGCGGCGATCCATGGCAGACCGACCAGTAGACCTTGTCCACCCGGCGATGCTCGAACATCTTGCCCAGGCGCTTGATGGCCTTGGCGTGGCGCCCGAGGATCAGGCAGCCCGACGTGTCGCGGTCCAGACGATGGGCGAGGCGCGGCACCTCGGCCCAGCCGAAGGAAAGAGCCGGCAGGTAGAGTTCCAGGTGGTCGGGCGAGTTGGGGCCGGCATGCACGGCCAGCCCGGCCGGCTTGTCCAAGACGATGACGTCCTGGTCCTTGTAGAGCACGCGGGAAAGGATTTCATCGGGAGTCATGCACGCTTCTACCACGGGGCGGGCTCTGGGCTTAAGCCGATCTTAACGGCGCGGTCCTACCCTTTTGCCACCGCCATGGAAGAGTTCGACCACACATGAAGATCATCGCCACCATCGAGGCGCGCATGACCTCGTCGCGCCTGCCGGGCAAGGTGCTGTTGCCGGCCCAGGGCCAGCCCATGCTGGCCCGCATGGTCGAGCGGCTGCGGATGGTGCCATCCCTGGACGGCATCGTGGTCGCCACCACCGTCAACGCCACCGACGACCCCATCGAGGCCCTGGCAGCGGAGTTGGGCATCGGCTGCTGGCGCGGCTCGGAGGACGACGTTCTGGCCCGCGTGCTGGACGCCGCCCATGCCTTCGACGCGGATGTTATCGTCGAAACCACCGGCGACTGCCCGCTGATCGACCCGGCCATCGTCGAGCAATGCATCCAGGCCTATGGCGCCGCCGGGGTGGATTACCTTTCCAACGTGCTGGAACGCACCTTCCCCATCGGCATGGACACCCAGGTGTTCGCCACGTCCATCCTCGACGACGTGGCGCGCCGCACCGGTGATCCCGCCGACCACGAGCATGTCAGCCTCTACATCTACCGCCACCCCGAGCTCTATTCCCTGAAGAACGTGGCGGCGCCGGCCGAGCTGTTCGATCCCGAACTGCGCCTGACGCTCGATACCCCCCAGGACTACCAGATGATCGATCAGGTGTTCGCCGCGCTGCTGCCCCGGGGAACCGGCTTCTCCCTCGGCGATATCCTGGCCCTGCTCAAGGCGCGGCCCGAACTGCGCAAGATCAACGATCATGTCACCCACCGCTGGGTCTGAAAGGCTGCGCGCCCTGATCATCGGCTGCGGCGCCATCGCCGGCGGCTATGACGAGGCTGAGCCTAAATCCGATCAGATCCTGACCCACGCCAAGGCCTACCGGCGCCATCCGGGCTTCGAGATCCTCGGCTGCGTCGAGCCCGAGCCCGAGCGCCGCGCCGCCTTCATGCGGGCCTGGGGCATTCCCGCCGGCTTCGCCAGTCTGGCCGAGGTGGACATCGCCTATGACGTGGCCAGCGTCTGCGTGCCGACCGGCCATCACGCGGAAGCGCTGGAGGCCCTGCTGCCCGGTCCCGCCCGGCTGGTCTTCGCGGAAAAGCCGCTGACCGACGACGTGGCCCGCTCGCGCGCCATCGTCGAGGCCTATGAGCGGGCGGGCAAGCCGCTGGCGGTGAACTATCTCCGCCGCTGGGCCGGCGGCCTCGTCCATCTGCAGGGCGAGATCGCCCGGGGCCAGTGGGGAGCCTTCCAGAAGGCCAGCGCCTGGTACACCAAGGGCCTGCTGAACAACGGCAGCCATTTTCTCGACCTGCTGTCGTTCCTGCTGGGCGGGTTGTCGCCGGTCTGCGCCCTGGGCATGGTGGCGGACGGCCGCGCCGGCGATCCCACCCGCGACGTGGTGGTGAAGACCGCCGCCGGTGCCCCCATCCATCTGCTGGGAGCCGACATGAACGCCTTCTCGGTCTTCGAGGCCGACCTGATGTTTGCCGGCGGCCGGATCGGCCTGACCGATTCGGCCTTCAAGATCACCCGGCGCCCGGTGACCGACAGCCCGCGCTTTGCCGGCTATCGCGCCCTGGCCGAGGGCGCGACCAAGGATAGCGGCCTGGGCTACGCCATGCTGGACGCCGTCGACAACATCGCCCGCCACCTGAACGGCGGCGCCCCCTTGCGCAGCACCGGACGCACCGCCCTGGCGGTCCAGGAGCTCTGCGCCACCCTCGCCTGTCTGCCGGAGACCCATTGATGAGCACCCTGGCCCTTCTGGGCGGTGATCCCGTCCGCACCAAGCTGTTCCCCGCCTATTCGGTCATCGGCGAGGACGACCGCGCCGCCGTGGCCAAGGTGATGGAAAGCGGCATCCTGTCGCGCTTCCTCGGCACCTGGCACAACGATTTCTTCGGTGGGCCCGAGGTCAAGGCCTTCGAGCACGAATGGGCCACCGCCTTCCGGGCCGCCCACGCGGTCAGCGTCAACTCGGCGACCAGCGGCCTCTACGCGGCGGCGGGCGCGGCGGGCATCGGGCCGGGGGACGAGGTCATCGTCTCGCCCTATACCATGAGCGCCTCGGCGGTGGCCGCCCTGGTGTTCAACGCCGTGCCGGTGTTCGCCGACATCGACCCCGACAGCTACTGCATCTCGGCCAAGACCATCGCCGCGAAGATCACGCCGCGCACCAAGGCGATCATCGTGGTCCACATCTTCGGCAACGTGGCCGACATGGACCCCATCATGGCGTTGGCCGACCAACATGGGCTGGTGGTGATCGAGGATTGCGCCCAAGCGCCGTTCGCCACCTACAAGGGCCGCCCGGTGGGCACCCTGGGCCATATGGGCGTGTTCAGCCTCAACTACCACAAGCATATCCATACCGGCGAAGGCGGCGTGGTCACCACCAACGATTCCCGGCTGGCCGAGAAGGTGCAGTTGATCCGCAACCACGCCGAGGCGGTGGTCGAGAAGAAGGGAGTCGCCGACCTGATCAACATGATCGGCTTCAACTTCCGCCTGGGCGAAATCGAAGCCGCCATCGGCCGGCGCCAACTGCTGAAGGGCCCCGACCTGGTCAAGCGCCGCCAGGCCAACGTCAAGTATCTGGAAGACCGCATCAAGGGCATCCCCTTCCTGTCCATGCCCAAGGTCCAGGACGGGGTCGAGCACGTCTACTACGTCCACGGCCTGTCCTACGACGCCGAGGCGGCCGGCGTGTCGCGGGCCACCTTCGTACGGGCGCTGAAGGCCGAACTGGCCGCCACCGAATTGCGCGAAGGCGAAGGCGTGCTGATGGGCGAGGGCTATGTCCGTCCGCTCTATCTCCAGCCGCTTTACCAAAAGCAGGTGGGCTACGGCGAGGTGGGCTGCCCGTTCAAATGTCCCCATTACGGCGGCACCCCCGATTACGCCGCCGGCTCTTGCCCCGATACCGAGGATGCCCATTTCAACCGGGTGATCACCCACGAACTGATGCGTCCGCCGGCCAGCCGGGCCGACCTGGACGACGTGGCCAACGCCTTTACCAAGGTGGCGGAGAACATGGCCGGCTTGCGCGGGCTGGAGCGGACATAATGTCCAGGTACCGGGTGGAGCCCATCGATCCCGACGCGGCGGCCGAGGGTTTTGCCGAATGGGACGCCCATCCGCTGCGCGGCGGCTTCGCCGCCCGGCTTTACCCCACCGTGGCGCCGGGCCATGAGGATTGCTCGTTCCAGGTGGCCGGTCCGGCTGGGCCGATGGCGCGGGTCCGCGCCACGCTCGGTCCCGACCAGGTGTCGTTCTGGGGCCTGCCGGCGGTGCTGGCCTGGAAGGATGGCGCCGAGCCCCGGCATATCAAGGACAGCCTTGCCACCGCCCTCGACCACCTGAGCGAACTCGCCAGGGCGGGCGGCGCCTCCCGTCTGGTGATCGGCGGCGCGGCAGACACCGCGTGCGATCCGCTCAACACCTTGCTGGTGGATCGCGGCGCCGAAGGGACCGTCCAGGCCTCGGCCGTGGTCGACCTCGGCCGCCCGGCCGAGATCCTGCGGGCCGAGATCCGCGACAGCTACCGCTCGCTGACCAATTGGGGCAGCCGCAACCTGACGCTGTCCTTCGTCAACGCCGCCAACCCCGACCGCGCCGCCTTCGACCGGTTTCCCGACTTCCATGCCCGCATCGCCGGCGGAAAGCGGCGGGGCGACGGGTACTGGCAGGTCTACTGGAACGAGATCGTCGGCGGCCGGTCGGAACTGTCCCTGGGCTTCCTCGAGGACGGCACCCTGGCCGCCGGCTCCGTGGTGGTGTGGGCGGGCGGCACCGCCTATTACGCCTCGGGGGTCTATGACCGCGACAAGTTCGACAAGCCCCTGGGCCACTGGCCCTTGTGGAACACCATCCTGCGCGCCCGGGACGCCGGGCTGGCAGCCTTCGACCTGGGCGAGATTCCGCCGCGCGGCCATGCCGACGACAAGGAAATCTCCATCGCCTTCTTCAAGCGCGGCTTCACCTCGGGACGGAGCCTGCGGGTGAAGTGGGTTCTTGGGGTGTAGCAAAAGACGAGTCATCCCGGCACCGCCGGATCAGGCGGAGATTCCCCGGCTGTCCCGCGGAATGACAATCCCTGTCAGACGTCGAAGCCCTTCGGCTTCTCGCCCTTTTCCCACCTGGCCCACATGGTGTCGAAGGCCGTCTCGAGCGGGCCGACAAAAGCCTTGCCGTCGAACAGGGGCGAGGATTGGGTGGTGGCCCACAGGCGTTCGCGCAACTGGGCCAGGGCGGCACGGTCCTTGGCCAGATGCTGGGCCAGGGCATGATAGGCACCTTGCGACTCGGCGATCAATTCGTCGAAGCCCAGGGCGTGCAGCAGCGAACCGGCCACTCGCGAGGCGAAGGTGCGGCCCGCCCAAGCCACCAGCGGCACGCCGGCCCACAGGGCGTCGCTGGCCGTGGTGTGGCCGCCGCACGGCCAGGTGTCGAGGAACAGGTCGGCGGCCGACAGGCGGGCCAGATGCTCGGCCTGGGGCAGGCGCGGCGCGAAGATCAGCCGGGCCGGGTCGATCCCCACCGCCTGGGCCATGTTGCGCAGGCTGGCGCTGGCCGTCGGATGAAACTCCACGAACCACAGCACCGCGTCCGGCTGGGCCTGCAGCACGCTCACCCAGACCGCGAAGGCCTCGGCGTTGATCTTGAAGGTGTTGTTGAACACCGCGATGACGAAGGCTTCCCCGGGCAGGCCCCACCTGGCCTTGGACTCCCGGATGGCGGCGCGCGGCCGGCGGGAATCGTTGGGCTGGTAGCACAGCGGCAGGCGCACCACCTGCTCGGCGTAATCGCCCTCGGCCCCCGGCGGAATCACGAAGGAATCGGCGACGATATAGTCCATGCAGGTACCGCCGAAAGTGCCGGGAAAACCCAGCCACGCCACCTGGAGCGGAGCCGGCCGGGCGGCCAGGATGCCGGTGCGGGCACGTCCGGTGTGGCCTTTGAGGTCCACCAGGATGTCGATGCCGTCGGCCTGGATGCGTTTGGCGCAATCGGGCTCGGACAGCGCCCTCAGCTCCACCCAATGATCGCAGGCGTCCCTGAGCCGGGCGCGGACCGCCCCCTGGGTCTCGGGGCCGTAGGAATAGGCGAAGATTTCGAAGCGGGACCTGTCGTGGCCTTCCAGCGCCTCGGCCAGCAGATAGGCCGTGGCGTGGTCGTGGAAATCCTCGGACAGGTAGCCCAGCCGGAGGCGGGGGCGGCGCGGCACGGGCGCATGGGACATGGGCGCCGTCCGGTTCTCGATGAACGAGGCGGCCTCGTCGGCATGGCGGCGCAGCTCGGCCGGGCTGAAATCATGGATCAGCAGGGTGAAGGGGGCCACCGGCAGGCTCTTGCCGGTGCGCCACGAGGGAAGCGCCGAAATGGCTTCCCTGACCATGGGGATGTTGTCCCAGTCGCACAGCACCGCCAGTTCCAGGCCGAGATAGCCCAGTGCCCCGCCATCGCCGCCGCCGGTCAGGCGCACCACGTTGCTGTAGGCCAGGGCCGAGCCCTCGTGGTTATCCAACTGCGCCGCCACGCTGGCTATATTGCGCCAGCCGTCCACATAGGACTCGTCCAGCTCCACGGCGCGGCGGTAGCAGGCCATGGCCTCCTGCGGCCGACCGGAGGACAGCAGCACCGTGCCGAGATTGCCGTGAAAGGCGGCGGCCTTGGGGCTGGCCGCGATGGCGCCGCGGATCAGGCGCTCGGCCTCGGCCAACCGGCCCTTCTGCATGGCCACCAGACCGGACAGATGCAGGCCGTCGGGATGAAGCGGCGCCAGCTTGAGCAGGCTTTTGTACTGACGGCCCGCCCCATCCAGATCGCCGGAAAGGTGAAGCTTCACCGCATCCTGCAGGAGCTGCTCCGCCGTCTTGTGCTTACCACCGCTCACGGGCCGCTCCGTCCATGATAGATCATTCGTCGAGGATAGGGGGCGGGCGGCGGGGCGTCAACGCGTGTGACTACGGGTTAAAGGTTTCTAAACATACGATTTGGCATGATTCCACCACCTGACGTATGATTTGGGAAAGTTCCGAGGCGGCGATGGGCCGCCCTCACTCGATGCCGGGGGGAAAACCTAATGTCCCAAGCTATCCAGATCGAATCCCTCAAGATCGGCGAACAGGACGCCTTCGGCTTGGTTGAAGCGGCCATCACCTTGGACCAGTCGCGCGGCGACAAGGCCCGTCTGGCGGCGGCGCTGGAACAGAACCTCCAACTGTGGGTCGCCATCCGCACCCTGGTTTCCGACGCCAGCAGCGCCCTGCCCGATGCGGTCAAGGCCAACCTGCAGCGCCTGTCCGACTTCGTCGCCGACACCACCTTGAAGAAGGGCGTCGAGATCAGCGACAACACCATCACCACCTTGGTGAACGTCAATCTGCAGATTTCCGAGGGGCTGCTGGAAAGCGCCAACCGAACCTGACCCATCTTCCCCTCCACGGCGGCGATATCGCCGCCGCCCAGGCCCGGTGGGGCCGTCCCGCCCAAGGCTGGCTGGACCTGTCCACCGGCATCAATCCCTGGCCTTATCCCCTGCCCGACCTGCCGCCCGCCTGCTGGCAGCGGCTGCCGGATTCCGGCGCCCAGCAGGCGCTGCTGCTTGCCGCCGCCCGACGCTGGAGCGTTCCGGCGGAAGCGCGGGTGGTGGCGGGAAACGGCAGTCAGGCCCTGATCCAGGCCCTGCCCCGCATCACGTCCCCGACCGAGGCGGCCATCCTCGGCCCCACCTATGGCGAACACGCCCGCGCCTGGAAGGCCGCCGGCCACCGGGTGCGCGAGATCGCCGGGCTGGAGGACATCGGCGATACCAACGTGGTGGTGGCGGTCAATCCCAACAATCCCGACGGGCGGACCATCACCCCCGAACGGCTGCTCGACCTTGCCGGCCGGCTGGCGGCGCGCGGCGGGCTGCTGGTGGTGGACGAGGCCTTCTGCGACGAGCGCCCCGATTTGTCGCTGACCCATCGGGTACGGTCCGGTCTGGTGGTGCTGCGCTCGTTCGGCAAGTTCTTCGGCCTGGCCGGGTTGCGGTTGGGCTTCGCCGTGGCGGCAACGGACATGGCGGCCCGCCTCGCCGGGCATCTCGGCCCCTGGCCGGTCGCCGGCCCGGCCCTGGAAATCGGCACCACCGCCCTGGCCGACCGGGAGTGGAGCGCCGCCACCATCGCCCGCCTGACGGAAGCCGCCGCCCGCCTGGATGCCATCCTTAGCGGAGCGGGGCTGGACGTGCCGGGCGGCACCTTCCTGTTCCGCCTGGCCCGCCACGCCGACGCCCCGATGCTGTACGAACGGCTGGGACGGGCCGGAATTCTGGTCCGCGCCTTCGCCCACCGCGGCGACATCCTGCGCTTCGGCCTGCCGGGCGGCCCCGCCGAGGAACAGCGCCTGGACAGGGCCCTGCGCGGCTGAGGCCTGTATGGCGAAACCGGTGAAAAGCTCCCAGGGATCGGGCGACGCCCCATGGGGCGAACGGGCGGCATGCTTCAGACAGACGGAAACAGGCCCGGCCTTATGGGCGGACCTGAACGAAGCACGAAATCACCATACCGGCTCCGGCGCATTACGCCAGCCGTTTGCCTCGGATCGGGCGGCGACCGGAATCGCCGCTCAGATCTTGACCGAACCGCCGGACGGCGCGGGTGCGGCCGCAGGGGCCGGGGCGCTGGGGGCGGCAGCCACCGGAGCGGGCGGAGCCTTGATATCCTCGGCCGATGCCTTGGCGGACGAGGATTGCGGCGGCTCGATCGCCGTCGGAATGTTGCGCTTGTACTCTTCGACGACATGGCGCGAAGGATACTGCTCGACTTCCTTGCCCGTATCGCCGTCGCGGACGACCAGCAGAGCCAGACCGGTTCCACTATCGACCTTGACCACCGGAGAGGTGTAGCGCGGGGGTTCGGAAAGGGATGCGGTTTCCGTGGCCTCGGCAGTCGCGGGCTGGGCCGCGTGCGCCGCCGGGTGGGCCGCCTCGGCGACCGGAGACCGTAGCGGTGCGTCTGATGCGATCGAGGTGGACATTCTGCCCTCCTATTATCATTGAACTCGACAACTGCCGGACCGGGAGGCCACGGAGGGACTCCATCCGGCAGCGCCTTCTGGCACAAGCCATAGACTACAGGTTTTAGCCATTATTAATCAATCGGATTCTTGACAAATACTGACCATCTAAATCACGGCGGCCGCTCAGTCCGGTGAAGAAATCCGGTCGCCGGCCCGCCGGGCGAGCCCGGGGGGAGGAGCCGGCAAAGCCTGGGCGGTCTGCTTGGCGCGACGCTCGAGCAGGAGCTTGATCGTCGCGCGGGCGAACACCTTGAGGCGCCCCATCTTGTACTGCTCGGACAGGTTGGGCGCCTTGAGGATGCCGAGGAAGAAGCGGGAAATCTCGCCCAGTGCCTGCTCGCGCAATTGAGTGTCGCAGCCGCGCCGCAGCAACTCGCCCACCATGTCCTGGGCGGCGGCCATCAGCACCAGCCCGTCGGTCTGGGCGTCGATCAGGGCGCACATCTTGTCGAACAGCATCTGCTGTTCGTCGGACAGTTCCGTATCGTCGGTCGTATGCACCATACCCCCTTCTTTCGGGATAATCATGGCATCGTATCCGGGCAAACGCCAGCAATCAGCGTGTCTTGCCCGGCCAACGATCATCGGGCGACGGAGCGTCCAGCCGGATGGGACGGTCCAGCAGGTCGCCGCGCCGCACGCTGCCATCCATGGACAGCGGCAATTCCGCGACGAAATCGATGCGGGCCGGCACCTCGACGGGCGAGCGCATCAGGCTGGCCCAGCCCTGCAGCTCGCGGGCGAAAGCGGCATCGCCGGTCCGTCCCTTGGAAACCACGAAGGCCTTCAACTCGCCCGCCGGCCATTCCACCACCCCGGCCGCCATGACATCGGGATGGGCGGCCAGGGCCGCCTCCAACTCTTCGGGCAGTACGATCTGGTCCTTCACCGAGATGGCGCCATCCACCACCGCCGGCGGGTCGGGCCACAGGTAATGATCCAGGTCGCGAAAACCGCTCCGTCCGGTGAGCAGCCAGCCGTTGACCCGCTTGGCCGCGCCACTGCCGTCGCCCCAATAGCCGAGGAAGCTGCCCGGCGCGTTGGGCGACACCGCCAGCATGCCGCGGTCGCCGGCCCGCATGGGGCGGCCACGCTCGTCCACCGCCTCGACGGACAGCCCCGGTGCCGCCCGGCCGGGCGATGGCGGACGCAATTCCATCAGGCCGGCCAGGTTGGCCGCCACCGCGCCGCTTTCCAGCACGCCCCAGGCCTCGTTGGCATGGACGCCGAACACCCGGATCACCCGTTCGTGCAGGTCCTCGTCCACGGGCTCCGGCCCGGTGGCGATGGCGCGCGGCATGGCGTGGGGCCGGGTGGCCGCCGCCTCGGCCAGGGGACCGAGATGGCGGGACGGCACATAGGCGGTCCGCACCCCGTGACGCGACATCAGGTCCAACGCCGCCTCCGGGTCGAAGGCCCCGGCGCGGGCCACCACCGGCACCCCGTGATGCCAGGCGGGCAGCACGGCGCGAAACAGCGCCTCGGCCCCCATCCAGTCGGCCGAGGTCCAGACGATGTCGCCGAACTGGGGGAAGAAGGTCAGCGACATCTCCACCGCCGGCAGACCGCCGGCCATGGCGCGATGGGCATGGATCACCCCGGCCGGGGTACCGCAGGCGCCCTCGGGATAGACGATGAAGGCCGGATGGTCGGCGGGCGTCACCAGGGGTGTGAAGGCATCGGAGGATTTCTCCAGCACCGACCACAGGTCCAGCGCCCCGGCACCGCCCTCGCCCGCCGCCAGCACCCGCTCCAGGTCGGGCAGGCGGTGGCGGGCGCGGTCCAGGGCCGGTACCGCCGCCGGATCGATCACCGCGACCCTGGCACCGCTGTCGGCCAGCCGCCAGCCCAGGGGCTCGGCGCCCAGGCAGAGCGGCACCGGCACCAGCACGGCCCCCATCTTGGTGACGGCCAGCAACGTCACCGCCGCCTCCAGCCCGGCGGGCAACACCATGGCCACCCGGTCGCCGGGCGCGACGCCCAGGGCGGCCAGGCCGTTGGCCAGCCGGTTGGACAGCAGGCGCAGCATGTGGAAGGTGTGACGCTCGACGCTGCCGTCCGAGGCCTCGACGATCAGGGCGGTGCGATGGCCGTCGGCCCCGGCCATGGTCTGGCGGTCGCAGACGTCGAAGGCCAGATTGTAGCGTTCCGGAATCTTCCAGCGAAAGGTCCGGCAGGCTTCCTCGTAGGAACGGCAAGCGGTCAGCATGGGGCGCTCATCGGACTCGGAGCCATGCCCCCAGCCTGATCGACCACATGCAGGCCGTGGACGATCCCGCCGGAAGAATCGAAGCGGGACCGGATGACATCGAGGAACGTCGGGTCGAAGCGCTCATAATTTTGGAAGAGGGAATAGGCGATCAGATCAGCCAACTGCACCAGCCTGGAATTCCTGGAATCGAGAAATACCGGCACCTCGGCCATGTTTCGCAGCACACCCCAACTGTGGCCGTTCTTCTTGAACCCTATGGCGAGATTTTGGATGGATGCCTCCCGGGCACTCTTATCGAAAATGATCAATCCCCGCTGGGTATCACCGGCCTTGAACAGGCGCATGAGGTACTGGTCGAACCGGCTGCTTAGCTGCTCGAAGGCATAATCCACGGAATCCCGGGGGGAAATCGCCGCCTTGCGGACCACGACGCCGAAAGCCCGGTTGCTGACATGGGACGAGGCCAGCACCCCGAGGGCGTCCTTCATCGCCTGGATACGCTCGGCCTTGGGAACCGAGCGCCAGAACCTCGCTCCGGTCAGCATCGGCGAGCCATGGAATTCTATGCTTCCCGGATCGGCGGGATTGAAGCGGGCGGCAATGGCATCCAGACGCTCGGACAGCCAATGTCCCTGACGTTCGAACACGGAAACCCCGGCCAGCACAAAAAATGTCTGGCCCGCATCATTGGCATTGCCGGAATCGTCGAGATACAGGAGGTGCATTCAGCCCTCCGCCGGAAAAGGAAAGGTGGTCGGGTGAGAACCATGTCTCAACGGTCCGCTCGGGGCAGACCTCCCGGCCACAAGCAAGTAAATGCTCTCTTCGACGCCCATGTCAACCACCCAACGGCATCAGTTCCTCGAACCACAGATAGGTTCCGGCATCGTCGAACATCACCCCGTCGAAGCCCAAATCCATGATTCCCGCCAGGTACTTGCCCAGCATGCCCCGCCATTCGCCGCTGCCCAGATCGGTGATGAAGGTGCCCGGGGTCTCGTCCAGGGCGAACAGGAAGGCGGGATTGCCCACCTCCCAGCCCTTCTGCCAGTACCAGCGCCAGTCATAGGCACGGCCCAGCGGCATCACCGCGATGACCAGCCGGCGCGGCCCCAGCTTCTTGAACTTCAGGCGCTGGATGTCGTTCTTGACCAGCAGCTCGCTGGAACGGTGGGCCACGTCCACCAGGACGATGTCGTAATTGGTCTCGGCGATGGCCTCGACGAACTTGCCCTTGGTGCCGAAGCGGTCGGACCGCAGCACCGGCAGCCAGTTGCGGGCATGGGCGACGGTGAGGATTTCCTTGGCGTTCTCGAAGGCGGGATGGGCGCGCGGCGTTTCGTCCAGCGGCCCGCTGCCGATCTTGGCGTAGGGGGTGACGTGATCGCGGATGGCGGCCTTGTAGGCGGCCTCGCGCTCGGCGGGCTTGTCGCACATCTCGATGGTCAGCACGTTGCGCCCCTCGGCGCGGACGGCGTCCAGGGCATAGGTCTCGCGCCGCTGGATCTCGGCGCGGGCCTGCTTCTGCTTCAGGTCGTTGTACTTGCGCAGTTCCTCGGCCGGGTCGTTGCTGAACGGCCCCATCTCCACGGCGACCGGCGGGCGGTGGATGCCACGCTTCTTCTCGGCGTCCAGTTCCATATCCAGGTCGCGCCGCGCCTTGATCACCTCGGCCAGCGGCGTGTCGAAGGCATAGGGGCCGCAATAAAGGCCGTCCGTGACGATGCCGTCCAGCACCTTGACCAGCGGCCGGAACACCGAGCGCAGCGGCGGACGCTTGATGAAATTGGCGCCGGTGGGATCGTGCAGGTCGTCCCATTCCATCTCCAGCTCGCCCTTGACCAGCAGCTCCGAACCGCCGCGCATCAGGACCTGGAAGGCGGGATTGCGCTTCTTGGCATAGGTGCCCAGCTCGATGACCACGTCGCGGGTCTGCTCGCGGAAATTGGGGATCATGCTGGGCGGCGGCGGCACGAAATCGCGGGGCCGGTCCAGCGCCAGGGCGGACGGCGCGGCGCCCAGCAGCACCATCATGGCGATCAGGCGTTTGATCATGCCAGCAACTCCCCCACAAGCTTGGCGATGGCAAGACTGGACGTCAGTCCCGGACTCTCGATGCCGTAGAGCGCCGCCACGCCGGGCTGCCCGGTCTCGGCCGGCCCGTGAATCAGGAAATCGGCGGCCGGCTGCCCTTCCGCCGAAATCTTCGGGCGGATGCCGGCATAGGCGGGTTCCAGCGCGCCGTCGGCAAGGCCGGGCCAGTAGCGGCGGATGGCGGCATAGAATGAATCGCCCCGCCGGGGATCGACCCGGTAATCCTCGTCCGCCAGCCACTCCACGTCGGGGCCGAACCGCCCCCGCCCGCCCAGATCCAGGGTGAAGTGCACTCCCAGCCCGGCGGCCACCGGCACCGGATAGACCAGCCGCGAAAATGGCGTGCGCCCGGCAAGCGTGAAGTAGTTGCCCTTGCACAGATAGGCCGGCGGCACGTTGGCCAGCCCCAGGGCGGCCCCAAGGCGCGGCGCGGCAAGGCCGGCGGCCAGCACCACTTGGCGGGCCAGCAGGGTCGTGGGCTCGGCCCCACCCACCGAGACCAGCATGCCGCGGCCGGTGGGACGCCCGGCGACCACCGGGGATTTGACGGCCAGGGCGGCGCCCCGCTCCTCGGCCTCGCCCAGCAGCGACAGCATCAGCCCATGGGTGTCGACGATGCCAGTGGCGGGCGACCACAGCGCCGCGACGCAGGCGAGGTCGGGCTCCATCTCCCTGGCATGGGCGGCGGAAATGGGGGCCAGCCCCTCGACGCCGTTGGCCTTGCCCTTGGCGAGAATGCCGTCGAGCTGGGCCGCCTCGGCCTCGTCGGTGGCGACAATCAGCTTGCCGACCATCTTGTGGGGCACGCCCCGGCTGGCGGCATAGTCGCGCAGCATGCGGTTGCCGGCCACGCACAGGCGCGCCTTCAGGCTGCCCGCCGGATAGTACATGCCGGCGTGGATCACTTCGGAATTGCGCGACGAGATGCCGGTACCGATGGCGCCTTCGGCCTCGAGAATGATCACCTCGCGGCCGGCATGGGCCAGGGCGCGGGCCACCGCCAGCCCCACCACCCCGGCTCCGATCACCACGCAATCCACCCGCTCGGCGGAGCTTTCCGTCAACACCTTGTTCTTCCCCAAACCAGAACCATCTAGATGTCGCGGAGAATAGCATCGGTGGATCAAGGGTTAAAGGCGCATCGCCGTTGCGCCCGCCCCCCGCCGCCGCTAGACTCCGCTGCAACGCACCATGACCGGATTCCCGCCCGTGACCGTCGACACCGCCCTTTCCGTCTGCCCCCACGATTGTCCCAGCGCCTGCCCGCTGGTGGTGGAACTTCCCGAACCGGGCCGCATCGGCCGGGTGCATGGCGGCGACATGGCCTATACCGACGGCGTGGTCTGCGCCAAGGTGGCGCGCTATGCCGAGCGGGTCCATCACGAAGGCCGGCTGACCACACCGCTCAGGCGCGTGGGCGCCAAGAGTGAAGGCCGTTTCGCCGCCATCCCGTGGGACGAGGCGCTGGACGAGATCGCGGCGCGCTTCAAGGAGGCGGCCGACCGGCTGGGACCGCAAACCGTGTGGCCCTATTTCTACGCCGGCACCATGGGCCACGTGCAGCAATCGGCCATCAACCGGCTGCGCCGCGTCATGGGCTATTCCGAGCAGGCCAAGACCATCTGCTCGGCCGCCGCCAGCACCGGCTGGGTGGCGGGCACCGGCGCCAAATGGGGCGTCGACCCGCGCGAGATTCCCGAAAGCGACCTGATTGTCATCTGGGGCGCCAACCCGGCCGCCACCCAGGTGCATCTGATGGGGCTGATCAGCCAGGCCCGCAAGCAGCGCGGCGCCAAGCTGGTGGTGGTCGATCCCTACCGCACTCCCACCGCCGAGAAGGCCGACCAGCACCTGATGCTGCGCCCCGGCACCGACGGCGCCCTGGCCTGCGCGGTGATGCACGTGATGTTCAGGGATGATCTGGCCGACCGCGCCTACATGGCCCGCTACACCGATTGCCCGGAACGGCTGGAGCGCCACCTGGAAAGCCGCACGCCGCAATGGGCGGCGGCCATCACCGGCCTGTCCGTGGACGAGATCGAGGCCTTCGCCCGCCTCTACGGCACCACCGGGCGCTCGTATCTGCGCTCGGGCTACGGCTATTCGCGATCGCGCAACGGCTCGGTCAACCTGCACGCCGTTTCGTGCCTGCCCGCCGTTTCGGGGGCGTGGCGGCACAGGGGCGGCGGCGCCACCCAGAGCATGGGAGGCGTCTTCGACCTCAGGCGCACCCTGCTGGACGGCCTGGACGTGCCGCCCCCCAAGGTGCGTGTCCTGGACATGAGCCGCATCGGCCCGGTGCTCGCCGGTGATCCCAAGGATCTGGCCGGCGGCCCGCCGGTCACCGCCATGCTGGTGCAGAACTCCAACCCCGCCACCGTCGCCCCCGACAGCGGTCTGGTGCGCCGGGGACTGGCCCGCGACGACCTGTTCCTGGCGGTGCACGAGCAGTTCCTGACCGCGACCGCCCGTTTCGCCGACATCGTGCTGCCCGCCACCACCAGCATGGAACACGCCGACCTCTACACCAGCTACGGCCATACCTTCCTGCAGGTGGCCAAGCCGGTGATCCCGCCGGTGGGCGAGAGCCGCCCGAACCACCGGGTGATCGCCGACCTGGCGGCCCGCCTGGGCGCCGTCCATCCCGGCTTCGAGATGGACGAGTGGGAGATGATCGACCAGGTGCTGGTGGCCTCGGACCTGCCGGGCGCCGACGAACTGCACGTCCTGGGCAGGCTGGATTGCGCCAAGGTGTTCGAGGACGCCCATTTCCTCTCCGGCTTCGGCCACGAGGACGGGCGCTTCCGCTTCGCCCCCGAATGGAAGGGCGAGGGCCTGCCCGAACTGCCCGACCACCTGCCGGTCATCGACGACGCCGATGCGGCCCATCCCTTCCGCCTGATCACCCCGCCGTCGCGGCACTTCCTCAACACCAGCTTCACCGAGATGCCCACCTCGCGGGCCCAGGCCGGGCGCCCCACCGCCCTGGTCCACGCCGACGACTGCGCCGCCCTGGGCCTCGCCGAGGGCGCGACGGTGGCCATGGGCAATGCCAAGGCGGAGATCGTCGTCCACGTCAAACCCACCCACGGCATCGCCCGCGGCGTGGTGGCGGTGGAAGGCATCTGGCCCGATGAATTCTTCGAGGGCGGCCGGGGCGTCAATCACCTCACCAGCGCCGACCCGGCCCTGCCCGGCGGCGGCGCCGTCTTCCACGACACCAAGGTCTGGCTGAAACAGGCGGAGCCGTCATGAAAAAAGCCCACGTCATCGTCGTCGGCAACGAGAAGGGCGGCACCGGCAAGTCCACCATCTCCATGCACCTGATCGTCAGCCTGCTGGACCGGGGGCTGTCGGTGGGCAGCATCGACATCGACGCCCGCCAGGCGACGCTCACCCGCTATATCGGCAACCGGGCGGCCCGCCGGGACCGCACCGAGCTGGGCCTGCCCCTGCCCGAGCACATGGCCATTCCGCCCACCGGCGACGGGGCGGCCGATTGCGCCCGGCTGGAAGAGGTGTTCAAGGACTTCGCCGCCCGTCATGACGTGGTGGTGATCGACACGCCGGGCAGCGACCACCCCATGTCGCGCCTGGGCCACTCCTTCGCCGACACCTTGGTGACGCCCCTCAACGATTCCCTGGTGGACCTGGACGTGCTGGCCCTGGTCGAGCCGGGAGCCATGAAAATCCGCCGCCCCAGCCACTACGCCGAGATGGTGTGGGAAACCAAGAAGGCCCGCGCCATGCGGGGCGAGAAGGCGGTGGTCGACTGGATCGTGCTGCGCAACCGCCTGTCCACCCTGGACGCCCGCAACAAGCGCGACATGGAGAAGCTGCTGGCCGAACTATCCAAGCGGGTCGGCTTCCGCGTCATCCCCGGCCTGGGCGAGCGGGTGATCTACCGCTCCATGTTCCTCGAGGGCCTGACCCTGATCGACCTGAAGAAGAAGCCGCTGGGCTTCGACTTCAACATGAGCCACGTGGCGGCCCGCCAGGAGTTGCGCACCCTGGTGGAGGCCATCGGCGTCAGTGCCGGGTCGTCGCAATCCCCTGCGGCTGCTGGATGATCACCCCGTACCAGCCCAGCCCCTCGTAGGTCTCGTAGCCCGGGGTCAGGGAATAGCCGATCACCATGCCGTGATCGTCCACGTACGAGCCGGCCGGCCCCGACCCGATGTCCAGCGGCACCCGCTCGCTCAGCACGCCCAGGCCGTCCGAGGCGGCGATCACCCGGAAGTCCTGGTCCAGCAGCAGACAGCGCGTGGCGGCCCTTTCCTCCTCGCGCAGGCGCACGCCCTTGACCACGGTCTCCGCCTGGGCCTGCCAGTCGAAGAAGATGCCCAGCGCGCCGATCACCCGGCCGCCATTGTCGCCGCCCTCGCGGATGGCGGCGCTGTAGGTGGCCACCTGGGCGCCGCCCATCTGCGGGTTGGTGGAAATATCGGCCACCGCGTAGTCGCCGCCGTCGCGGGTCGCCATGGCGTCCCGGAACCACGACTCGCCCGACACGTCCGAGCCGATGGCGCGGGGATAGCGATCGGGACGCCCGCAGGCCACCACCCGGCCCTCGGCATCGGCGATCCACAGGTCAAGATAGACCGTGTAGGAATCCAAGATCACTCCCAGGCGCTTGCAGGCGAAATTGGCCGCCTCGGCGCTCTCCTGGGCCAGACAGTCCACCACGGCGGAATCGGTGGCCCACCAGCGCACGTCGCAGGACCGTTCGTAGAGATTGCGGTCGATGATCTCGATCATGTTGAGCGCCAGGTCGGCCAGCCGCGAGCCCCGCAACTGCTTGACCATCACCTGCCCCAGGCTCATCAGGTCGTTGATGGTCGACGACAGTTCGCCCTCCAGCGACTGGGTGATGGTGTTGATGTTGTCCGAGACGTTCTTGACCTCGTTGGCGACGACGGCGAAGCCGCGCCCCAGTTCGCCGGCGCGGGCCGCCTCGATCAGGGCGTTGAGCGACAGGATACGGGTGGTACCCGTCACCTTCTTGATTTCGCTGATCTTGTCGTTGGCAACCGCATGCACCGCCCGGGTCAGTTCCAGGATTCGTTCCGGTTCGGCCATCCCCACCCCCCAATGCCTATTTTTGGTTCACATTTATATCTTCGCTTCTTTTTTAGGCATTGAATTGGGTAATTTTCAATGAAAAATGCCCCGCCGGAGGGCGGGGCATTGGCAACTATACTTATGTCCGGGAAAATCAGTCCTCGCGGTGGGTGCGCTCCAGCCGCTCGTGACGCTCCTGCGCCTCAATGGACAGGGTGGCGATGGGGCGCGCCTCCAGCCGGCGGATGCTGATGGGCTCGCCCGTATCCTCGCAATAGCCGTAGGAACCGTCGGCGACCCGGCCGATGGCGGCGTCGATCTTGGAGATCAGCTTGCGCTCGCGGTCACGGGTGCGGAGCTCCAGGGCGCGGTCGGCCTCGGCGGAGGCGCGGTCGGCGATGTCGGGCTCCTGCATGCCACCTTCCTGAAGGTGCTGAAGGGTCTCGTCGGATTCCCGCAGGAGCTCAGCGCGCCACCGCAGCAGCTTCTGGCGGAAATACTCCTTCATGGTGTCGTTCATGAAGGGCTCGTCCTCGGACGGAACATAGTCCGGCGGCAACGTGACGTTCATACGATCCCTCGAATTCCTGCTCGGGGTTCAAGTCGCTGCGCAATATATGGATAGGGGCGCACCCTCGCAAGCGCCGTCTTGCATTCGGGCGCCCGGTCGAAGGGTAAAATCGGTTCGTGACAGGAAAATCAGCCGCGCGGCGACAGTTTGGCCAGCTCAACCTCGACGCGGAGTTCGATCTCGTCAAGGATCGCCGCAAGACGCGGGTCGCCGCAATTCTCGCGCCGGGCCCGCACGTTCTGGGCCAGGGCCATCATCCGGCCGGCGGGAATCTCGCCCATCAGCAGGCCGTGGCGCAGTTCTTCCAGGCCGTCCAGCAATTCCTCGCCGCGACGGACCAGGCGGCGCCGGGCCTCGCGCTCGACGGAATTGTCCACCTGCTGCACCATCAGAAGGGCATCGATGCCGGTCATCCCCACCGGGGCCTCGACGGCATGCGCCTCCTCCATCGAATCCATGGATTCGATGAGAGCCTTCCTGAACTCGCCCTTGGCGCCTGAACCTTCGGACTTCTTGGTACCGGAGACGGCACCCTTGGAGCCCACGCCTGAAATCTTCATGCCCTGATTCTACTCGGTTGGGCCAGAGTACGACAGGCGTTATTTCGCCAGAGCCGGCGCCCCGGGTCAACTGGGCAGGTTTTGCCGGGCTGAAGGGCCTTAACTGCCCGGCCAAAACCGCCACACGCCCTCGGCACAAAGGGCTATCACCCTGAAATACAACGATATTACCTTTGGCACGGGTTTCGCAAGAGCATGGCTGCCAGACCCATGTTCCGTTCGTTGGGATGAGACCGCCATGAACCGCAATGTCCACCGCGCCCTGTTCACCGCCCAACCGATCCGCGCCCTGTTGCTGGCCGCCTCGCTGTTGGCCGCGACGCTGGGCATGATGCCCGCCGAGGCCTTCGGCGCCTCGCGCATCAAGGATATCGCCGATTTCGAGGGCGTCCGCGACAACATGCTGGTGGGCTACGGCCTGGTGGTCGGCCTCAACGGGACCGGCGACTCGCTGACCAACGCGCCGTTCACCAAGGAAAGCCTGACCGGCATGCTGGAACGCCTGGGCGTCAACATCCGCGACAAGACCGGCGCCATCAGCGCCCAGCTTACTCCCAAGAACGTCGCCGCCGTGATGATCACCGCCGTCCTGCCGCCCTTCGGCCGCCAGGGCACCCGCATCGACATCAACGTCTCGGCCATGGGCGACGCCAAGGACCTGCGCGGCGGCACCTTGCTGGTCACGCCCTTGATCGGCGCCGACGGCGAGGTCTACGCCGTCGGCCAGGGCCAGGTGGCGACCGGCGGCTTCACCGCCACGGGCGCCTCGGGCTCGTCGGTGACCAAGGGCGTGCCCACCGCCGGCCGCATCGCCAACGGGGCCATCGTCGAGCGCGAACTGCCCTTCGAGATGTCCCATCTGGAATCGGTCAAGGTGTCCTTGCGCAATCCCGACTTCACCACCTCGCGCCGCATCGCCCAGGCGATCAATTCCTTCCTGGGCGGCGACATGGCGCGTCCCGTCGACCCCGGCACGGTGCAGATCACCGTTCCGGCCGGCTATCGCGGCAACGTGGTCGGCCTGCTGACCGATGTCGAGCAACTGCGCGTCGAGCCCGACCAGATGGCCCGCGTGGTGATCGACGAGGTCTCCGGCACCATCGTCATGGGCGAGAACGTGCGCATCAGCACGGTGGCCATCGCCCAGGGCCAGTTGACCATCCGCATCACCGAGACGCCGCAGGTGTCCCAGCCCTCGCCGTTCTCCGACACCGGCACCACCACCACCGTGCAGCGCACCGACATCCAGGTGGATGAAGGCGCCGGCAACAAGCTGGCCGTGGTCGCCCACCGCGTCACCCTGCAGGAACTGGTCGAGGGACTGAACAGCCTGGGCATCGGCCCGCGCGACCTGATCACCATCCTTCAGGCCATCAAGGCGGCGGGCGCGCTGCAGGCCGATCTGGAGGTTCTGTGATGAGCACGCTTCCCTCCATGGCCGCCAAGCCCTACACCGACACCGGCATGCCGGGGGTGAGGATGCCCGCGGCCAACGCCACCGACACCGCCCGCGCCGCCAAGACCGGCCGGCAGTTCGAGGCCATGTACATGAGCCAGATGCTCACCCACATGTTCGAGGGCATCAAGACCGACGGCGTCTTCGGCGGCGGCAGCGGCGAGCAGATGTTCCGGTCCCTGCTGATCGACGAATACGGTAAAATGGTCGCCAACAAAGGCAATGGCATCGGGATCGGCGCCGCCGTCCAGAAAATGCTGCTGAGCCACCAGGAGGTGCAGTGACATGACCGACGATCGCGACATCCCCCACGCCGACGTCCACGACCACGACCTCCTCGACGACGACGAACTCGCCCGCGCCCAGGCCGAGGCCGAGCTGTTCTGGTACGACGACCTGCTGTTCGCCTGCACCAACCTGTGCGACCTGCTGGACGTGGAGAACGAGGCGCTGCTTTCCCACGACCCCGAGACGGTGCGCCTGCTGGCCGACAACAAGGCCGCCCTGGCGCGCCTCTACGAGCAGTCGGTCCAGCCCCTGGTGGAGGAGCCCGACCTGGCCCGCCTGCTGGACGAGGACCGGCGCGAGATGCTGGCCGCCGTCGGCACCCGCCTCAACGACCTGGTCGAGACCAACGCACGGCGCCTCAAGGCCGAGATGGAGGCCTATCAACGGGTGATGGACATCATGGTCGACGCCGCCAAGAAGAACGTCACCAGCACCACCGCCTACGGCAAGGCCGGCGTCTTCGACGCCAGCGCCGGCATGGGCGGCTCGCTGTCCTTCAACAAGGCTCTGTAACGCCTAGAAAGGCGGGGAAGAGAAATCATGTCCATTACCCTCGGACTCAATACGGCGCTGTCGGGACTGATGACCAACCAGAAGGGTCTGGACGTCATTTCCCAGAACGTGGTCAACGTCAACACCAAGGGCTACGTCCGCAAGCAGATGAGCCCGGAATCCCGGGTGGTCAACGGTATCGGCGCCGGTGTGCAGCAGGGTGCGCTGACCCGCACCGTGGACGAGGGACTGATGCGCGACATCCGCCGCCAGACCTCGACCCAGGGCGCCCTGGACGTCACCCAGACCTACTACCCCCGCCTCGAGGATCTGTTCGGCACGGTGGGCAAGTCCACCTCCATCTCGCACCAGATCGAGCAGTTGCAGACATCGTTCGAGACCCTGGCCACCCAGGTCAACACGCCGGCCTTCCAGCAGGCGACCGTCCAGACCGCCAAGGACATGACCAGCCAGTTCAACGAGATGACCTACCACATGCAGAACCTGCGGCTGGAGGCCGACCGCGCCATCCACGACACCGCCGAACAGGTCAACAAGCAACTCGAGGACATCTTCGACCTCAACCAGAAGATCGTCCGCAACAACGCCATCGGCGGCGATATCGGCGACCTGCAGGACAAGCGCGACACCGCGCTGACCACGCTGTCCAAGTTCATGGATATCCAGTATTTCGAGCGCGGCGACGGTTCGGTGGGCGTCTTCACCAAGACCGGCAAGACCCTGGTCGACAAGGGTCCCTCCACCATGAGCCACGTGGCGACCACCATCACCGATTCCTGGATGACGGCGGCGGGCGGCAATTTCAACAAGCTGACCCTGAGCTCCACCGATTCCCCCGATATCGGCGAGGATATCAACGACGGTCAGCTGCGCGCCCTGCTGGACATCCGCGACACCGTCATCACCAATCTCCAGGCCCAGATGGACGAGGTGGCCGCCAAGCTCAAGGAAGCCGTCAACCAGGTCCACAACCGCGGCACCATCTTCCCCACCCAGAACTCCAAGATGGTGGGCACCCGCCAACTGGTCGACCCCAACAACCCGGCCCTCAACGGCTCGAACCCGCAGCACATCTGGTTTTCGGGTAATGACGACACCACCATTGCCCTGTTCGACACCGAAGGCAACCAGGTGGCCTCCACCACCCTGCGCACCATCATGAGCAGCACCAGCTATACCGATGCCGCCGGTGCCGGCACCGCGCTGGACATGTCGGACACGGCGACCACGCTTGGCGTCAAGATGACCGACGTGGCGGCCAAGGTCCAAAGCTGGATGCGCCAGCAGAGCTATCAGGGCAACGTCATGAGCTCGGCCAGCGCCTCGATCACCACCGGCACCCTGGTCCTCGATACCGGCGTGCCGTCGGTGACCCTGGCCTTTCGCGACCAGAAGGCCACCACCGCCGGGTCGGACGCCACCGACGCCCGCATCAATTTCGACGTGGACGGCGACAACAAGGCCGACAAGCAGGTGGCCGGGTTCGCCAACTTCTTCGGCCTGAACGACTTCTTCACCGCCAAGGTGCCCGATTCCATCGTGGATTCGGACGTGGTCTCCAGGGACTTCACCCTGAGCGCACCGCGCAGCTTCACGCTCTCGGACCCCACCGGCAAGATCGGCAACACCATCAACATGGCGGCGGGATCGTCGCTCTACGACATCGCCGCCAAGATCAACGCCCAGACCCAGTGCAACGAATCCGCCACGCTGAACAGTTCGTCGCTGACCACCACGTCGCCGACCAGCATCAGCATCACCGATGCCAACGGCACGGTGGCCCAGGTCAGCGTCGGCGCCGGAGCCATGACGCTGAAGGATATCGCCGACGCCATCAACGCCCTGGGCAGCTCGGCCCAGGCGGCGGCGGTGCAGGAAGCCCCCAATGCCTACCGCCTGCGGGTCTGGGACAACCGCGGCGTGCCGCTGGATATCACCGTGAGCGGCGGCACCCTCGGCACCTCGGACATGAAGTCCTATCTGGGCCTGCAGCAGGCGCCGCAGATCCAGGCCTCGGTGATCCCCGAAGGGGCGGGCTATCGTCTGCGCATCCGCCAGACATCCGACCGGGAACTGTTCCTGGGCGCCACCCCCGACACCCTGACCCCGGCCGGCAGCTTCATCACCGAGCTGAACATGCACACGGCCTCGACCCGCAAGTCGGGAACCATCGAGGTGCGCACCGACATCCAGGGTTCGCCGGCCAAGGTCAGCCGCGGCGCCATGCAGTACAACACCGATCTCGGCAAGTACTTCCTGTCCGAGGGCGACAACACCACCGCCCTGGCGCTGGGCGACGCCATGTCGAGCAAGACCCAGATGGCGACGGCCGGCAGCCTTTACGCCGGCAGCTACAACTTCGCCGAACACGCCGCCGCCTCCATCGCCCAGGTCTCCACCGACGCGGCCCATACCAAGGACCGCCTGGACTACCAGACCACCCTGGGGCAGGCGCTCAATTCCCAGTACACCTCGACCAGCGGCGTGAACCTGGACGAAGAGGTGGCCAATATGATCAACTTCCAGCAGGCCTATTCGGCGTCGGCCAAGGTGATTTCGACGCTACAGGAAATGCTGGATATCCTCGTCAATATCGTGAAGTAAGGGAGGCCGATCATGAGTCGCATCGGCACGCTCGGCGCCAATACCGCCTACGTCAACCGGATCCTCGACATCCAGACACGGATTCAGACCGAGCAGATCCAGGTTACCACCAAGATGAAGTCGCAGTCGTACGACGGCATCGCCACGGGCGCCAATACGGTCATCAATTTCGAGAACGAACAGACCACGGCCAAGCGCTTCATCGACAACAACAACGTTTGGGACACCAAGCTGCAGGCGGCCACCACCGCCATCAGCGGCGTCAAGAAGTCGCTGACCATCTTCCGCGACTCGCTCGAATCGTTCCGGCAGAGCAATCCCAAGAACGAACAGAACATCAAGGGCATCCAGAAGACCGCCTTCGAGGTCATGCAGAGCCTGCAGGCCGACCTGTCCACCAACGTCAACGGCCAGTACCTGTTCTCCGGCGGCCGGGTGTCCGACGTGCCGGTCCAGTTGCCGGCCGGCAGCCTCTCCCAGTTCCAGGCCCTCTACGACGGGTCCATCAACACCTTCTCGACCACCCGCAACGCCGACCTTCAGGACCTGGCCATCACCAACCTGGAAGCCACGTCCATGAGCTTCAGCGGCACCACCGGGGTGATCGTCCCCGGCCGGTCCGATGCGTTCAAGAACGTCCATGCCGGGTCGCGCATCACCATCTCGGACAGCAACGCCTCGCCCCCCAACAACGGCGACTTCACCGTCAAGTCCAAGGCCATGTGCGATGTCGCCGGCACCCCGCTGGTCGAGGGCAACAGCACCACCAACGTCATCAGCTACGGCGCGACACCCACCAACATCCTGGCCGCCGCCAGCACCCAGTTGAACTTCGCCTTCGCCCCCGACGGCTCCATGAACATGACCGCCAACACGGCCGGGTCGCTGTCCAACCTGACGGTGGGCACCAAGTTCACCATTGCCCCCGACCTGTCCAACAGCGCCGCCACCACCGGCTACGAGGGCAGCTACGAAGTGGTCAGCAACAAGAACGGCGTGGTCAACTTCAAGACCAATTTCGAGCCGGCCAAGGACGAATCGGTGGCCTCCACCGACATCACCTTCGGCACCAACGGCGGCGCCATGGCCAGCCCGGCCACCGCCGGCACGCTGAACTTCACCACCACCAGTTCGGCGGTCACCGGCCTGACCACCGTCACCCTGAGCGCGGCCAAGGGCGCCACCATCGATTTCGTCGGCGTCAATATCGGCGACCAGATCTCGCTGGGCGGCACCGCCGGCCACAACGGCACCTTCACGGTGACCGACGCCACCGCCACTTCGGTGTCCTTCGTGCTCAATCCCGAGGGCGCGCGGATGTCCCAGCTTCTGCCCCAGACGGGCCGCAGCGATTTCACCATGTCGTTCAAGGACCCCAACACCGGAACGAGCGTGACGCGGGATTCCAAGAATTTCGGCTCGCTGGACTTCGCCTCGTCCGGCTCGCTGGGCGAGCGCATCACCTCGTCCAACGCCACCGGCTTTTACGACGAGGGCGGCAACCCCTATCCGCCCAACGACACCATCATCACCATGAAGGGGACCACCGGGGTCAACGACGGCGTCTACAAGGTGGTGGCCAACACCGGAAGCTATATCGAGATCGCCGGCGTCAGCCTGGCCACCGAAAACCTCTCGACCAACACCAAGATCGAGACGAACAGTTGGTACAAGGGCGATAGCCTGCAATTGCAGCACCGCGTCGATACCGACCGCACCGTGGATGTGGGAATCTACGCCTCGGACCCGGCCTTCGAGAAGGCCATGCGGGCGCTGGGCCTGATCGCCCAGGGCAAGTTCGGCACCGCCGGCGGGTTGGAAGCCCACCAGGAGCGGGTCAGCCAGGCCCTGTTCCTGATCAACGACGCCCTGGAATCCCCCGCCGCCGGCACTCCGCCGTTCGGCTCGGAAAAGGTCGGCGATGTCAAGACGGTGGCCAGCCTGATCGACGGCACCCGCAAGACCATTTCGCTGAAGAACGAAAAGCACAACCAGTTCATCGGCTTCCTCGGCAAGCGGGTGGCCGACATCGCCCAGATCGACCAGACCGAGGCGGTGACCAAGCTGCTGTCCGACCAGACGGCGCTGGAAGCCAGCTATCAGGCGCTGGCCCAGACCCGCAACCTGTCGCTGCTGACCTATCTGAAGTAGCGGGCCCTTTCGACCTGATGCCGGCCGGCGGATACACCGGCCGGCCGGGTCGGGCCGGGCAAGGCCTCAGGACGGCGGCGGGATCACTCCTGCGCGGCGGCCTCCTCGGCCGCGGCGGCGGATTGCAGCGAGCCCAGCACCTTGGTTTCGTGCTCGAGCAGGTGCCGGGTGGACTTCAGCGCCTTGTAGTAATGCCCCTCGGCCACCGCCTCGCTGATCTCGTCCTTGATGGGAGCGGCGCTGGGGCAGGCCTCCACATAGCTGTCGAGATAATGGCTGAACATGCGCAGGTACTCGCCGCGCTTGCCCGGGAAGATATAGGCGCATTGCAGGGCGAAATAGACCCGCGACGCCGGCGTCACGCTGTCGGAATCCGACAGGATCTCCTTCTGACGCAGGATCGAGCAATCGTTCAGCACCCGCACCTTGGTGTTGGAGCTAGCATTTTCCAGCACCGCGCCGTTGATGATGAGCTTCTCGCCCGGCTTCAGATCGATGATAAGCGGCAACGCAACGCACTCCGTTCTTTCAGGGCCGGGACAATGGCATCAAGCGCCATCCCAGGCAACCGGCGGCAAGTATGGCCTGACCTCAGGTCGAGGCCCTACTGCTAATTTGGGTTACCAGCCGCCCTTTTCCAGCCAGCTCCGTACCATCCACAAGCGATCGGCCCCCCAGAATCCCTCGCCGTCCACCAGAAAGAACGGTGAACCGAACACGCCCCTGGCGATGGCGGCCTCGGTCTCGTCCCTCAGCCGGCCCTTCCACTGGGCCGATTGGGCGGCGGCGGCCATCTCGTCGGGGTCGATGCCCAGCGGCACGCCGAGCGCGCAGGCCACCTCCAGGCTGGAAATGTCCATGTTCTCGGCGAAATAGGCCAGATAGACCGCCCGGGCATAGCTCTTGGCCAGGTCCTTGTCCCGGGATTCCAGCCACCAATAGGCCCGCGACGGCGGAAGCGCGGGAACCGGGAAGGGATCGGGCAGCCGGTAGGGCGCCTCCATCAGCCGGGCCAGACGCTCCCAGTCGTGGCGGGCATAGTCACCCTTCAGCGGCTGGCTGACCAGCGGCAGGTTGCCGGACGCCTTGAAGGCCGAGCCGATCATGATCGGCTTCCACTCCACCTCCCGCCCGAAGCCGGCCACCACGCCATCCACCTCCAGCGAGGCGAAATAGCCGTAGGGCGAGGCAAAATCGAAATAGAACTCCACCGGTGCGGCCATGACCCACTCCTACCAGGCGAGGCGCGAGCCATCGTAATGGATCAGGGCGCCGCTGTCCTCCACCCTCAGACCGGCCACGACCTTGCGCATGCCGGCCACGGCGGTGGCGGCGTCCAGCGGCGCGTTGGGCCCGCCCATGTCGGTGCGCACCCAGCCGGGCGACAGCGCCACGGTCAGGATGCCGCGCGGCGCCAGGTCGACGGCCAGATTCTTCATCACCATGTTGAGGGCCGCCTTGGCGGCGCGGTAGGCGTAGGAGCCGCCCGAGGTGTTGTCTGACATGGCGCCCATCATGGACGACACCGCCGCGATGACCTTGGGACCGGCCAGTTGGTCGGCGAAGGCCTCGGCCAGCTTGAGCGGCGCCAGGGCATTGACCGCCATCACCCTCATGAAGGCGGCGGCATCGACGTCGCCGAAATCCTGCTTCTCGCCGTAGATGCCGGCGTTGAGCAGCACGACGTCGAGCCCCACCCCGGCCAGGGACGCCTTGAGCCGCGCCACTTGGGCCGGATCGGCCACGTCGCAGACATAGACCTCGCCGCCCGCCTCGGACAAGGCGCGGCCGGCCATGGGGTCGCGCACCGTGCCCAGCACCCGCCAGCCCTCGGCGGCGTATTGCCGGGCGAATTCCAACCCCATGCCGCGATTGGCGCCGGTGATCAGGATGGTGGGCATCGGACGAACTCCCTCATGTCTGCCGGAAACGGATGGATGCCCGGATCAGGTCCGGGCAATCCGTGGGCGGAGTTACGCCTTCAGGGCGGTAACCTCGATCTCCACCTTCATCTGCGGGTCGACCAGGCCGCAGACGATGGTGGTGTTGGCGGGGCGGATGCCCTTGAAGGCCGCGCCCAACACCGGGGCGATCTTTTCGAAGAAGGCGGCTTCGGTGATGTAGGCCTTGACCCGGACCACGTCCTTCAGCGACGAGCCGGCCTGCTCCAGCGCGGCGGCGATGGTGGCGATGCACTGCTCGGCCTGGGCGACCACGTCTTCGGCGATCTTGCCGTCCTTGAAGCCCGAGGTGCCGGAGACGAACACCCAGGGGTCCTGGCGCACGGCGCGGGAATAGCCGGCCACTTCCTCGAACGAGGAACCGGAAGAGATCAGCTGACGGGTCATGGAACGGTCCTTGGGCTGTAAATTTCAGAAGGGAACTTCATAGCGTATTTAAGGTCAGCCCGCCAAGATGCGCTCGAGAAACGGCACGCGCCCCTCTTGGTCCTCCACTTCCAGCACCCAAAGGTCGGAATCGATGTCGCGGCTCCGGCGGATATAGGCGTCGGCCTTGTCCTCGGCCACCGGATCGGAGCCGGTGGCCCGCATCCAGGCCGCCTCGCCCGCCCCGTCGCGCACCTGTGTGAAGACCTCGCAGCCGGCGGAGCCGCGGTTGAGCTTGATCAGCACCGCGCCGGCATCCTCGTCGCCCTTGGCCACCACGAATACCGGTATGGCCAGAATCGAACAGCGGCGAATTGCGGCATGGACCCACAGCTTCGCCTTCAATCTCGGCTCGCTCACGCCGGTTCCTTTTCCTTGCTTGCCTTCTCGCCGGCATGCTCGGCCTGGGCCATGCGGGCGCGGGCGGTCTCCCAGATCACTTCCAGCAGGGCATGATCGTGGGCCACGAACTTATGGAAGTCGCGGGCGTCGAGAATCAGCAGTTGGCAGCGGCTGACCGCCTTGACCGTGGCGGTGCGGGGACAGCGCTCGATCAGGGCGATCTCGCCGAAGAAGTCACCGTTCTTCAAGATGAAGGTCCCGGCCTTGCCCTTGACCTCCACCTGGCCGCTGACGATGAAATACATGCATTCGCCGGTGTCGCCCTCGCGCATCAGCACCTCGCCCTTGATGGCGCGGGCCAGCTTCAAGAGGCCGGCGATCTCGGCGATCTGGCTGGCCTGCAGGCGCTGGAAGAACGGGACCTTGGCCACCAGATGCCAGGTGGAGACGAAGTTCTGGCGCTTCATCTCCTCGGAAAAGCCCGAGGCCAGGATCGAGGCCGGCAGCGCGAACATGCACAGGCCCAGCACCGCCACCACGCTGCCGAACAGCTTGCCCAGCGGCGTGATGGGAACCACGTCGCCGAATCCTACCGTCGACAGGGTGACGATGGCCCACCACATGGCGGCCGGTACGCTGGCCAGGGCCGGATTGGCGGCGCGCTCGGTGAAATAGAGCAACGTCGAGGCGGAGATGGCCAGGATCAGCATGATGAACAGCGAGGCCAGCAGCGGCCGCAATTCGTGCAGCACCACCACGCCCAGGGTTTCCAGGGCGGGGGAATAGCGCGCCAGCTTGAGGAAGCGCAGGATGCCGAACACCGTCGCGCCGTCGTGGGGCAGCATGGTGGTGGCCTCGCCCACCAGGAACGGCACCACCGCCAGGAAGTCGAAGATGCCGTAGGGCGACAGCGCATAGCGCAATGTGGCCGCCAGGCCGGATTCCCCCTCGGCCCGCTGGGTGCTCGCCGCCAGCAGCCGGAGGGCGTAATCGGCCGACAGCACCGCCAGGAACAAGGCGCTGACCACGGTCACGGCGCCTTCGACGCCGATCCAGGCATCGGGGACCGTGTCGACGATGGCGATGGTGGTCGACAGCACGATGCACACCACCAGGATCGCCCGGTAGGTCACGACGCGCCGGGAGGGGAACGGCCCCTCGCCTACCAATCCGCAAAGCCACTCGATCATGGCCCCTCCCCTGACTCCGCCCATACTATAGCGGCGGAGCCCGGGAGGCGCATCGTCGGAATTGAAGCGGTTATATTGAAATGATTATTGGGACGCGCTTTGGAATTCGGGCAGCGCGAACTCGGCGACAACCGGGGCGTGATAGCTTTCCGGCGTGGCATGGATGGTGGCGGGCGAAACCAGTTCGTCGCCCAGGGTCTCGTTGTGGATCTCGGCCCCCAGGTACCAGCCCAGCAGCGGCCGCGACACCAGGATATGGTCCAGCATCACCGGCCGCCCATGGTGGATCACCGAATAGCGCTGGTTCTCCGGCAGGCTGCGCTCGAGCGGCACCAGCATGCGCATGGCCAGATGGCCGTTGCAGGTGTCCTCCTCGTCGCCCCGGATGATGCGCAAGCCGGTCTCGCGCTCGGCGGCGTTGAAGTCGCCGCACACCACCACCAGGGCGTCGGGCTCCGCGTCGAAGATCGACTCGACCAGCAATCGGACCTCCAGGGCCTGCCCCGCCTGCTTCACCCCGGCCAGGAAAAAGCCCTCGGCCCAGCCGCCCACCGACAGCCAGCGGCCGAAGCGCTCCTTCTGGCCCTGCAGCCAGACGGCGCGCGGCGCCCGCAGGTGAACGTTGACCACGTGCAGCGCCCGGCCGCCCGGTAGGTCCAGCACGGCATGCAGGATGGGGCGGTCCCATTCCACCTTCTGGGCCTCGGCCGGGACGGGGTCGGCGCGCACCGGGCGATAGGCGCAGGGCGGCACCAGATCGTGCCAGACCTGGCGGTGCGAGCGGATCGGCAGGCGCGAGACGATGACCAGATTGTGCTTGTCGGCGGGATGGAGGCCGCCGCGATTGAGACTGACCGCCCGGTGCCAGTGTTCGTACTCGGTGCCGGCCAACAGGCGGTCGAGGGCCGAGAACAGGCGCGGCCCGCTCTTGGTGGCCGGATGGGTGTTGACCTCCTGCAGGCACAGCACGTCGGCGCGCAGCCGCAGGAATTGCGGCCGCATCACCGCCACCCGGTCATCGAAATCGATTCCGCCCGCCGGATGGTCGTCCAGGTTTTCCAGATTGAAGGTGGCGAGTCTCAGCCGGGTCACATCTTCCTCCGCCCCCGGACTCTACATCAAGCCTCGCCGCCCGGCGAGAGGCGCGCAGATCATCCGGGATGCTTGTGCCGCCTCGGATGTACGGTATAGTAACTACCGACGGGAACGCAGGGGCGGGGGACCCGATGGCACTGATCGCGTGGAGCGAAGCATTCAGCGTGGGCAACCCGCTGCTGGATTCCGACCATCGCATCCTGATCGACCTGCTGGTCCAGCTCCACGACGCCGTCGACACCGGCCAGAGCCGCGATGTGGTCGGCAGCGTCCTGTCCGCCCTTTCCGAATATGCAGAGCATCATTTCCGCCGCGAGGAAGGTATGATGGCCGCCTGCGGCTATCCCGACCTCGAGGCCCACAAGGCGGAGCACCGCCAGTTGGAGGCCCATGTCCGCGACATCTGCGGCCGCTATCGGGCGGCGGAGCGCGGTGCCTTGGACGAGCAAGTTGTGGAATTGCTCAAGAAGTGGTTGACCCAGCACATCCAGGTTACGGATAACTCGTATAAGCCGTGGGTGGAGCGGGTGGTTGATGGCGGGGCAAGACCGCCATCGGTGACAGTATAAGGGAACGGCAGGCAGTCATGACGACCGAACGCAAGTTGTTCACGGCCGAGATCAAGCAGCTTCAGGCGCGCGGCGAAGCCGCTCCCAGCACCTCCAATTCCGAGGTCCTGAAGGCCATCACCGACCTGCGTGCCGACATCAGGGGCCTGGAATTCCTGATCCGCGGCGACGCCCCGCCGCCGGTGGCGGCGGCGACCCCGGCCGACGACGTGCTGCCCCAGAAGGCCGCCGAAGTCTCCATGCTGAAGACCGAGTTGCGCGCCCTGGCGGTCTGCATCGAGCACACCAAGGCGGAAATCGCCGCGCTGCGTCCCAAGGACGCCGACGACGACCGCCTGATGGCCGTCACCTTCGAACTGGACGCCATCGTGTCGTCCACCGAACGGGCCACCGAGGACATTCTGGAAGCCGCCGAGAAGATCGAGAGCATCGGCAAGGAAATCCGCGCCCATGCCGCCGATTCCTATGTGGGCCGCCTGGTCGAGGACATCAACGACACGGTCAGCACCATCTTCGAGGCCTGTAATTTCCAAGACATCACCGGCCAGCGCATCACCAAGGTGGTCAAGACCCTGAAATACGTCGAGGCCCGCATCAACGCCATGATCGAGATCTGGGGCCCCGAGAACATCTCGGACGTGTCGCCCAAGATTTTCGAGGAGCACAAGGACGACGATTCCAAGCTGCTCAACGGCCCCGCCCTGGAAAACCAGGGAATCTCCCAGGACGAGATCGACAAACTGTTCGGTTAGCCCGGGACCTTGCCGGAAAAGCCAAGCGAAGCCTCCGACATCCAAGGGACTCCCGACGAATCAACTTGCCGCCCCGACGACAAAATACGGCATCCACCCGACCAAACCTAAGTATAGACCCAATAAAGGCCTCCGTGATCCGGAGGCCTTTTCTTTTGAACCACGTTCACACTTCGCGGCACTTGACCTGCACTCTCCAGGCCCTAAAGTGGGGCCGCGTCAGACGGCCGGACGGCCGCCCTTGGACCTTGCGTCCCGGGGAGGAAAGTCCGGGCTCCACGGAAACACGGTGCCGGATAACGTCCGGCGGGGGCGACCCTAGGGAAAGTGCCACAGAAAGCAAACCGCCCGCTCCCAGGCCCCAGGCCCGGCAGCAGGTAAGGGTGAAAGGGTGCGGTAAGAGCGCACCGCGCTTCCGGCAACGGCAAGCGGCACGGTAAACCCCACCGGGAGCAAGACCAAATAGGGACGGCACTGTTCCTGGCTTCGGCCGGGGACGAAACGCGTTTCCGCGTCGCCGTCCGGGTCGGTCGCGAGAGGCGCCTGGCAACAGGCGTCCCAGATGAATGGCCGTCACCCGCCCTCGGGCGGGGACAGAACCCGGCTTACAGGCCGTCTGACGCTTTTTCCCATGAATTCCCAAACCATGCCGAAGGCCCATCGGGGGCCTTCCGGCCATCTGTTCACGATGCGGTCCCGCCAGGGTTTTTCCACCCTTGCGGCGGCAAAATGTGAAAAATTGGTAAATATCAAAGCGCTGCAGGGCTTTCCTCGACTACTTTAGTAAAAAATGCCCAGCATTGTTCCTAATCGGGTTTCTCCCATGCGATTACTATCCGATTCCATTGACTCCCATGTTTTCCCATGTTATCCCATTAGACACCATCCCATCGGGACACACAGGAGTAGTGTGTCGCGGAGATGGACCAGGGGTTTTCGGGCACAGCAAGCGGAAGGCGGACGAGGGTGGCACTCTTCCTCTCCACATTCGTCAATCGGGTCGACAAGAAGGGGCGGGCTTCGGTGCCGGCGACCTTCCGTGCGGCCCTGGCTGCCCAGAGCTTCGCCGGGATCGTCTGCTACCGTTCGTTCACCAATGCCTGCGCCGAAGGCTGCGGCATGGACTTCATGGAGCGCCTGTCCGACGGCGCCCAGAATTTCGACGCCTTCTCCGCCGAGCAGGAAGACCTCTCGGCCCTGATCTTCGCCGACGCCCGCCAACTGCCCTGGGACCCCGAGGGCCGCATCGTCCTGCCCGAGGACATCATGGCCCATGCCGGCATCACCGAAGCCGTCGCCTTCGTCGGCAAGGGCCAGACCTTCCAGATCTGGGAGCCCGCGGCCTACAAGGCGGTCGAGGCCGAAATCCGCGCCCGCGCCCTGCAATCGCGC
>JAVBXM010000136.1 GCA_030824585.1 Phaeospirillum sp. | reverse complement strand
CCCCCACCTCCGGCGGGGGAGGGGGCGGCATGACGTCGTCCGGGTTCTCGTGGTCGCGCCTGATGGCAGTGATGGTCAAGGAGGTCATCCAGATGCGCCGCGACCGGCTGACCTTCGCCATGATGGTGCTGGTGCCGCTGCTGCAACTGGTGCTGTTCGGCTATGCCATCAACTCCGATCCCAAGACGCTGCCCACCCTGGTCAACCTGCAGGAGACCGGGCCCTTCACCCGCGCCCTGGTGGCCGGGCTGCGCAATTCCTCGTATTTCCGCGTGGTCGGCGAGGTGCGGTCCGAGGCCGAGGCGGAGCGGCGGTTGGCCACCGGCGACGCCCAGTTCGTGGTGACCATTCCGGCGGGGTTCGAGGCCGCCCTGGTGCGGGGTGAGCGTCCGGCCCTGCTGCTGGAGGCCGACGCCACCGATCCGGCCTCGGCCAGCAATGCCGTGGCCGCCGCCGCCGCCCTGGTGCGGACCGTGTTCGATGCCGAACTGACCGGGCCGCTGTCCCATCTGCGCGGCCGGCCCGACCCCATCGATCTCAGGGTGCACCGGCGCTACAATCCGGAAGGCATCAGCCAGTACAACATCGTCCCCGGCCTGATGGGGGTGATCCTCACCATGACCATGGTGATGATGACCGCCCTGGCGGTGACGCGCGAGCGCGAGCGCGGCACCATGGAGAACCTGCTGGCCATGCCGGTGCGGCCCATGGAGGTGATGGTCGGCAAGATCCTGCCCTATATCGGGCTGGGCTATGTGCAGGTGGTGGTGATCGTCGCCTCGGGCCGCTGGCTGTTCGGGGTGCCGCTGATGGGCAGCCTGACCCTGCTGTCGCTGGCGCTGCTGCTGTTCATCGCGTCCAACCTGACGGTGGGCTTCACCTTCTCGACGGTGGCCAAGAACCAGTTGCAGGCCATGCAGATGAGCTTCTTCTTCTTCCTGCCGTCCATCTTGCTGTCGGGCTTCATGTTCCCGTTCCGCGGCATGCCGGTCTGGGCCCAGTGGATCGGCGAGGTCTTTCCGCTGACCCATTTCCTCCGCGTGGTGCGCGGCATCTTGCTGAAAGGCAACGGCGTGGCGGAAATCTGGCCCGAGATGTGGCCGATCATCGCCTTCGTGGTCGCCAGCGCCCTGCTGGCCATGAAGCAGTACCGCCAGACGCTGGACTGATCCATCGGTCGGCCGGTTCACCGCACCTTGCTGACGTACTGGTTGACCTCGGCGTTCAGCGCCTCGACCACCTTGGACAGTGCCCGCGCGCTCCAGATGACGCGCACCGTGCCGCCGCAGGCCTGGGCGGTGGATTGCGACAGGTGGGCGACGTTCTCCGACACTTCCGAGGCCTTGGTCGCCACCTCGTCGATATGGCTGGAGATGTCGCGGGTCACCGCCTCCTGCTCCTGTACCGCGCTGGCGATGGCCGAGGCGATGCCGTCGATGGTGCGGATGGTGGCGACCACGCCCTCGACGCCGGTGGCGGCGGCCCGCGCCGCGTCCTGCACCGCGCCCACCTGGCGCGAGATGTCGTCGGTGGCCCGCGCCGTCTGGTTGGCGAGGTTCTTGACCTCGTTGGCGACCACCGCGAAGCCCTTGCCGGCATCGCCGGCCCGCGCCGCCTCGATGGTGGCGTTGAGCGCCAGCAGGTTGGTCTGGGCGGCGATGTCGTTGATCAACTGCACCACCACGCCGATCTGGCTGACCGATTCGGCCAGGCCGTTCATGCGGTTCACGGTCTCGCCGATATCGGACACCGCGTTCTGGGCGACCTCGGCGGATTGGGTGACCTGCTGGGCGATCTCGTTGATGGCCAGGGCCAACTGGCGGGTGGAGTCCGACACCGCCGAGGCCAGATGGGTGGTGGTCTCCGCCGCCTCGCCCACGGTGATGGAGCGGCCGCCGGCGCTTTCCGAGCGCCCGGCCATGGTCTGGGCGGTGCGGCCGATGCCCACGGTGGCGTTGGCCACCTGCGAGACCATCTCGTGCACGTTCTTCTCGAACGCCTGGGTCTCCTGGTCGCGGCTCTCCATGTCGCCCAGCACCTTGTTGATGGTCTCGGCATAGGTGCGGTAATCGCCGCGCAGCCCCTGGAGGGGGATATGGCGGAAATATTCCTTGGCCCCGGCCCGCTTCATGGCGGCCCCGGTGTCCTTGGCGAATTCCTCGGTGAGGTCGAGGACATGATTGAGGCCGTTCAGCATGCTGCCCAGCTCGTCCTTGCGGCCGATGCGCAGCACCCGGATGTTGAGGTCGCCCTGGGCGGCCTGCTGGGCGGTGGCGGCGCCGCGCTCGATCAGGCCCAGCACGGCGCCCACCTCGCGAAACGCCGACAGCGACACCACCAGCAGGAACAGGCCGGCCAGCCCCAGCGCCACGAGCGCGCCGGTGGCGAAGCCGGCGCCGCCCTGGGTGGCGAAGATCCTCCAGATGGCGGCGGCGGCCACCACCACGATGACGGCGACCGCCGAACCGACCAGGAATGCGGCGGTGTTGGTCCGGCCGCGCAGCGACGGATTGGACATGATCTTCTCTCCTACCGGCTGATGGTCATGACCAGGCGGTCATAGCTGTCGAAGCCGAGATCGCCGATGGTCTTCACCAGGGCGGCGAAGGACTGCTCCATGCCTTGCTTGCGGTCGGCGGCGCCGTTCTCGATACCCAGCAGGGTCTCGTAGAGCGGCTTGACGGTGGCCACCGCCTCGGGCTTGGGGACGCGGCGGTTGGAATGATAGCCCACCATCTTGCCGGTCCGGTCGTAGCAGGGCGTCACATGGGCGAACACCCAGTAGTGGTCGCCGTTCTTGGCCCGGTTGAGCACGTAGGCGAAGACCTCGTGGCCGTCGGCGATGCGGTCCCACAGGAATTTGAAGACGCAGCGCGGCATGGCCGGATGCCGCAGGATCGAATGGGGGGCGCCAAGAAGCTCTTCCTCGGTATAGCCGCTGATACCGAGAAAGACGTCGTTGGCGTAGGTAATTTTTCCTGTCAGATCGGTCTTGGAGACGATGACGTCATCCCACTGAAAGGTCCGCTCCACATTGGTAAGGGATCGGTCGATGGCCATGGCGGAGCCTTCCGTCGAGTAAAATTAGTATAATCAAAGAGTTGTTGCGGCAATTGGGCCGTCGCGCCCCGCGCGGCCGGCCATTGCGCCCCCAACGAAGGTTGGGGGCGGCGCCCACGACCTGTCAACCGGCATGAATTCCGCCAATTCGCCATGCGGCGCCGACTCCGGTGGGTGATTCAATGATGATGTTGACGGACTATGGCGGACCCCGTTTCATGGCGGGAAGAGTGCTAGCCGATGCGAGGTCGTGATGCGCCGTGGTTTGCTGGTGTGGCTGTTCCTGCCGCTTCTCGTCGCCCCGGCGATGGCCAGGGAGGTGAAGGTGGGCATCGGCCGCTCCATCTCGCCCTACGTCATTCCCGACGAGCTGCGCGGGCTGGAATACGACGTCGCCAAGGAAGCCCTGGCTCTCGAGGGCCATCGGCTGGTGCCGGAATTCCTGCCGCTGGCCCGGGAGGTCAAGGCGTTCGAAGGCGGGCAGATCGACGCCATGCTGACCCAGCGGCCGGGCGCGCTGCCCGGTGCGGCCTATTCCGACGTCTACGTGGTCTACCGCAATTACGCCATCACCTTGGAATCGCGCAATCTGGCCGTCGACACCTTGGGGGATCTGGCGGACAAGTCGGTGCTGGCCTTCCAGAACGCCGCGCTCTATCTCGGCCCCGAATTCAAGGCGGTGGCGGCGGGCAATCCCAATTACCGGGAGGAGCCCAGGCAGCAGGTGCAGCCGACCCTGCTGTTCCTCAACCGGGTGGACGTGGTGGTCGCCGATTACAAGATCTTCAACTGGTTCGCCGGCCAGCCCGAGGTCAAGGGCAAGGTCGATACCACCCAGCCCCTGCGCTATCACCCGCTGTTTTCCCCCACCGAATACCGGGTGGCGTTTCGCGAGTCCGGGCTGCGCGACGCCTTCAACCGGGGCCTGGCCCGGCTGAGGGCCGACGGCGAGTACGACCGCATCGTCGCCCGCTATTCCTCGGGGATGGTCAGGGAGCCAGCGGCCGGATCGCGATGAAGGTCATGTCGTCGCGGCAGGGCTGCTCGCCGCGCCAGGCGTCCAGGGTGGCGAACAGCTTTTCCTTCTGCTCGTCCAGCGGCAGATGGGCGAGGCCGCCCAGGGCCTCCTGCAGCCGCTTGCGGCCGAACAGCCGGCGGTTGGGGCCGCCCATGTGGTCGATCAGGCCGTCGGTGTAGAGGTAGAAGGTCGCCCCGGGGGCGATGGGCACCTCGTGGCAGGCGAAGGTGGCGTCGGGCGGGCTGTCGCGATAGCCCAGGCTGCGCCGGTCGCCCCGGATCACCTTCATCTGGCCGTCGCTCCACACCATCAGCGGCAGGTTGGCCCCGGCGAAGGTGGCGATGGAGCGCTCGCGGTCGAAGACGCAGATGGCGGCGTCCAGGCCGTCGTCGGCGGGGGCGTCGGCGCGGTCCTGGCGCAGGGCCGACTTCACCAGGAAATTGAGCAGGGCCAGGATCACCGCCGGATCGTCGTGGCCGTGATGGTGGAGGATGCGGGCCAGGATCGACGACACCACCGCGGTCATGAAGGCGCCGGGCACCCCGTGGCCGGTGCAGTCCATCACCGCCACCACCGTCTTGTCGCCGAAGGTGCCGGTCCAGTAGTAATCGCCGCCGACGATATCGAAGGGGCGCCAGCCCACGGTGAATTCGTGCACCACCCCTTCCAGCGCCGCCGTGTCGGGCAGCAGCGCCGTCTGGATGCGGCTGGCATAGCGGATGCCGTCGGAAATGAAGCGGTTGGCCTTTTCCAGTTCGGTATTGGCCCGCTCGACGCCTTCCTTCTGCCGCTCCAGTTCGTGGGTGCGGTCCTGCACCCGCTGTTCCAGGTCGCGGGCCAGGGCGGCCAGGGCGCCCTCGGCGGCGTCGCGGCCATCCAGGCCGCGCTGGGACTCGGCCAGCAGGGCGTTGACGTTGCGCACCAGCAGGCCGAGTTCGTCACCTTCGTGGCGGGGCGGCAACTCGATCAGCGAGGCGCCGGGCCGGGCGGGGTCCACATTGGCGATGGCATGGCCGATGCGCAGCAGCGGCTTGGTGATCAGGCCATAGAACACCGCCACCACCAGCAGGCACAGGATCACCGTGCGCGCCGCGCCCGAGGTGGCGCTGGCCGCCACATGATCCAGGTAGCGGTTCAGCAGCAGGGCCGGGTCGAGGCGCAGTTCCAGCTTGCCCACGTCGCTGGCGGCATCCTTGATGCGGGTCTGAAGCGGCAGGGAATGCTGGGCCATGTCGCCGAACAGCCGCTGGGCCAGGCCGGGAAAGGCGGTGGTTCCCGGCGGACGGCTGATCTGCCCCAGGACATCGCCGAAATTGTCGGTCAGCCGGACCTCGGCCACCATGGGGTCCAGCGCCAGGCCGCCCACCACTTCACCGGCCAGATCGTGGCTCAGCATGTAGGCGGCTTCCACCGCCATGCCGCGCACCAGGGCGAGATTGGCCTCGCTGCCTTCCCCGACCTCGCGGCGCATGCGCTGGTAATCGGCGGACAGGTCCCAGATTCCCGATGCGGCGCCCAGGCCCAGCGCGATCAGCAGCGTCGCCACCGCCTGCTTGAACGACAGGCCACGGAAGGTGGCGATGGTATGGACTTGCGAGGAGGAGGGCGGCTTTAGGGCGTTCACCGGGGGGGCTCTCGACGGAAGGTGAATTCCTCCATGATAAACAAGGCAGCCGCGCTGTCACGCTCATTCGCGGCCGGCCGGCGGGCGGCGACGGGGCAGTCGGGGCTGGTCCTACCACCCGCAAGGATCAAGCAAGGCTAAAATAAGTACTCAGGCATTGGCCCGTGCACCTCGCGGTGTCACGAAAATTTGCGTTTCGCAATACTTAAGAAGAAGATGGCAAGTCATGCATGGGTTCACTCTGTGACGACAAGACGCGGCCATATTCATCCGGCATGGAAGTCTGTCGTCACCGATGGTTACAATCCTCATCCGTGGATGCCGTCTCCGTCAGGCTGACCGCCAGCCCGCCCCGTCGCGAGCGGCCGAAGCCGAGCTTCAGGCCGCCCAGCGCCGCCAGATCGGCGACGATGGCCAGGCCCAGGCCCGACCCCGGCACGCTTTCGTCCAGGCGGATGCCGCGCCGCGCCGCCGTCTCGGCCTGTTCCGCCGTCATGCCCGGCCCGTCGTCCTCGATGCGGATCAGCCCGCGCCGGGCGGTGACCCAGACCCGCGTCGCCGCCCATTTGCAGGCATTGTCCATCAGGTTGCCGATCATCTCGGCCAGATCGTCGGCCTCGCCGGCGAAATCGGCCTCGGGCGGGCAATGGATGGTGATGTCCAGGCGGCGATCGGCATGGACCTTGCGCAAGGCGCCGTCCAGGTCGGCCAGCAGCGGAGCCAGCGGGACGCGCCGCCCCATGGCCCGCGACGACGAGGCATCGGAGCCGGCGCGGGCCAGATGCAGGTCGATCAGGCGGGTGACCCGCTCGATCTGCGGCGCCACCCCGGGAACACCGCCGCACTCGGCGCGCAGCACCGCCAGCGGCGTCTTCAGGGCGTGGGCCAGATTGCCCAGGTGGTTGCGGGCGTGGCGGATCAGCCGTTCGTCGTGCTCCAGCACCCGGTTCATGGCTTCGACCAGCGGGGCGATCTCGCGGGGGTAATCGCCGTCCAGGCGGGCGGCGCCGCGCGTCAGTTGGTCCAGCTCGTCCTCCAGCCGCCGCAGGGGCCTGAGGCCGTAGCCCACCTGCACCGCCACGGCGGC
>JAVBXM010000137.1 GCA_030824585.1 Phaeospirillum sp. | reverse complement strand
CGCCAGAAACGCCTGCCGGGCGAAACTGGCCTCCACCTTGGCGCGGTAATCGGGGTCCTTGGGCGTGAAGTGCGCCATCAATTGCTCATCAGCACCGGAACGGTCATGTGGCTGAGCACATAGCGGGTGCCGGTGCCGCGCTTGAGCGACAGGCCGTAATGGCCGTGCGCTCCCATGACCACCAGGTCGGCGCCCAGGTCGCACAGGCGCGACAGCAGCATGTCCATCTTGCCGATGTGCTCGCCGGCCAGCCGCTCGGCCTGGGCGGTGATGCCGCAGGCGGCCAGATGGTCGAGGATGTCCACCTGGGGAACCTCGCCCATGGCGTTGGAACCGTCATCCGAGGGGCCGCGCAGCGACAGCACGGTCACCGACTTGGCGGCCAGCATCAGCGGCTTGGCGTCGTTCAGGGCGCGCACCGCCTCCTTGCCGGCGTTCCAGGCCAGGGCGATGCGCTCGCCCACCGTGGGGAAGCTGCCGGTATGGGGGATGACCAGCACCGGGCGGCCGCAATGCAAGATGACGTGCTCGATCATTTCCTCGGGCACCAGCTTGCTCTTGGCCTCGGTCTGGCCCATCACCACCAGATCGGCGTAGCGGGCGCAGAACATGGTCTCGCTGACCACGTGGCCGGGCTCGCCGTGGGCCAGTTGCCACCAGCGGAACCTGATGCCGGCGGCGGCGCAGGCGGCGTTGAACTTTTCCTTGGCGGCGTCGCGGGCCTGGACCAACTGGTCGCTGGCCTTGTGGGCGACGGCGCTGGGACGGTGGCTTTCGTTCCTGGCGAACAGGCCGGTCAGCCGGGCGTCGAAGCTCTTGGCCAGACCGATGGCGATGTCCAGACGGGCGGCGCAGCGCTCGCTGTCGTCGATGTGGACGAGGATGTCTTTCATGGTCCTGTTTCCCTATTCCGTCGCCAAGGCGCGAGAGATCACCAGGCGCTGGATATCGCTGGTACCCTCGTAAATCTGACAGACCCGGACGTCGCGGTAAATGCGTTCCACCGGGAAATCGGCGAGATAGCCATAGCCGCCATGAATCTGGATGGCGTCCGAGCAGACGCGCTCCGCCATTTCCGAGGCGAACAGCTTGGCCATGGAGGCTTCCTTGAGGCACGGCCTGCCCGCATCGCGCAAGGTGGCGGCGTGCAGCACCATCTGCTCGGCGACCTCGAGGCGGGTCGCCATGTCGGCCAGCCGGAAAGCCACCGCCTGATGCTCGAAGATGGGCTTGCCGAACTGCTTGCGTTCGCGGGCATAGGACAGCGCGTGCCCGAAGGCCGAGCGCGCCATGCCGACGCTTTGGGCCGCGATGCCCAGCCGCCCGCCCTCCAGGTTGGCCAGGGCGATCTTCAGGCCCTCGCCCTCCTCGCCCAGGCGGTACGAGGCCGGGATGCGCATGTCCTCGAAGGCCAGTTGGCAGGTGTCCGAGAGATGCTGGCCCAGCTTGTCCTCGACGCGCACCACGGTGAAGCCGGGCGTGTCGGTGGGGACCACGAAGGCCGAGATGCCGCGCTTGCCCGCCGCCGGGTCGGTGACGGCGAAGACGATGGCCACGTGGCCGTTCTTCGCCGTGCTGATGAACTGCTTGGCGCCGGAAAGGACGTAATGGTTGCCGTCCCGGCGCGCCCGGGTGCGGATGGCCGCCGCGTCCGAGCCGGCCTCCGGCTCGGTCAGGCAAAAGCAGCCCAGCTTCTCGCCCCGCGCCATGGGGCGGAGGAATTCCTCCTTCTGGGCGTCGCTGCCGTAGCTGAGGATGGGCATGCAGCCCACCGAGTTGTGCACGCTCATGATGGTCGACAGCGGGCCGCAGCCCGCCGCGATCTCCATCACCGCCATGGCGTAGGAGACGTAGTCGGTGCCGGCGCCGTCCCATTCGGGCGGCACCACCATGCCGAGGAAGCCCAACGCGCCCATCTCGGCGATGGCCTCGGTGGGGAACAGGTGCTCGCGGTCCCAGCGGGCGGCGTTGGGGGCCAGCTTCTCCCTCGCGAAGGATCGCGCCGTGTCGCGGATCAACTGTTGTTCCTCGGTGGCGATCATGATTTTTGCCCCTCAATCGCCGGGCGGCGACCTCCGGTCGCCTTGGCTTTCGCGGTATAAGCCGCGCCGGCCCTTGGCCGCAACTCCTCGCTGCGCTCGTCGATCATGCCAGTTCGACCATCATGGCGGTGGCCTCGCCGCCGCCGATGCACAAGGAGGCCACGCCGCGCTTCAGGCCATACTGCTTCAGGGCCGCCATCAGGGTGACCAGGATGCGGGCTCCCGAGGCGCCGATGGGATGGCCCAGCGCGCAGGCGCCGCCATGGACGTTGACCCGCTCGTGGTCGAGCTTGAGGTCGTGCATGGCGGCCATGGTCACCACGGCGAAGGCCTCGTTGATCTCCCACAGGTCGATATCGCCGGCCTTGCAGCCCACCTTGTCCAGCAGCGCCTTGATGGCGCCCACCGGCGCGGTGGTGAACCACGCCGGCGCCTGGGCGAAGGTGGAATGGCCCAAGATAGTGGCCATGGGATCGAGGCCGCGCCTGGTGGCCTCGGAGCGGCGCATCAGCACCAGGGCGGCGGCGCCGTCCGAGATGGAGGACGAGTTGGCCGCCGTCACCGTACCGTCGGGGCGGAAGGCGGGCTTCAGCGTCGGAATCTTGTCGGGCATGGCCTTGCCCGGTTGCTCGTCGATACTGATCTGAACGTCGCCCTTGCGGCCCTTGACGGTCACGGCGGCGATCTCGGCGGTGAAGGAACCCTCGGCGATGGCCTTTTGGGCGCGGTGCAGCGAGGCCAGGGCGAAGGCGTCCTGGGCCTCGCGGCTGAACTTGTAGTGGTCGGCGCATTGCTCGGCGAAGGTGCCCATCAGGCGGCCCTTGTCGTAGGCGTCCTCCAGCCCGTCCAGGAACATGTGGTCCAGCACCTTGCCGTGGCCCAGGCGATAGCCGGCGCGGGCCTTGTCCAGCAGGTAAGGCGCGTTGGACATGCTTTCCATGCCGCCGGCCACCATCACCGCGTTGCTGCCGGCGACCAGCAGGTCGTGGGCGAACATGGCGGCCTTCATGCCCGAGCCGCACATCTTGTTGATGGTGGTGCAGCCGGCCCCGTCGGGAATGCCGGCGCCGCGCGACGCCTGCCGCGCCGGGGCCTGGCCCTGGCCGGCCGGCAGGACGCAGCCCATGATCACCTCTTCCACCTGATCGGCGGCGACACCGGAGCGCTCCAGCGCCGCCTTGATGGCGACGGACCCCAAGGCCGGCGCGGCCAGGCTGGCGAAGTCGCCCTGCATGCCGCCCATGGGGGTGCGGGCGGCGCCGACGATGACGATGGGGTCGGATGCGGTCATGGGGTGGTCCTTTGCGGAAGACGGGTGTTTTTGGTAAGATGCGCGGTATGGGACGCGCACAGACCCTTGCCGAGGTGATCGCCATCCTGAAGGAGCACGAGGGCTTCTTCCGGGAAAAGGGCATCACGCGTCTGGCGGTGTTCGGTTCTGTGGCGCGTGGCGATGCCCGCCCCGACAGCGACGTGGATCTGGTGATCGACCTCGATCCCGAGATGAAGTTCAGCTACATCGACCTGGGGATTGTGGAGGATTCCTCCAGCGACTGGCTGGGGCGCAAGGCCGACATGCTGACCCGCCGCGCGCTGCGGCCCCATGTAGCGGACGAAATCGCCAAGGACGGCGTCGATGTCTTTTGCTGAGAATAAACGCGCGACGGAAGCCTTGGACGCCATTCTGTCCGCCATCGATGAGATCGGCGAGTTCGTCGGCGGTCTGGGGCGGGAATCCTTCCTGGCAGATCGCAAGACTGCGCTGGCCGTGACCCATCTGGTCATGATGATCGGCGAGGCGTCCAAGGACCTTCTCGACGGAATCGCCGAGCGGCGGCCCGAAATTCCATGGAAGCAGGTGCGGGACATGCGCCACCGCATCGCCCACGAATACCTCTCCGTCGATTTCAGACTGGTCTGGGACGTCGCCGTCAACGATCTTGCTCCTCTCCGCGCCGCTCTGCTGAAGGAACGCGACTTCCTCACTTCATGTTGAAGATGATGGTCTTCTTGTGGGTGAAGTGCTCCAGCATGGATTCCAGCGAGGCCTCCTTGCCTATCCCCGAGGTCTTGACGCCGCCATAGGAGAGCGTCGGTTGGACCACCAGGTTCTGGTTGACCTGGACGAAGCCGGCTTCCAGGCGCTTGGTCGCGTCCATGGCCACCTTGAAGTCCCGCGTCCAGATGGAGGCGGCCAGGCCGTATTCGGAATCGTTGGCCTGGGCGATCACCTCTTCGTAGTCGTTCCACTTGATGACGGCGCACACGGGGCCGAAGATTTCCTCCTGGCACAGGCGGTCGCTGTTCTTCATGCCGGTAAAGATCACCGGCTGGACGAAGCGGCCCTTGGCCAGCCTCGGGTCGGCAGGCATGGCCGAGCACACATGCTTGGTGGCGCCCCTGGTCTCCTCGCCCACCTTGATGTAGCTCCTGACCCGGTCCAACTGGCCGTCCGAGACGATGGTGCCGATATCGGTCTTCTCGTCGAGGGGATCGCCCATCACCATGGCGTCCACCTTGGCCTTCACGCGGGCCACGAACTCGTCATGGATGCTTTCGTGCACGAACAGGCGGGAACTGGCGGTGCAGCTCTGGCCCTGGCGGGTGAAGCGCATGCCGGCCAGGGCGCCGGCCACCGCCTGGTCCATGTCGGCATCGGCGCAGACGATCATCGGGCTCTTGCCGCCCAGCTCCAGGGTGACGGGGATCAGCTTCTCGGCCGCCGCCTTGTACACGATGCGGCCGGTCTCGACGGAGCCGGTGAAGGTCACCTTCTTGACGTCGGGGTGTTCCACCAGCGGCGCGCCGCATTCGGGGCCGAAGCCCGACAGCATGTTGAACAGGCCATGGGGCAGCACGGTGTTCATGATCTCGGCGACGCGCAGCACGGTCAGCGGCGCCTCTTCCGCCGACTTGACCACCACGGCATTGCCGGCCACCAGGGCGGCGGCGGCCTTCATGGCCATCAGCAGCAAGGGCACGTTCCACGGAATGATGCAGCCCACCACGCCCACCGGCTCGCGCACCGTGACGGTCAGCATGTCGGGGTTGAAGGGGATGGTCTCGCCCTTGAGTTCGCTGCCCAGGCCGCCGAAGAACACGAACATGTCGGCCAGCACCCCGGCCTCGACGCGGCTTTCGGTGCGCAGCGCCTTGCCGGTTTCCAGCGCCACCAGACGGCCCAATTCCTCGACGTGGGCCGACAGCACCCGGCCGCACTCGGCCACCAGCTTGCCGCGCGCCCGCGCCGACTGCTTGGCCCATTCCTTCTGGGCGGCCTTGGCGGAGGCGACGGCGGCGTCCACGTCCGCCTTGGTGCCGAAGGCGGCGGTGGCGATCTCTTCGCAGGTGGCGGGATTGTCCACCGGGAAGGTCTTTCCACCGGCGGCGGGCACGAACTTGCCGCCGATCAGGTGCTTGCCCGACAGGGCCTTGGCCAGCTTGAAGGGATCGAGTTCAGGCGTGAGGGTCATGATCAAACTCGCTTGTCTTGGATGACGATGCCGTCGTTGGGCAGGCCGCCGGGGGCGACGAACGCCACCTCGGTCTTCAGCTTGCACAGCGACTGGAAGCTGTCCTTCAGGGCCGCTTCCAGGCCGGTGGCATTGGTCTCGACGTTGAGGGTGAGGCGGTCGTTCTCGCCGTCCTTTTCCACCACCAGCCGGGCGCGGATGACGTCCGGGTGGCGCTTGGCCACCTCGGCGATCTGGCGGGGGTGGACGAACATGCCCTTGATCTTGGTGGTCTGGTCAGCGCGGCCCATCCAGCCCTTGAGCCGCATGTTGGTGCGGCCGCAAGGCGACGTTCCGGCCAGCACCGCCGACAGATCGCCGGTGGCGAAGCGGATCAGCGGGTAATCCTGGTTGAAGCTGGTGACCACGACCTCGCCGACCTCGCCCTCGGGGACCGGGTCGCCGGTGCCGGGCCGCACGATCTCGACGATGACGCCCTCGTCGACGATCAGTCCCTCGCGGGCCCTGGTCTCGTAGGCGATCAGGCCGAGATCGGCGGTGGCGTAGCACTGGGTGACGTCGACGCCCAGATCCTTCAGCCCCTGGCGCAGCGGCGGCAGTAAGGCCTCGCCCGAGACGCAGGCCTTGGTCAGCGACGAGTGGTCCAGGCCCATCTCCTCGGCCCGCTCCAAGATGATCTTGAGGAAGGACGGCGTGCCGCCATAGCCCTGGGGCCGGAGGTCGGCGATGGCCTTGGCCTGCTGGTCGGTGTTGCCCACCCCGGCCGGGAACACCGGACAGCCCAGGGCATGGGCGGCGGTCTCGAACATCACGCCGCCCGGCGTGAAGTGGTACGAGAAGCAATTGTGCATCAAATCGCCACGGCGGAAGCCGGCGGCATGGAGCGCGCGGGCGACGCGCCACCAGTCGTTGTCCCAACCCTCGGGGTCGTAGATGGGGCCGGGCGAGGCGAAGACGCGGCGCAGTTCAGATTTCGGGCTGGCGATCAGCGAGGCGAAGGGCGGATCGGCCTGCTGGGCGTCGATCAGCTCCGACTTGCGGGTGACGGGCAAGCGGGCCAGAGCGGCGCGGCCGGTGACCGAGGCCGGGTCCACCTCGGCCAGCAGCCGGGCGAAGGCGGGAGAATCGGCCTTGGCCAGGGCGACCTGGGCGGGCAGGGCCTCGAAATGGGCGGCCTCGCGCTCGTCGGTCGAGCGGGTTTCCAGGGAATCGTAGTACTCGCTCATCATAATTCCGTCGTTTCTAAAGTCCCTCGCCCGCTCGGCGGGAGAGGGAGGGGGCGCGCTAGCGCCGGAGGGTGAGGGCCAACTGGACGGATGGGAGGGGC
>JAVBXM010000060.1 GCA_030824585.1 Phaeospirillum sp. | reverse complement strand
GGGCAGGCCGGGCAGGGGCAGTTCCCGCGTCCCCGGCGCGGTGCCGTCCCGCCCCCGCCCGGGGAACTCGGACAGGCAGTCGGCGGAATCGGCGATCAGGCGGCCGACCCGCCTCGCCGCCTCGTCCTCCAGGCCGGAGCGCAGCCGGAACAGATCGGTCAGCGCCGCATCGGACCAGCGGATCATCTCAGCACGAGCCCATCAGCAGCTTCCGGGGGGACCGGATTCGCCCCCGCCGCCCCAGCCCAGCAGCCACAGGCGCACCCGGACGTGATCGGCGGACAGGCCGGGGGCGGCGCCGAACTCGCCCTCGCCCGCCGCCCGGATCACCGCATCGCGGGCCGCCGCCCGCTCGTCCTCGGCGTCGAGAAAGGCCCGCAACGCCCGGTCCAGCAGGGCGGGCGCATCGCCGCCATCCGCCGCCAGACGGTCCTCCAGCCGGCGGGCGAGAGCATCGTCGAGAACCAGTTGAACCGTCCTGGGCATGGCTTTCTCCTGCAAGAGGATGAATTTTACAGCCTCTTGTCGCCCCTGCCTAATGAGCATACGCTCATACTTCCGGTTGATCGCGTCACGTCGGTCAAGACTTGGGGGGGATGGGATATGTTCGAAGCGGCCGAGCTGGGACGCAAGATATCGCGCGAGGATTTCGATGCCATGGCCCCCGGCCTGCGCACCGAACTCCTGGACCTGCAGCAGCAACTGCGCGAGGCCGACTTTCCGGTCATCGTGCTGTTCGCCGGTGTCGACGGCGCCGGCAAGAACGAGACGGTCAACCTGCTCAACGAATGGATGGACCCGCGCTGGATCGTGACGCGCGCCTATGGCGCGGCCTCGGACGAGGAGCGCGAACGCCCGGAATACTGGCGCTACTGGCGCGACCTGCCGCCCAAGGGCAAGGTCGGGCTGTTCATGTCGTCGTGGTACCACCACCCCCTGATCGACCGGGTCAACGAGAAGATCAGCGGACCCGAACTGGACGAGCAACTGGAACGCATCGTCCATTTCGAGAAGACCCTGGCCGACGAGGGCGCGCTGATCCTCAAGTTCTGGATGCATCTCTCGGAGAAGGCCCAGAAGAAGCGCCTGAAAAGCCTGGAGAAGGATGAACTCACCGCCTGGCAGGTGACCGCCCAGGACTGGCAGCACTGGGAGATGTACGACAAGTTCGTCGCCGCCGCCGAACGCATGATCATGCACACCAGCAAGGGTCACGCCCCCTGGCAGATCGTCGAGGGCGCCGACCCCCGCTACCGCTATGCCGTGGTGCTGCAGACCCTGAAGGAAGCCATCACCAAGCATTTCGCCAAGCGCGACGCGGTGAAGAAGGTCAACGCAGAGATCAAGGACAAGGCGAAGGCCAAGGGCAAGAAGGCGGCCGAGCCCAGCGTGCTGGCCTCGCAGCCCTCGATCCTGTCGTCGCTGGACATGACCCAGTCCGTCGAGGGCGCCGAATACAACCAGGCCCTGCAGGAGCAGCGGGCGCGGCTCGCCCACCTCTACCACGCCGCCAAGGAACGGGGCGTCTCCACCGCCTTGGTGTTCGAGGGCTGGGACGCCGCCGGCAAGGGCGGCACCATCCGCCGCCTGACCAACGCGCTCAACGCCCGGGACTATCAGGTCATTCCCATCGCCGCCCCCACCGAGGAGGAGCGCGCCCAGCACTATTTATGGCGCTTCTGGCGCCACATCGCCCGGTCGGGCCGCGTCACGGTGTTCGACCGCTCGTGGTACGGCCGCGTGCTGGTGGAACGGGTCGAGGGCTTCTGCACCGAGGAGGCCTGGCGCCGCGCCTATGGCGAGATCGTCGACTTCGAGAAGCAGCTCACCGACCACGGCATCGTCATGTGCAAGTTCTGGCTGCACATCACCGCCGAGGAACAGTTGGCCCGCTTCAACGCCCGCGGCGAGATCGAATACAAGAAGTGGAAGCTGACCGACGAGGATTGGCGCAACCGCGAGCAATGGGGCGCCTACGAGCAGGCGGTCAACGACATGGTCGAGAGAACCTCGACCACCAACGCCCCCTGGACCCTGGTGGAGGCCAATTCCAAGAATTTCGCCCGCGTCAAGGTGATGCGCACCGTGGCCGACGCCCTGGAGGCCGCCCTGGGCAAACCCGGAAAAAAGAAGAAGACCTAGACCCCTATATGAGTCTTTCGGATAGGCCATTTTATACGACAGACGCAATAGAAGCTAAATCGGTCATTGACTGCGCCTTTGTTTCTACATAAAAACCCTTACGAATGGGGAGGAGAACGCGCCAAGCGTCAGCTCCCTTTTTGGTAGGGGGGTTACATGAAGATCGCAATCCGGCTGTGGCTGATCGTCGCCACCGCGCTGTGTGGCATTGCCGCCGTCGTCGCGGCCAGCCTGGCTCAGATGAACCACGACCTGCTCGACGACCGCGAGGTCAAGACCCGCCATATCGTCGAGGTCGGCCAGTCCCTGCTGTCCCATTACGAAGAGATGGAGCGCGCCGGCAAGATGAGCCGCGAGGAGGCCCAGTCGGCCGCCCTGGCCGCCGTGTCCAAGCTGCGCTACGAGGGGTCCGAGTACCTCTGGGTGCACCGGCTGAGCGAATCGGTGATGCTGTCCCATCCCAACGCCAAGCTGATCGGCCAGTCCATCGAGGACATGAAGGACCCCACCGGCCTCACCCTGTTCCGCGAGATGAACCGGACCGTCCGCGAGAAGAACGCCGGCTTCGTCTACTACATGTGGCCCAAGCCGGGCGCCACCGAGCCGGTGCGCAAGCTGTCCTACGTCCAGGGCTTCGCCCCGTGGGGCTGGGTGATCGGCAGCGGCATCTATATCGACGACGTATCCTCGGCCTTCCGCACCCGCGCCGTGGAGTTCGGCGCCGCCGCGCTCGGCATCCTCGCCCTGGTCTGGCTGATCGCCGCCTGGGTGGGACGCGGCATCACCCGCCCGCTGGGCGACGTCACCACCACCTTGGATCACCTGACCAAGGAGGACCGTGGCGTGGAGATCCGCCATACCGAGCGCGTCGACGAGATCGGCGCCCTGGCCCGCGGCCTGAAGGTATTCCAAAGGCACATCGAGGCCGCCGCCGAGGCCGCCGCCGAGAAGCTGCGCCAGCAGGAAGCCGATCTGGCCCGCCAGCGCCGCATCGAGCGTCTGACGTCGGAGTTCGACGCCAAGGTGGCCGGGGTGATCAAGTCGGTGGGCGCCGCCGCCGCCCAGATGCAATCCACCAGCCAGTCCATGTCGGCCATCGCCGACCAGACGGCGCGCCAGAGCACCGCCGTGGCCGCCGCCGCCAACCACGCCGCCATGAGCGTCCAGACGGTGGCCGCCGCCACCGAGGAACTGCACGCCTCGGAAGCCGAGATCGCCCGTCAGGTGGAGGTCTCCACCGCCCGCTCGCGCACCGCCGTCGAGGAGGCCGAGCGCTCCAGCGAGATCGTCAGCGGCCTCAACACCGCCGCCGGCCGCATCGGCGAGGTGGTGGCGCTGATCCAGGACATCGCGTCCCAGACCAACCTGCTGGCGCTCAACGCCACCATCGAGGCGGCCCGCGCCGGCGAGGCCGGCAAGGGCTTCGCCGTGGTCGCCAACGAGGTCAAGACCCTGGCCAACCAGACCGCCCGGGCCACCGACGAGATCACCGCCCAGATCGGCGAGGTCCAGTCGGCCGCCACCCAGGCCGCCTCGGCCATCGCCGCCATCGTGCGCACCATCTCCGAGATCGACGAGACCTCGTCGGTGGTGGCCGAGGCGGTGGACCAGCAATCGGCCGCCACCACCGAGATCGCGCGGAGCATTGAGCAGGCCGCCACCGGCACCGCCGAGGTGTCGAGCAACATCGGCGAGGTCAGCGACGCCGCCCGTCACGCCGGCTCCACCGCGTCCGAGGTGCTGGCGGCGGCGGCGGAACTCACCGGTCAGGCCGACGCGCTCCGTTCCGAGGTGGAGACCTTCCTGGGCGCCATCCATGGCGGCAAGAAGGCCGCCCACCTGCATCTGGTGGCGGCGGAGTAACGGCTCCGCGCTCCGTGGCGGCGACGGACATTGGAGCGCGGGCATCCCGCCCGCTCTCCCCAGCCGTCGCCGGCCGTTGCTATCCCCTGCGCGACAGCACGAACAATCCCTGATCGGCGAACAGGTTGGCGATGCCCTCGCAGGAGGGAATCGCCAGCGTCTGGCCGTTGCGGTCCAGCGGGACGGAACGCTCCACCGTGATCCCCAAGTCGCGGCACAGGTCGAGGAAGTCGCGGATGGTGCAGAAGTGGATGTTGGGGGTGTCGTACCACTCGTAGGCCAGGGTATCGGTCACCGGCATGCGGCCGCGGGTCAACAGGTGCAGACGCACCCGCCAATGGCCGAAATTGGGAAACGACACGATGGCGCGGCGCCCGATGCGCAGCATGTGGCTGAGCACGGTACGCGGCTCGTAGGTGGCCTGCAGCGTCTGGCTGAGGATCACGTAGTCGAAAGCGCCCGAGGGATAATCCTTGAGGTCGGTGTCGGCATCGCCCTGGATCACCGACAGGCCGTGGGACACCGCCGCCGACACGCCGGCCATGGACAGCTCGATGCCGCGCCCGTCCACGCCCTTGGTGCGGCCGAGCCAGTCCAGCAGGGCGCCTTCGCCGCAGCCCACGTCCAGCACCCGCGAGCCGGGCTCGACCATGTCGGCGATCAGCCGGAGGTCGACGCGCAGATTGCCGTTGGACACCGTCATCATCGGCCGGTCCCCCCGTCGCGCGGCAGGCCGCGATGGGCGGCGGCGCCCTCCAGGAAGCCGGTCAGGGTGGCATGGAACTCGGGCTCGTCCAGCAAGAAGGCGTCGTGGCCCTTGTCCGACTTGATCTCGACGAAACTGACATTGGCCGCCACCGCGTTCAGCGCATGCACCACCGCCCGGCTTTCCGAGGTGGGGAACAGCCAGTCGCTGGTGAAGCTGACCACGCAAAAGCGGGTCCGCGTGCCGCGAAAAGCGTTGGCCAGCACTCCGCCGTTCTCGGCCGCCAGATCGAAATAATCCATGGCGCGGGTGATGTAGAGGTAGGAATTGGCGTCGAAGCGGTCGACGAAGGTCGAGCCCTGGTGACGCAGATAGCTCTCCACCTGGAAGTCGGCGTCGAAGCCGTAGGTGATGGTGTCGCGGTTCTGCAGGTTGCGGCCGAATTTCTGGTGCAGCGCCGGCTCGGACAGATAGGTGATGTGCGCCGCCATGCGCGCCACCGCCAGCCCGCGATGGGGGCGCGTGCCCTGCTGCAGGTAATTGCCGTCGCACCAGTCGGGATCGGCCATGATCGCCTGGCGCCCCACCTCGTGGAAGGCGATGTTCTGGGCCGAGTGGCGGGCGGCGGCGGCGATGGGAATGGCCGAGAACACCCGTTCGGGATAGCTCTGGGCCCATTTCAGCACCTGCATGCCGCCCATGGAGCCGCCGACCACGCAGAATAGCTGGTCGATCCCCAGGTGATCCACCAGCCGGGCCTGGACCTTGACCATGTCACCGATGGTGATGACCGGGAAGTTCAGGCCCCAGGGCTGGCCGGTGGCCACATTGTCGTCCATGGGCCCGGTGGTGCCCATGCAGCCGCCCAGCACGTTGGAGCAGATCAGGAAGTAGCGGTCGGTGTCGAACACCCGGCCCGGCCCCACCAGTTCGCTCCACCAGCCGGGCTTGCCGGTGATGGGATGGGGGTCGGCGACGTAGTGGTCGCCGGTGAGCGCGTGACAGATCAGGATGGCGTTGGACCTGTCGGCATTGAGCCGGCCATAGGTCTGGTAGGCCACCTGGACCGGCCCCAATTCGACGCCGCAATCCAGCCGAATCGGCCGGTCGCGCCCCAGTTCGACCTTGAGGCCGAGGGCGTTGGCGGTGGAAGTCGGAACAGGCTCGCTCTGGGACATGGGATCACGCGCCGCGACAGGGAATGGATTAGCTATGGTCGCGGGCGGGGACTGTCAACGTTTTCTTTGATTTCCGGGCCAAGCCGCACTAAACCTATCCCCCTTGGACTCACCAATTCCGGCCCCCTTTCCCGCCATGACCCAGGACAGCGCCGCCCTCGAGCAGCTCCGTCGTGAAATTGATCGCATCGACGATCAGTTGCACGACCTGCTGATGCGCCGCACCAGCCTGGTGGGCAGCATCGCCGCCGCCAAGACCGGCCAGCGCGTGACCCTGCGTCCGGGCCGCGAGGCGCAGATCCTGCGCCGCCTGCTGGGCCGTCACACCGGGCCGTTTCCCAAGGCGGCCGTGGTGCGCATCTGGCGCGAGATCGTCGGCGCGCTGACCGGCCTGCAGGCCCCGCTGGTCGTGGCGGTCCACGCCGCCGGACGCTCCACCGCCGCCATCGAGCTGGCCCGCAACCACTTCGGCGTGGTGGCGCCGCTGCACGCGTTGCGCAGCCCCGGCCAGGTGGTGCGCGCCGTGGCCGACGGCATCGCCACGGTTGGGGTCATTCCGCTGATCCCCGGCACCGAGGCCGCCGACGACGCCGAGCCGTGGTGGACCAGCCTGACCCTGGAAAGCGGCGACGCGCCCCACGTGGTGGCCCGCCTGCCCTTCGCCGGCACCCCGCCGGTCAAGGGCGCGGCCGAACCCATCCAGGCCCTGGTCATCGCCTGCCGCGACCACGACTGCTCCGGCGACGACCGCACCCTGGCGGTGCTGGAGACCGGACCGGACCTTTCGCGCGATCGCCTGCGCGCCATCCTGTCGGCCGGAGGGCTGGAGCCCGCCGAGTTGCTGGCCATCCACCGCCATGGCGCCGTCTGGCTGCACATGGTGGAGATTCTCGGCCACGTCACCGCCGCCGACCCCCGGCTGGCGGCGCTGGTCGCCCCCAAGGACCCCGTCGGCCGCGTCGCGGTGATCGGCGGCTATGCCACTCCCTTCGCGCCCGAGGCGCTCGTCTGACC
>JAVBXM010000176.1 GCA_030824585.1 Phaeospirillum sp. | reverse complement strand
CGCGCCGCAACCCGCCGTGCAGCCCGAAGCCGACCGGGCCTTCGGCATCGACACGGTCCTCGACCAGTTGTTCAGCGAAAGCAGCGCCCTGGGACGCTCGGTATCAAGTCTCTATGACGACTTCCTGGCCCGTTGCCGCACCCACCGCCTGCCCGGCCGGGTCCTCGACATCACCCATTTCCGGCGCCGGCTGGTGCTGGCCCAGGCCGGCGTCACGCCGGCCGTCGCCGCCCTGCCGGGATGGGAGCAGGCGGTGGCCGTCGCCAACGGCCTGGAGGAACAGTTCCAGGGAATTTACCTGCGCCTGGCCGCCGCCGCCGCGCAAGGGTTGCCCTGCCCCTCCGACACCATGATCACCCAGGCGTTCGGCAGCCACTCGCCGCGCCGAGCCCTCGCCGCCCTGTCGCGCATGCAGCAGATGGGGGTGGTGGAGATCTACGAGGAACTGGACGGCCAGCGGGTCATCGTGCTTCCCGCCCTGCAATGGCGCACCGCGCCGGGCCATACCACCGATATCCTGGCCTGGAGCGGCTAGGGCCAATCGATATTCAGGGAATTGGGCTGATTTCGGGCTAGAATGCCTTCCATACAGAAAATTCAGACACAGATAAACACAGATGAATTGAGAGAATCTCCTATCTGTGTCCCGCGTAGCGGGAATCTGTGTTCATCTGTGTCCCATTTCACGGCCTATCCGCTTGAATGCCGATTGGTCCTAGACCATCGAGCGTCACATGTGACGCACCATGGTCTGGCCCCATGCTTGCCCCCTCCTCCGGCCGCCTGGCCGCCGCCTCGGCGGTGGCTGATCGCGGCGTCGGTCATCCCGGCAGGCCGGCGACGGGAAGACACGGTTCGCCGCCATGGCCGATCACCTCGACCGTGACGTGCCGCAGGGTGGGAATTGCCGCCAGCAATCCCTTGTAGTGCTCGGGCTCTCGCGGATAGTGGGTGACCACCGAGACAATGGCCGCCAGATGGTCGGGGCGCATGGCCCAGACGTGCAGGTCGGCGACCCGATTGTCGGCGTCGGCCTCGATCAGGCTGCGGATTTCCTCGGCCAGCGCCGGGTTCTCGGCCCGGTCCAGCAGGACCCGCGCGGTGTCGCGAACCAGACTGCGCGCCCAGACGGCGATCACCACCGCCCCGACGATTCCCATGGCGGGGTCCAGCCAGGCCCACGACGCCATCATGCCGGCCGCCAGGGCGGCGATGGCCCCGACCGAGGTCAGGAGGTCGGCCATCACGTGCAGGGTGGCGGCCCTGAGATTGTGATCGTGGTGGTGCCCTTCGCCGCGATCGTGATCATCATGGGCATGGCCGTGGCCATGCCCGCCCGGCGGGTCGAGGATCAGGACGCTGGCCAGATTGACCACAAGCCCGACGACCGCGACGATCATGGCTTCGCCGTAGGACACCGCGACCGGGGTCATCAGCCGCTGCACGGCCTCCCAGATCATCATCACCGCGACCACGCCGAGGACGATGGCGCTGGCGAAACCGGCCAGGGCGTTGACCTTGCCCGTACCGAAGGTAAAGGCGGGGTCGGCGGCATGCCGCCGGGCGAAGGCATAGGCGAACAGGGCAATGGTCATGGCCGCGCCATGGCTGGCCATGTGCCAGCCGTCGGCCAGCAGGGCCAGCGACCCGAAGGCCCATCCGGCGGCGATCTCCGCCACCATGCAAAGAAGCGTCAGGATCATCACAAGGCGGACCCGCCGCTCGGCATTGCCCGAAGCGACGGAATCCGCATGGGGATGGCGATAGCTGTCCATGCAGTGGATATGCATTTCACCTCCTGGGGTCCGCACCGGTTGAGGATAGCCCCGCCGCCCACTGGATGCAAATGAGTGGCGATTGCATATTTCTGGAGTATGGAATGCACCTTACTCCCACAATCATTTCAATACGATAGCCAGACGTCCAAGGACTATCCGGCTCCTGGCAAAGGGAATAACGCCTGAAAAACCCTTGACTGTCGCGACATCACGTCTGCAAATGCGACTCATTCGCACTATTAGGGGACCTTGAAAATGTCGCTGGTTTGGAAACGCGCCCTGCTTGTCGCCTGTATCGCCCCCGTCGCTGTTCCGGCGGTTTCGGCGGCGGAAGAAGCCGCTTCGCAAGGCAGCGGTTCCATGGTGCTCGACGCCCTGGTGGTTTCAGCGACCCGCACCGAGACCTCGGTGATGGAAAGCCCGGTCAGCGTCACGGTGATGGGGGAAAAGGAAATCAAGCGCACCAACGCAGTGAGCATCGCCGACGTGCTGCGCGACGTCCCCGGCGTCAGCGTGGACGAGTCCAGCATCCCCGGCATGAAGCGCATCAAGATCAGGGGCGAGGAAGCCCGGCGCGGCGCGGTGCTGATCGACGGCCAGGAGATCACCGACCACACCTCCTACGGCGCCCCCATCCTGGTGGACCCCGCCCTGATCGAGCGCATCGAGGTGGTTCGCGGTCCCCATTCGGTGCTCTACGGTTCCAAGGCCATCAGCGGCGTGATCAACATTATCACCAAGAAGGGCGGCGACAAACCGTTCCAGGGCAGCGCCGGAGCCTCGTTCATGTCGGCGACCCAGGGCTATGCCGCCAACGCCCTGGTGCAGGGCACCAAGGATAACTGGGACTACCGGCTGTTCGTCGGCCGCACCGAAGAGGGCGACCGCCATACCCCGGACGGCGACCTGCCCAATTCCAATTCCGACAACAAGAGCATCTCGGGTTATGCCGCCTACCGGACCAACGGCCACAAGATCTCCCTGGCGGTCGACCGCTACGAGCTGTCCAGCGGCTCCACCACCTCGCCCTCGACCATCGGCGCGGCATTCAGCAAATTCCAGTTGGACATGCCCACCCGCGACCTGCAGAAGGTCGGGGCGACCTATGACCTGGACAAGCCCAACGACTGGATCGCCAAGCTCCACGTCGACGCCTACTACCAGACCATCGACCGCCTGTTCACCCAGCAGGTGGCCAGCGGCACGGCCATCCCCGCCGCCCAGGCCTACGACTATTCCCACCGCGACCAGGACACCCAGGCCACCAAGGGGCTGACCGCCCAGGCGGACTGGACGCCCCACAAGGATCACCTGCTGATCACCGGCGTGCAGTACCTGCGCGACGACCTGGACAAATCCATGACCCGCAACGGGCGCAGCGGCGTCGGCCTCGCCACCGTGGTCAGCCGTTATGCCGACATGGAAGCGCACACGGAGACCATTTCCATCTACGGCGAGGACACCTGGAAACTGCCCGCCGACTTCTCCGTCGTGGCCGGTGCCCGCCAGTACTGGATCAACTCGGCCCTGGACAGCCTGCAGAGCAACGACAACGGCTACAAGACCCGCTCGACGTCGGACGCCGCCCCCATCTTCAGCGGCACGCTGCTGTACAGCGGGGTGCCCAACACCGTGCTGCGCGGCGGCTTCGCCCAGGGCTACGTCTACCCGACCCTGGTCCAGGCCTTCACCGGATCATATTTCGGCGCCTCGTCCACCACCCGGCCCAATCCCGACCTGAAGCCCGAAACCTCCAACAATTGGGAATTCGGGATGCGGCACGGCTCGGGCGGGCTGACGGTGGACGCCTCGATGTTCCGCTCTGTCGCCAAGAACTACATCGCCTCGCTGTCATGCGCCGTGGTCGGGACGTCCGGCGGGCAATGCGCGGCCGGCAACGCCACCGAGGGCACTTACGTCAACCTGGACAAGGCCGAGAGCACCGGCATGGAGCTGACCACCGAGTACCGCATCGACGCCTTGGGCCTCACTCCCTACGCCAACGGCGGCTGGATTCGCCGCAAGTACTTCTACCGCTCGGCCAGCAGCGGCAAGACCGGCGTTCCCACCGTCAGCGGCCGGGTCGGCCTGCGCCACGAGCGCACCCTGTGGGACGGCGCCACCGGCTATGCCGACCTGTACATGCGCGGCGCGTCGCGTTCCGACGAGTTGAGCCAGGGATCCACCGCCGCCGGCACCATCAGCATCACCCGGGTTCCCGCCTGGCGCACCTTCAACGCCTCGTTCGGCGCCGACATGGGCGGCTACCACCTGGGGCTCGATCTGATCAACCTGACCAACCTGACCTACCAGACCAACCCCGACGAAGCCAACCAGCAGGGCCGCAGCGTGATCTTCAACGTTCGCGCCGATTTCTGAGGGAGGGCATGGGCATGACCGCAATCATCGGCCGCGCCGTTCTCGTCGTCCTGCTGGCCCTTGGCGGTATCGGCCGGGCCAGCGCCGCCGATGCGTCGCGGCTGGTGGTGATCGGCGGCTCGCTCACCGAGATCGTCTTCGCGCTCGGCAAGGGCGGCTCGGTGATCGGCGTCGACCAGACCAGCGTCTGGCCGCCCGAGGTCAAGGCGCTGCCGCAGGTGGGCTACTACAAGAAGGTCTCGGCCGAGGGCGTGCTGTCCCTGGCCCCCACCCTGGTCATGGCCTATCGCGACGCCGAACCGGCCAGCGCGCTTCGCCAGTTGGAGCAGGCGGGGATTCCCGTGGTGCTGTTCGAGCGCTCGCCGCCCATGCGGGCGCTTCAGGACAATATCGGCGCGGTCGGGCGCCTGCTGGGCACCGAACGCGAGGCCGAGGCCCTGCGCCGGTCGCTGGACGACCAGATCGCCGCGGTCGGCGGCATGGTGGCCGGGATCAAGAAGAAGCCCCGCGTCCTGTTCGTCCTCAACTACGACCCGTCCCAGACGGTGGTGGCCGGAACCGACACCATCGCCGGCCAACTGATCGAGATGGCGGGCGGCATCAACGCCGCCGACGGCATCACCGGCTTCAAGCCGCTCAACGGCGAGATGGTCACCGCCGCCGCCCCCGACCTGGTGCTGACCGTCGAGGAACGCTGGGAGGGTATCGGCGGCGCGGCGGGTATGATCCGGCTGCCCGGCATGTCCGCCACTCCGGCGGGGCGCAGCGGACGCTTCGCCCCCATGCCCGGACCGCTGATGCTCGGCCTGGGGCCCCGCCTGGGCGAGGCGCTGCGGCGGCTGTCGGTGCTGTTCCACGGCGAGGGAGTGGCGCTCCATGGACGCTGAGGTGCTGCCCCTGCCGGTCAAGCGCAATGGTGCCGCCGACCCGGCGATCCGTCCGGCATGGACACGCGCCGCCGTGGTCATGGCGGTGCTGTGGATCGGTCTGGCGGCCGTGGTGCTGGCCGGTATCGCCATCGGCCCCGCCAGGATCACGCCGCTCCAGGTCGCCGCCATCCTGGCCGAGCAGATCGGCCTGGCCCTGCCGGTCGAGCACAATGGGCAGCAGGTGGCCATCTTGATGAACATCCGGCTGCCCCGCGTGGTGCTCGGACTGCTGGTCGGCGCGGCGCTGGGCATGGGCGGCGCGGCGCTGCAGGGGCTGTTTCGCAACCCGCTGGCCGATCCCGGCCTGCTGGGCATCTCCAGCGGGGCGGCGCTCGGCGCCGTGACGGTCATCGTGCTGGGGACCGCCTGGCTGGGCCGCTTCGCCATGGGAATGACCAACGTGCTGATGCCGCTGGCCGCCTTCCTGGGCGGACTGGCCGCCACCATGGCGGTCTACGCCATCTCGCGCCGCCATGGCCGCATCGAGCGGGGCGCCATGCTGCTGGCCGGCGTGGCGGTCAACGCCTCGGCCGGTTCCATGACCGGCCTGCTGGTCTATCTGTCGGACAGCGAGCAACTGAAAAGCCTGACCTTCTGGCTGATGGGCAGCCTGGGCGGGGCCGATTGGAGCGCCGTGTGGGCCGCCGCGCCGCTCACCGTGCTGCCGCTGCTGCTGCTGCCCCGTCTGGCCCGGGCGTTGAACGCCATGCTGCTGGGCGATTCCGTGGCCGGTCATCTGGGTTTCGACGCCAACCGGACGAGCCGCCTGTCGGTGGTCCTGGTCACCGCCTCGGTGGGCGCCGCGGTGGCGGTTTCCGGCGTCATCGGTTTCATCGGATTGGTGGCTCCCCACCTGATCCGCCTGATCGCCGGCCCCGACCACCGGATGGTGATGCCCGGCGCCGCCCTGGGCGGCGCCATCCTGCTGGTCGGAGCCGACATCTTCGCCCGCACCGTCGCCGCGCCCGCCGATCTGCCCATCGGCGTGGTGACCGGCGCCCTGGGTGGCCCGTTCTTCATCTGGCTGCTGCTGCGCCGCGCGCCGCACGGGAGGGGAGCATGCTGATCGCCTCGGTTTGCGACGTTTCCCTGCGGCTGGGCGGGCGCGACATCCTCAGCGGCGTGTCGCTGGAGGTCCAGGCCGGCGAGGTGGTGGCCCTGGTCGGCCCCAACGGTGCCGGCAAGTCGTCGCTGCTGCGGCTGATCGCCGGCGAGACGCGGCCCGACCTCGGGCGGATTTCCGTCTGCGGCGCTCCGCTGGACGGCTGGTCCATGGCGGCGCTGGCCCGCTGCCGCTCGGTGGTGCCGCAAGATATCCAGCTCGACTTCGCCTTCACCGCGCTGGAAGTGGTGCTGATCGGCCGCTCGCCCCACGGCACCGGCCGCGAGGAAAACCGCCGCGCCCGGAGCATCGCCCAGGACTGCCTCGAGCGGGTCGGAGCCTCCCATCTGGCGTCGCGTTTCTATCCCAGCCTGTCGGGAGGCGAGCGCCAGCGGATACAGATCGCCCGCGCCCTGGCCCAGATCACCGGCGTCGAGGCAAGGAAGGGCCGCTGCCTGCTGCTCGACGAACATACCTCCAACCTGGACCCCGCCCATCAGCACGGCATGTTCCGGCTGGCCCGCGAGGTGGCGGCCGAGGGCGTGGGCGTCGTCGCCGTGGTCCACGACCTCAACCTCGCCGCCGCCTACGGCGACCGCATCGGCGTCCTCGACCGGGGAGAGCTGGTGGCGTTCGGCTCGCCCGAGGCGGTGCTGACGCCATCGGTGATCGGCCAGGTGTTCGGCCTGGCCTGCGTCACGCTGCGTAATCCGCTGACCGGCAGCCTGACCC
>JAVBXM010000104.1 GCA_030824585.1 Phaeospirillum sp. | reverse complement strand
CACTCGCCCTGCCGCCACGCCCCTCATACCGGAGTTTCCCGCACCATGAGCGACGTCGAAGCCCTCAAGGCCGAGGTCAAGAAGCTGAACGCCCAGGCGACCCAGGCCAAGATGGACCTGCACGACCTGTCCGAGGAACTGCCCATCGGCTGGGAGAAGATTCCCGAGGTGGCGGCATCCTGCCACGACCTCTATGCCCGCCTGACCCAGGCCCGTGCCGCTTTGAAGGCGGCGGCGGGCTGAGCCGGTCCCGTTTCCGTCATCCCCGGGTCAAGCCGGGGGTGGCGAAATGGGGGGCTTTTACCCCAGATCGATGGCCTCGACCTCGGCTTCCTTGATGGTCCAGGGGACGAAGACCCGCGACACCCGGGCGAAACGCTCCGGCGCGTCGGTGGCGAGGTAGCGCACCCGCGCTTCGCCGCCCTCACTCTTCAGGTTGCGCAGCGACAGCAGGTCCTCCAGCACCATGGCGGTGGTGGAGGCGGAATCCACCACGGCCACGTCGCGGCCCAGCAGGCGGCGGAACAGCGGCGCCAGGGCGGGGAAGTGGGTGCAGCCCAGCAGCAGGCAGTCGGCGGCATCGGGGCCGGTGAACAGCGGGTCCAGGTAGTGCCGGGCGATCTGCTCGGCGATGGGGCCGTCCACCAGACCTTCCTCGACCATGGAGACAAACAGCGGGCAGGGCAGTTGCGTGACCAGGGCATTGGGCCGCGAGTGCAGGATGGCGCGCGGATATGAGCCGGCCTGGACGGCGCTTTCCGTGGCGATGACCACGATGCGGCCCCGCGCCGAGGCGGCCGCCGCGGCGCCGGCACCCGGTTCCACCACGCCGATCACCGGCAGGCCGGGAAAGGCGGCGCGCAGGGCTTCCAGCGCATGGGCCGACGAGGTGTTGTCGGCGACCAGCAGCGCCTTGATACCGTAGGAGACCAGCCGTCTGGTGGCTTCCAGGGCATAGGCGGCCACGGTCTGGGCGCTTTTGGTGCCGTAGGGCAGCCGCGCCGTATCGCCCAGATAGATCAGCGATTCGCCCGGCAGCCGTTCGCGCACCGCTTTCAGCACGGTCAGGCCGCCGACGCCCGAGTCGAAGATGCCGATGGGAAGGTGCGGGTTGCCAGTCATGATGATCCGGAAGGGAGAATTAGGTCCGCTGCATACTTAGACCTCCGCTCGACCTCCGGCAAGGGTGCGTATTTAGGGGCTGGAACCGCCCGGCACTTCGTCGTACGGTGCCCCCCGATTGACCGGAGTCACATGAGGAAAGCCGTAATGACGCAGGCGCTCGACCGCGAGGTGCTGCTGCAACTGCAATTCGCGCCGCTGTTTACCGGCCTGGCCGAGAAGGATGTCCGCGAGCTTCTCGACGGCGCGGAACTGCAGGTCCTCGGCCACGAGCACCTGCTTTACCGCGAGGGCGAGCCGGTGGACCGCTTCTACGTGGTGCTGGACGGCCACGTGGAACTGTCGCTCGACGTGGACGGCAAGAAAAGCGTGGTCGAGGTGGCGCGCCGCGCCGCCGTCCTGGCCGACGCCGCCATGTTCGGCCCCCGCCGCTACATCATGACCGCCCGGGTGCTGACCAATGCCACCCTGCTGGCCATTCCCGCCGATTCGTTCCGCGCCCGCCTGGAAGGGCGCCTGGACATCACGCTGCACATGCTGACCACCATGAGCTTCCGGCTGCGCATGCTGGTCCGCCAGATCGCCGAGCTGAAGCTGAAGACCACCGCCCAGCGCCTGGGCAGCTTCCTGCTGACCATGGTGGAGGCGGAGGAGGGCAAGGCCGAGCTGCGCTTTCCCTACGACAAGAAGCTGGTGGCCGACCAGTTGGGCATGAAGCCGGAAAGCCTGTCCCGCGCCCTGGGCAAGCTGGGGCGGATCGGCGTCGAATCCCTGCCCGACAATCTGGTGGTCATCGCCGACGTGGCCCGACTGCGCGAATTCTGCGCCGAAGAAGAGATGGGATAAGGCCGATGGCACTTACCTCCGCCGAAATGGACCTGGTCGCCAAGGCCCCCCTGTTGGCCGGCCTGTCGCCCGCCGACCTCGCCCTGCTGATGGACGGCGCCCATTCCGCCTCCTATCCCGAGACCGAGCTGCTGTTCAGCCAGGGCGACAAGGCCGACCGCTTCTTCGTCCTGCTGGAAGGCCGGGTCAACGTCTTCGCCCTGACCGAGACCGGCGACCAGTCGATCATCGAGGTGTTCGATCCCATCGTGTCGTTCGCCGAGGCCGCCATCTTCTCGTCGGGCATCTTTCCGCTCAACGCCGAGGTGATGGCCGGGTCCAGGCTGGTGCACGTGCCGGCCTCGCTGTTCCTGAAGCGGCTGGCCGACAACCGCTCGCTGGGCCTGCTGCTGCTGGGCGGCCTGTCCCAGTGGCAGTTCCGCCTGGTGCACGAGATCAGCGAACTCAAGAGCAAGTCGCCGGGACAGCGCCTCGCCACCTTCCTGCTGGCCCTGGCGGCCAAGGCGGGGGCCGACACGGCCGGACGGGTGCGTCTGCCGCTGACCAAGGCGGTGCTGGCCAGCCGCATCGGCATCGCGCCGGAAAGCCTGTCCCGCGCCCTGAACCGCCTCAAGGCCTTCGGCGTCGAGACCCATGGCCGCGAGGTGGAAATCACCGATATCGAGGCCCTGCGCCGCATGGTGCGCGAGGGCGGCGGGGAGTAGCCGTCTCCCGTCTTGGCCGGATGGGGTGAAGGTGGCGGCCGCTCCGCTCCAATGCATCCAATCCGCACATAAATTCTCAGCTTAACAAACGTCAAGGCGGCACCTTGGGCGTAGAGGCAGCCTTGCGTCACCCTTGCGGAAGGTGTTGGACATGGCCGGTGATGTGGCGAGTGCGGGTATCAACGAGGCTGGCGGGCCGCCGGAATGGCTGTCCCTGGCGCTCGACGCCCCGCCGCTGGATGTCCGGTCGCTGCTGGCCCAGGGTGTGGACCCCTTCGCCACCGTGATGGAAGCCGCCTCGGGCATCGAGTTCGGCGGCTCCCTGGTGATCGACGCCCCCTTCAATCCGTCGCCTTTGCGGCGCATTCTGGCCGGGCGGGGCTTCTCGTCCTATGGCCGCAAGCTGGGCGAGGGCCACTGGCGGGTGTTCTTCCACCTGGATGGCGGCGCCGACTGGGAAAGCGGCGCCGATGTCGAGGTGAGCCCCGAGGGCGCCATGAGCTGGCGCGAGGAGGACGGCCTGCACATCGACGTGCGCAAGCTGGCTCCGCCCAATCCCATGCTCGCCATCCTGCGGCTGATCGAAAGTGCCGGCCCCGGCGAGACGGTGGTTGTGCATCACGAGCGCGAACCCCACTTTCTAGCTCCAGAGCTGGCCGAGCGCGGCTGGCGCATCGCGCGGGTCTCCAGCGAGGTGGTCAATGTCAGGCTGTGGCTGGAGCGGGTGATCTGATGTTTCCCGGCAGTTTCATGATGGGGGCGAAGGATCGCCTCCTGCCTCCGTCCATCCCCTATCGCTTCTTCGTGGCGGCGGTGTTCTTCCATCTGCTGGCCTGGGTCCTGCTGCTGGTCGGCAACGAGGGCGTGCTGGGCTTCGTCGGCGGCCAGGGCATGACCCTGGCGGCGCTGCACCTGATCACCCTGGGCACCCTGGCCATGACCGCCATGGGCGCCGCCATCCAACTGCTGCCGGTGGCCACCCGCCGCCCCTTGGGGCCGGTCTGGGCCATCAAGCTGATGTTCATCCTTTACGCCCCGGGCGTGGCGTTGTTCGCCGCCGGTCTCGCCCATTCCTTCGCCTGGGCCCAGCATGCCGGCGCCACGCTGTGCGTGGTCGGGCTGGCCCTGTTCGGCGGGCTGGTGGGCGCCAACCTGCGCAGGGTCGACGACCTGCCCGGCGTCACCCGCCACGCCTGGCTGGCGGTGGCGTCGCTGATCGGCCTCGCCATCCTCGGTCTGGTCCTGGTCATCGACTTCACCAAGGGATTCCTGCCCGACCACACGTCGGTCGCCGCCGCCCACGCGGTGCTGGCCGGCTACGGCTTCATGGGCATGCTGTCGGCCGGCTTTTCCTTCGTGCTGATCCCCATGTTCGTGCTGGGCTCGGCCGTGCCCGACGCGGTGGGCAAGCGGACGGCGCAACTGTCCGGCCTTGGGCTGGTCCTCGGGGCCGGCGGGGTGCTGGTCGGCATCGGGACCCTTTCCGCCCTGGGCGCCCTGCTGGGACTGGCCGCCACCATCGTCTATCTGCGCGGCATGCTGGCCAGCCTGAAGACCCGTATGAAGAAGCGCCTGGAGCCTTTCTTCCGCATGGTGTGGGTCGCCTGGGCGCTGTTGCCGGTCAGCCTGGTGGCGGCGTTGCTGCCGGCCCTGGGGGCGCCGCTGGACCCATGGGCGGAGCTGTGGGTCTTCCTGCTGGTGTTCGGCTGGCTCTTGTCCTTCGTCACGGCGATCTTGCAGCGGATCATGCCATTCCTGGCCTCCATGCATTCCTCGGCCCTGGGCGGCAAGCCGGCGCTGCTGTCGCATCTGTCGCCCAAGCTGCCGGTGGACATTCACCTGGGCTGTCACACCGCCGCCCTGGTCCTGATTTCCGTCGCCCTGGTCGGCGGCTGGGTCTGGCCCCTGCGGCTGGGCCTGATCGCCGGTCTGGCCGGCGCCATCGCGTTCGGCGTCTACACCGTCGAGGTGCTGCGCCGCTATCGTTCCCACATGGCCGCCGCCGTCGCGGCCCATCAACAAGGATGAGCGTTTCATGAACACCCAGACCGGCGCCCTGCTGCATCAGGCCCACATGACCACCATCGAGGCGTTGCAGTCGCTGGACGAACTGCTTGGCGCCAACAAGAAGGCTCCGGCCAAGGATGACCTGCTGGGCCGCAAGCTCAAGCAGTTGGCCCGCATCCTCAAGTCCGAGGTGGAAAGCCATTTCGGCTTCGAGGAGAACCATCTGTTCAAGGTGTTCGTCGAGCAGGGCGAGACCGGCATCGTCACCATGCTGACCCATGAGCACCGCTCGATCCTGCCGCTGGCGCTGCAGGTGGCCGATCTGGCCGTCGCCGCCGCCGAAGCCGGCTTCACCGACGCCTCGTGGACCGAGTTCAAGGACGCCGGCGCCGAGCTGGTCGAGCGCGAGATCTTCCACATCCAGAAGGAAGAGATGGGCCTGCTGGCCGCCATCGCCTCGCTGGTCGATCCCGAGATGGACGAGGAACTGGCCAACATCTACCGCGCCGAAGTGGGCTGAGGCGGGCCAAATTCCGGTTTGCCTGTCATCCCGACGACCATCGGGAGGAGGGATCTCGTTCTGCTCCGGCTTTTCCAGGAGAGAAACGCCATTCCAAGCGGCGATCCCTCGGCTTCGCTCGGGATGACAGGAAAATCAGGTCGGCATCATATGGACACGAAAAAGGCCCCCCGGCCGCCGGCCGGGGGGCCTTTTATCTGAGAACCTTACTCCGCCTCGATGCCGGCGGCGGGCAGCACGGTGACGCCGGTGCCGTCCTCGTCCTCGATCAGGACGATATCGCCCTCGATACGGTCGCCGTCTTCGACCAGATTGTTGAAGTAGTGCCAGATGAACGACACGGCGATGGTCTGGTCGATCTCGTCGTCCTCCTCCATCTCGGCCTCGTCCATGGCGGAGATGTCGCGCAGGATCTCCAGCGAGTCCTCGAACATCTCGTTGATGTCGGGCTTGTCCTCAAGGACGTTCTTGATGATGTAGTCGTGTTCGGAATCTTCCAGCTCGTACTTCCACTGGGCGTTGCCCGACTTGTAGTAAACGGTGATCATCAAGCCTGCTCCGTGAGGGAACGATTTGCCCGCGACCTTCGGCCATTTGGGCTGAAAAGGCAAGGGCGGGATTGCCCATCGCGGCCGGGTCGGATAAACCCATTGCTCCGTTTGAACGAGGAGCCTGACCATGGCCGAAAAAGCCGCCTGGGTGTTGACCATCACCTGCCCCGACACGGTGGGAATCGTGGCGGCGGTCTCGGGCTTTCTCAGCAAGCACGACTGCTTCATCACCGAGGCCGCCCAGTTCGGCGATCCGCTGTCGTCGCGGTTCTTCATGCGCATCGTGTTCGGGGCCGGCGCCATGACGCCGCCCATGGCCGAGCTGGAGAAGCTGTTCACCGAGGTGGCCGCCCGGTTCCAGATGATCTGGAAGCTGCATGACGGCTCGCGCAAGGCCCGGGTGGTGATCCTGGTCTCCAAGTTCGGCCATTGCCTGAACGACCTGCTGCACCGTTATCACACCGGTTCGCTGCCCATCGAGATTCCGGCGGTGATCTCCAACCACCAGGACATGCGCTCCATCGTCGAATGGCACGGCATCCCCTATCACTACCTGGCGGTGGACAAGCACGACAAGGCCGCCCAGGAGAACCGGGTGATGGAGGTGATCGAGCGCGCCGATGCCGAGCTGGTGGTGCTGGCCCGCTACATGCAGATCCTGTCCACCGACATGTGCACCCGGCTGCAGGGCAAGGCCATCAACATCCACCACTCGTTCCTGCCCAGCTTCAAGGGCGCCAAGCCCTATCACCAGGCCCATTCCCGCGGCGTCAAGATCATCGGCGCCACCGCCCACTACGTCACCCCCGACCTGGACGAGGGCCCGATCATCGAGCAGGGCGTCGAGCGCGTCGACCATACCCACACCCCCGACGATCTGGTGGCCATCGGCCGCGACATCGAAAACGTGGTGCTGGCCCGCGCAGTACGCTGGCACACCGAGCACCGGGTGCTGCTCAACGGCTCGAAGACGGTGGTGTTCCGGTAGTCCTCCGAGGGGGGCCGGTTGCCGCCAGGCCGACGCTTCGGTATTCCAAGCACCGGATTCACCACGAAGGCACGAAGGCGGGAAGAAACACGAAGGATTCTTCATCTTTCCTTCGAACCTTGGTGCCTTGTATGTAGTCGGTGTTGGCCATGGCAAAGTGGCCATCCGGCAGGGAGCCCGTTAGTGCCTTGGGCGTACCCCGTCACAAAGCAAGGAGCCCCTGCCGTTTTGCCCGC
>JAVBXM010000197.1 GCA_030824585.1 Phaeospirillum sp. | reverse complement strand
CCTTGTTCATTTTTATAAAAATTCCAGACCCGCCCTGCGAATTGTCAATGCGGGCCGATGGCGGCAGCTTCTAGGTTGGGCGCGCCCTATCCCCAGGAGAGCGCCCCCCATGTCCATGCTCGGCAAGACGCCCCAGCCGTCCCCGGCCTGCCCGTCCACTCCCGCCTACGTCGCCTCGGCCAAGGTCCAGCCCCGGGGCGTCAAGGGTCGTTTCCGCAGCCTCAAGTGGTGGGCCAGCGCCCTGCTGCTGGCCTATTGGCATCTGGCGCCGTTCATCCGCTGGGACCGCGGCCCCGGAGCGCCCAGCCAGGCCATCCTGGCCGACATGGCGGGACGGCGCGGCTATTTCTTCTTCATCGAGATCTGGCCGCAGGAGGTCTATTTCCTGACCGGCCTGCTGTTCATGGCCGCCATCGGCCTGTTCCTGATGACCGCCCTGGTCGGGCGCGTCTGGTGCGGTTTCCTGTGCTGGCAGACGGTCTACACCGATCTGTTCGTGGCGGTGGAACGGCTGGTGATCGGCGAGCGCAACCAGCGCATCGCCTTCGAGCGCGCGCCCCTGTCGGCGGGCAAGCTGGTGAAGAAAGCCATGGTCAACGCCATCTGGCTGGCGATCGCCGGGGCGTGCGGTGTCGGCTTCACGCTCTATTTCGGCGACGCCTTCGAGCAGTTGCGCGACATTTTCACCGGCCAGGCCAGCCCCGCCACCTACGGCGCCATCGCCGTGGTCGGCGGCCTGTGCTTCCTGCTGGCCGGCTATGCCCGCGAGCAGGTGTGCATCTATATGTGCCCCTATGCCCGCTTCCAGTCGGCCATGTTCGACGAGCACTCGCTGATCATCTCCTACGAGGCGTGGCGGGGTGAGGCGCGCGGTCCAGCCCCCGCCGACCGCGACTTCTCGAAGCGTGGCCACTGTGTCGATTGTCTGGCCTGCGTCCAGGCCTGTCCTACCGGCATCGACATCCGCAACGGCAGCCAGTTGGCCTGCATCGGCTGCGGCCTGTGCATCGACGCCTGCAACCAGGTCATGGACCGCTTCAAGCTGCCGCGCGGGCTGGTGTCCTACGATTCCTCGGCCAATCTGGCGGCGCGGGGCCAGGGCCGGCAAGGCGGCCTGAACCTGCTGCGCCCGCGCACCCTGGCCTATGGCGGCATCCTGCTGCTGGTGGCGGCGGTGATGCTGGCCCGGCTGGTATCGCGCCCCGACGTGGACGTCAACGTTCTGCACGAACGCTCGCCGCTGTTCGTCCAGATGTCGGACGGCTCGATCCGCAACGGCTATGCCTACAAGGTGCTGAACATGAAGGCCGAGGACCGCGCCTTCACCGTGCGGCTGGACGGTGTCGAGGACGCCACCATCTCGGTGGTCGGCGGCGAGACCGGCGTGACCGCGGCCGAGTTGCAGGTGCCGCGCGATTCGGTGGGCGATTTCCGCCTCTACGTCACCATTCCGGCGAAGAAGACGGCGTCCAAAAGCATGCCCGTCACCTTCGTCCTGTCGGGTCCGGGCCGCGAGGTAAGGACGGAAACCCTGTTCGCCGGGCCGGAGAAGTAGGAGAGGGCTACCCCTCGCCGGCGATGGCGTCGAGGACGGCGAGATCGCGCTGGAACAGGTTCGGCGCGATCTCGGTGACCAAGCCGGCCCGCTTGAACTCGGCCACCACCCGGCTGGCGGTTTCCGGAGTGATGCCCAGCAGCGCCCCCAGATCCTCGCGCCCGAACAGGCGGCAATCGGGCGCCGCCCCGGGGGCCAGCAGACGGAACAGCCGCGCCACACGCTGCCGCGCGCTGCCGGTGGACAATTCGCGGGTGCATTCGTGGGAACGCTGCACGGCGTCGTGCCATTTCTTCATCAACTGGCGGTGAAGCTTCGGGCTCAGACGCGACACCACGTCGCGGGGAATGCGGCAGACCTTGGCCGGCGACAGGGCCACCGCCGCGTGCTCGTAGGAATCGGCCACCGTGGCCTCCAGCCCGGCGACATCGCCCTGGCCCAGCAGGCTGACGATGCGATGGCTGCCGTCGGGCAGGTACTGTTCCAGCTTGAACAGCCCGTCGCGCACCGTGAAGACGTGTCCGGCCGCCTGGCCCGGCTGGTAGAGGGCGGCGCCGGCCGGCAGGCGGATATCCTCGATGGGCAGGTGGATGATGCCGAAATCCTCGTTTTCGAGGTCGGCGAACAGCACCAGGTCGCGGATGGAGCATTGCTCGCACGAGGCCAGCCCGCGCCAGGCCGCCTCGATCTCGTGGTCACGCATGAACGGTCCGGCCGCAGCTATCCGAAAAGGGCGGCCAGGATAGCCCGGCAGGCGGGTGCGGAGGAATAGGCGATGTGCGCCGCCGGCTCAGCCGCGCCCGCCCCGATCGAGCCGCGCCACTCCCATCAGGCCGGCGAGGAAGCCGGCCACGAACAGCAGGGCCACCGGATATTGCAGCGAAACCGCCAGGGCGGGGGCGGGGCACAATCCCGCCAGCCCCCAACCGGCACCGAAGATGACGGAACCGGCCAGCAGGCGGGCGTCGATGCGCGATGACGGCGCGGCCAGCGGGTCGGCGCACAGCAGGGCCCGTCCCCGGCGGCGGACCAGCCACTGGCCGAGGGCGGCGACCGTCACCGCTCCGCCCATGGTGGCGGTAAGCCTGGGGTCCCAATGCCCGAAGAAATCCAGGAAGCCGATCACCTTGGCCGGGTCGGTCATTCCCGACAGGGCCAGTCCGGCCCCGAACACCGCGCCGCACAGCAGGAAGATCGCCGGGCGGCCGGTCATGGTGCCGGCACTCCCACCAGGGCGACCATTCCGGCTCCGACCGCGATGAACAGCATGGTGGCGGCCAGCGAGCGCGGCGACAGCCGGGCGATGCCGCACACCGAATGGCCGCTGGTGCAGCCATTGGCCAGCCCGGCCCCGATTCCCACCAGCAGCCCGGCCAGCGCCAGCCGCCCGGGCGAGGCGAAGGCCACGGAGCCGCCGCCGGTCAGCCCCTGGACCAGCAAGGCGCCGAGCGGCAGACCCAGCACGAAGGCGACGGCCTCGGCCCGCCCGGACAGGGCGTCGCGGACCAGACCGCTGACCCCGGCCACCCGGCCGAAGGCCAGCATCAAACCGGCGGCCGCCAGTCCGATCAGCGCCCCGCCCGCCAGGGCGAGGCTCCAATCGGCGACCGAAAGCGCAACGATCATTCGGCGGCCTGCTTCTTGGCGGCGAACTGCTCGTAGGCCTCCAGCGCCAGGGCGCCGTACATCAGCGACGGACCGCCGCCCATGTACACCGACATGGCGATGGTCTCCATGACCTCCTCGCGGGTGCCGCCCAGGTCCACCACCGCCTTGGCGTGGAAGGCGAGACAGCCGTCGCAGCGCGCCGCGATGCCCAGCGCCAGGGCGATCAGTTCCTTGGTCTTGCCGTCCAGGGCTCCGTCGGCGGTGGCCGCCTTGGCCATGGCGGAAAAGCCCTTCATCACCTCGGGCACCCCGCCGCGCACCTGTCCGACCATCTTGGACAGCCCGTTGGCCAATTCGTTCCAATCCTTCAGCATCACGCACCTCGTCCTTGAAATCATCACAATATGTTAGACTGCGCTAATATATAGTGATGACAGCGGGTTTCAAGGCCCGAGCGCGCGGACCGGCTGCGCCGGCCGCATGGGGGCATGCGCGGATTGGACAGGCAGGCCTGGCGCGGCGGCGTGCCGCGCGTCAGTGTCCGCTGGGCCGGGCCGGCGGCCGCGAGGATGGCGGCGGCGGAGCGCTGGGCGGCGGGCGCCGGACCGGCGGAGCCTCGTCGGCGTCCTCGTCCGGCACCTTCTGGCGGACCACGAAGCCCTGCACGGCCCAGCCGATCACGTAGAACGTCCCGACAAAGAACCACAACCCGGCCAGGGTAAAGATCACCACCCGGTGCAGGGCGTCGTCGCCGCCGCCGAACACTCCCAGCGCCCACAGCATGGGAGACCCGAACAGAATTGCCACCGCCCCGGCCAAACCCAACCGGGTCCAGCCCGTCGAACGTATATACGATATCTTGTAAGCCGACATCGCCACGGTCCTCCCCCAGCCCATTCCCCATGGGTGCAACGGGGATTCTGGACGTTCGCGGGACGAACCGCAACCCGCCTTATCCGCATGCCGCCCCGGCGACTATCCGAATAATCCCGTGACATGATGTGTCGGCAACGGCTATTTTTCTTGAATTGGTCCAGAACTTGGGGGTTCGGGGCGGCAAACAAGACTGTGGCGGGCGAGGACCAGAATGGTCGCGAGTCGTGAAAATTTCGAAGTTCAGGTCAGCAAGAACGGCCGGTGGACGACCGAGACAGTCGTTCCCAAGGAAGAAGAGGCGCGAGCTCTCGCCAAGAAATTCCTGGCCGACAAGAAGTGCGAGGGAGCCCGGATCGTCCGCAACTGGATGCGGTCCGACGGCACCATGGACGAGACGGAGATCTTCTCCCAGACCCGGGCCGGGGCCGACGATGGCCCCGTGCGCATCTCCCAGATCGACGAAGTCCCGGAAAAGTGCGAGACCCCGGAAGAATTCATGGGGACGCAGGGCCGCAACGTGGTCAACCGCATCTTCCGCAGCTATCTCGACAAGGCGATCCTGACGCCCACCGAGTTGATGCACAATTACAAGGAACTGAAGCGGCTTCAGGAAAAGGACACCCTGGTCCCGTCCGCCGTGGACCGCGTTTCCCTGCTGCAGACCAAGGATTCCGAGCAGGATTCCAAATCGCGCAGCCAGGAAATCTTCAAGTCCATCGACGACATCTCGGCCCGCGCCAGGCGGGTGGAGAACGTCAAGCTGCCCAAGCTGACCGGCCGCTTTTCCGAAGCCATCAAGGAAATCCGGGGCCAGGCCTCCCAGACCGAGGACGTGGATTACCTCGCCATGGTGCTGCTGTCGCGCGACCTGATCAATGCGCGCAGCTGGGTGGGCAAGCTGGAATTCCTGTGCAGGCTGGCCGTCGAGGATTCGGACCCCCACGCTCTGGAATTGCTGGACGGCGTCATCGCCGACGTGCTGGGCTCCAACGTGGTGCAGGAAATCCTGGGCTGGCAGCCCGGCCTGGGCGCCGCCATCTGCCGCATGTTCGATCTGGCCGACGGCAAGTTCCCCACGGAAAAGAGCGAGGCCGGCGAATCCGCCGAAATCCTCAACCGCCTGTTCGCCGAGCAGAAGCTGCCCATCAGCCGCGCCTGCCTGCTGGACCGGGCCCACCGCCAGATCCGCTCGCCCAATCCGCTCTACCGCAGCGAAAGCGGCAAGGAGCTGGAGGAGTTGAAGAAGCTGGTCGAGCGGACCATGACGCCCGCCGGCTTCATCTCGGGCTCCGAGACCGCCGAGGCGCTGACCATCCGCTATTCCCGCCAGTTGGAGCAGGGCGGCGCCGCCGGGCGCAAGGCCACCGTCAACGGCCTGTTCCGCATGCTGCCCGACCGCGCCCTGGGCCTGATCTACATTTGCCAGTTGGCCGGCTCGCCCTGGGGGGCCGAGGCGGTGGCCGATATTGCCGAACTGGTGGATTACTGCCTGTCGGCCCGCCATCTGGGCGATTTCTGCATGCGCTCGCTGCCGCCCAAGGAAAAGATGCTGCGCGCCACCCTGGCCCACAAGATCGCCGCCGCCGCCGCGTTCCCGCCGGCGGTCAGGGACAAGGTCTGCGGCTTCATCGACACCATGCTCGAGGCCTATCTGGTCACCGAGCAGATCGTCGAGAAGCTGGACCACCAGGATTCCCCCCTGCGCGACCGCGCCGTGCGGCTGGTGCAGTTCTGCGCCGCCGGCGTGCTGCCCGAGGGCAAGGCCATGACCCGGGCCCGCCAGCGCATCCTGTCGCTGCTGCGCCAGCCCAATTTCGACGCCCATTTCATCGACGGCTTCACCGATCCGGAGCGGGCGCAAAAGGCGCTGCGCGACTTCCACCTCCTGCTGGTCAAGGCCGGCTTCGGCTGATCGGCCGGGCGGGAAGCGGGCAAGGTGCCCGCATGCCCGCGCTCAATCCTCTTCCGGATGGGAGTGCGGCCCCCTGAGCGGCTTGGCGCAATGGGGGCAGACATGGCCGGTCTCCACCGAATGGCGCAAGATCAGCGACGCCTCCTCCTCGGAGAGCTGCAAGGCCCGACGCGTGCGGTCCAGCAGACGGCGTTCCGTGCGATTGATGCTGCCATCCTCCAGCGCCTTTTCCACCGCCTCGCGGTATTCCTCGCGGCGGATGCGCATCTGCTCGGAAAAGCCCGAGGCGAGCACACCGGCGGGCAGCGCGATCATGCCCACGCCCAGGATGGCGGTCAGCGCACCCAGCAGGCGGCCCAGCGGGGTGATCGGCACCATGTCGCCGTAGCCCAGCGTGGTCAGGGTCACCACCGCCCACCACATGGAGGTGGGGATGTCGCTGAACACATGCGGCTGGGCGCGGTGCTCGAACAGGTAGATCAGGCTCGACGTCAGGACCAGGATCACCACCATGACGAACAGCACCGAGCTGATGGATCGCGCCTCCTGCCGCGCCACCGCCGCCATGACGTTCATGGCCATGGAATAGCGGCCCAGCTTGAAGACGCGCAGCACGCGCAGCACGCGGATGGCCCGCAGGTCGATCTCGACCACGATGCCGAGATAGAACGGCAGCACCGACAGCAGGTCGACGATGGCCATGGGCGACACCGCCCAGCGCAGCCGCCCCCACAGCGGATGGCGGAACTTCGGATCGTCGATCTCCACCGCCGTCCACAGGCGCAGCAGGTATTCCAGGCTGAAGATGGCCACCGACGCCAGGTCGAAGACATGGAAGGCCGGCCCGTGGGCGATGGACAGGTGCTCGATGGATTCAAGCACCACCGCCGCCACGTTCAGGACGATCAGGGCGATCAGGAAGGCGTCGACGATCTTGACCAGCAGGTCGGAATGGCCTTCGCCGCCCAGCATGTGGTAGACCGTGCGCCGCAACGTGCGCCGACGCCGCACATGCCGCTGGCCCGGATGGGGATGCCCCGGATGGGGGTAGGGAGGCTGCGGGTGGGCGGAATGGCTTGTGGTCACAAAGCGGCCGATGTCAAAGAGGCTGATTTGCGCCACCATATCCGACCGCCCCCGGTAAGGGGAAGGGTCGGACGGTGACGGAATTGCATGACGCGGCCCCGTTGGGTTAGTTTAGAGCAAAATAATATAAGTGAGCGGGAGAGGCGATGAGCGCGGCCACTCGGGATAGCAAGGCGGGGCGGGTTT
>JAVBXM010000243.1 GCA_030824585.1 Phaeospirillum sp. | reverse complement strand
GAAAATGACAGCCCTGGTCGCTTGCATGCGAAAGCTCCTCGTCATCCTCAACGCCATCGTCCGGGATGCTCGCGCATGGAACACTTGACGCGCAACACAGTCGCTTCGTGGTGAAGCGGGTCAAGCCGTTTCCCACTGACGGAGGGGCTCGGAAACATGGGGCCTCGGAAACATGGGGTATGGATCGGCCATGTCAGCTAAGGCAATTGTCGCCCGTGCCTGAAAGCGTCGCTCCCGCTCAGCACGACAAGGTTCTCGCCTCCTCCTCCGCCTCGTCGTGGGATGCCACGTCGCCCGCCCGGGCGAACAGCTTGGCGGCGGCCTGCATGGATTTTCGGGCCGCGTCGCGCAATCCCTCACCGGCCAGGATGCGGCCCATCAGCCGGGTGGCCTTGGCCTCGCCCAGCAGGTCGCCCGCCTGACGCATCAGGCCCAGGGCCTCGTCGCATTCGGCGCGGGCCCGGTCGGCATGGCCCAGGGCCAGCTGAACGGCGGCCATGGCCTTGAGGGTTCCGGCCTCGCCCAGGGTGTCTGTCGAGCGCCGGTAGCAGGCCAGGGCCTCGCGGTAGCGGTCCAGCGCCTTGTCCTGGGCGCCGCCGTCGCGGTCCATATGGCCCAGCGCCCGGTGCACGTGGCCCAGGCCGGACCAGTCGCCGGCCGCCTGATAGAGGTCGAGGGCCGATTGATAGAAGGAGCGGGCTCCCGGCTCGTCGCCTTCGCGCTGGGACAGGCGGGCCAGCCGCACCAGGATACCGCCCTGCTCGCGCTGGTCGCCGCCGCGGGCATAGAGCTGGCGGGCCTCCACATAAGCCTGGCGCGCCGCGTTGCCGTGGCCGGTCTCCGCCTCGATATCGCCCATGCGGGTCAGCGCGTCGGCCTCGCCCCGTCCGTCGCCGGTTTCATGATAGAGCAGGCGGGCCCGCAGGCAGCACTCGCGGGCCCGCTGTTTCTCGCCCGAAAGCCACAATGTCTCGGCTTCGTCGAGAACGATATCGGCTTCGCTTCGGGTCATGGCTGCCCTCCGTGACGAAATTGCTACGGGACCAGCGTAAACTTCTATCGGGTCGCTACCAAATATTCCTTTTATGTGGACGCGGGGGGGAATAAAAAACGGATATGAGGTTGGTCCTGATCCTTGCAATCGTCGCCCTGCTCTGCCCGTCGGAGGTGCTTGCCGCCGATTGTACACAGCCGGCGGCGCCGGGGGTGGATTGGCAGCGTTGTTACATGGACGGCCGCGACTTCACCGGGCATGACCTGACCGGGGCGCGATTGCGGGAAACCAGTTTCCAGCGCGCTCGGTTGAGCGGGGCGGTTCTGGTGAAGGTCGACGCCTATCGGGTACGGTTCGTCAGCGCCGTCCTGGCCGGGGCCCGTCTCGACGACGGCCTGTTCAGCGACGCCGATTTCACCAAGGCCGATCTGAGCGGAGCATCCCTGGTGGGGGCCGACCTCCGCCGGACCCGGTTCTTTCACGCCTCGCTGCGCGGCGCGAACCTGACCGGGGCCAAGACGTTGGGGGCCGAACTGCTGAACGCCGATCTGTCCGGCGCCCGGTGGACGGACGGAAAGACCATTTGTGCCGAGGGCTCCCTCGGGCAGTGCAATTGAGGTTCAGGTAACGATGAAAAGCCCGGATTCCCTTGATGTCGCCTCCCATTGCGCCCGGGCGGCGCTGGCCATGATGGAGCGGCACAAGGTGCCGCCGCATCCCGAGAACTACGCCATCTGGTACGCCTATGTGGCCGGCCGCAATCCGGAACTGACTGCCGCCATCGACGAAATCCTGAAGACGGGCAAGAAGTTCACCCCCAAGGTCAACGACGAGCTTTACGAGCGCTTCGCCGTCTTCCCCCAGGACACCGCCGAACTGCGCGAAGTGGGCCAGCGGGTCGAGGAAGCGGTGGGCCGCGTGCTCGAATACCTGAGCAACGCCAACCAGGGAACGACCAATTACGGCGCCGCCCTCGAGGATTTCAGCGGCAAGCTGGCCGATGGGCCGTCGGCCGCCGGGCTGTCCGAACTGGTCTCCGGCATCCTGGCCGAGACCAAGGTGATGGCCGACCTGAACCGCCAGTTGGAGCAGCGCCTGGAGAACTCCTCCAACGAGATCGCCCGGCTGCGCAATCATCTGGACGATCTGAAGCGCGAGGCCTCCACCGACGCCCTGACCCAGTTGGCCAATCGCAAGCTGTTCGATCACTCGCTGAACCTGGCGGTGCTCGACGCCCGCGCCTCGGATGCGCCGCTGTCGCTGCTGATGATCGACATCGACCATTTCAAGCTGTTCAACGACACCTACGGCCACCAGTTGGGCGATCAGGTGCTGAAGCTGGTGGCGCGCTCGCTCAACGAGATCGCCCAGGCCAAGGATACCGCCGCCCGTTACGGCGGCGAGGAATTCGCGGTGATCCTGCCGGCCACTCCCCTGGAAAAGTCCATGGAGGTGGCCGAGGCCATTCGCAATCAGGTTTCCACCAAGCGCCTGACCAACCGCCGCACCGGCCAGGTCCTGGGGCAGGTGACCCTGTCCATCGGCGCCGCCCTCCTGAAGGATGCCGAAGGCCCCGATGCCCTGGTCCACCGCGCCGACGAGGCCATGTATCTGGCCAAGCGCGACGGGCGCAACCGGGTCAAGAGCGAGGCCGACCTGGAAAACCCGCTGAGCGACGCGGCGAAATAGATGCATCCCTGGACCGGCCGCGCTCCCGCCTGTAATACTGCAGGGGCCCGTGGCCGGGTGGGGCCGCGACGATCACAGGTGTGTCGCCCGAAATGATTCTGGAACGTCGTGTCATCGTCTTTCCCCGGGCGGACTTCCTGGACGCCATCCGCCGCTACGGCGAGCGCATCGGCAAGATGCTGCCCGACACCGCCCCCGACCTGCTCAGCTTCGATCCCTCCCAGGACATCGCGCTCTCCATCCGCTTTCCGGCGGTATTCGCCGGGGCCTCGCCCAAGGACTTCGTCTTCTCGCGCGATGACGTGGGGCAGGCGCTGACCCTTTACTGCCGCGAGCGCAAGGTGCCGCTGCCCAAGAACTCGGCCAAGCAGATCGAGAAGTTCAAGGACGGCGCGGCGCTGACCATGCAGATCGGCGGCGCCGGCCTGCACATCATGGTCATCGACGACCAGGAAGTGATGCGCAGCATCATCAAGAAGCTGCTGGGCAAGGCCAACCCGGCCCAGATCTCCGAGGCCAATGACGGGCTGGTGGCGCTGGAGATGCTGCGCTCGGGCGACGTGGACCCCGACGTCATCATCTGCGACCTGCACATGGAGAACATGGACGGCATCGAGTTCCTGCGCACGCTGCGCACCGAGAAGGGGAACCTCAACAGCCGCAAGCCGGTGCTGATCCTGACCGGCGACAAGTCCGAGCAGGCCCACGAGATCACCCGCCAGGTGGGGGCCTCCAAGGTGCTGACCAAGCCCATCAGCGCCGACGACCTGATCCGCCAGATCAATCTGGTGCGCGGCCATTTCGAGGCGGGCCGGCCTTAGGAGGGTAATGCGGAATATCTGCATCACCCTCTCGCCTTTGTTTTTCCCTCGCCGGGCGCGCGCCTCCGCGCGCTTGGCCGCGGCCTCAATGGCCGCAAGTCGCGGCATTGACGCGTGCCTGCCGCTCTGATCACCACGGGAGGGGGATGAGTGGGACTTTTCCGCTATTGCCGCCTGGCCTTCCGCAGCCTGCTGATCCTGATCGAGCAGTTTCCCGTCTTTTTCCGCCTGTCCTGGCTGTGCATGGCGATCAGCCTGCTGGGCGCGGCGGTATCGTCCCGCCACCTCATGGCCGGCGGCGTCACCGACCTGCTGGCGCGCGGCGTCTTCGTGGTGGCGTGGCTGCGCATGGTCGGGCTGGGGGAAATTCCGTCCAGCCGCCACTATTTCCGCCTGGGCCGCCGCGAGACCTTCGGGGCCCTGTCCTGGATGGCGGCCGAGATCTTCATCAGCTTTCCCGCCCAGGTCATTTCGGCGTCGCTGGCCATCGCCGCCGGCGTGCCGCTCGCCGATTCGGTGATGGTGCTGTCGGGGGCGACCCACCTGCTGCTGGGCGGTTTCTATCTGGTGCCGGCCGACGCGGCGCTCGAGCGCGCCGGCCCGTCCGGCAACCTGGGCTGGCGGGTGCCGGACCTGATGATCCGGGGCGGTCTGGCCCTGGGGGTGGCGGTGTTCGTCTGCTGGCTGCCGCTCAACCTGCTGCAGGAAGGGGTGAAGATGCTGCCCGAGATGGAACTGGTCGACGGCCTGGCCCTGCGCGACGCCGTGATGGTGCCGGTGCGCTATCTCGGCATGGCCCTGACCGCCGGCACGCTGGCCCTGGCCTGGAACAGGCTGATGGCCGAGGAAACGGCGGACGAGTAGGTCTGTCGCGGGGCGAAAGCCCGGCGGATCACCGTGCCGCCCGTATATCGGCGATGCCTTCGCGGGCCAGGGCGTCGGCGCGCTCGTTCTCCGGATGGCCGGCATGGCCCTTGACCCAGTGCCAGGACACCTTGTGCCGCGCGGCGGCCTCGTCCAGGGCCTTCCACAGGTCGTCGTTCTTCACCGGCTTCTTGTCGGCGGTCTTCCAGCCCCGCGCCTTCCAGCCGCGCAGCCACTCGGTCATGCCCTTCTTGACGTATTCGCTGTCGGTGTAGAGGTCGATGGCGCAGGACCGGGTCAGGGCGTTGAGCGCCGACAGCACCGCCATCATTTCCATGCGGTTGTTGGTGGTCTGGACCTCGCCGCCCTTCAGCTCCTTCTCCACGCCCTTGAAGCGCAGGATGGCGCCCCAGCCGCCGGGGCCGGGATTGCCGGAACAGGCGCCGTCGGTATAGATCTCGACGGATTCGGGTTTCTCTTCGCTCATCGCCTACGCTTTCCTGTCATCCCGACGACCATCGGGAGGAGGGATCTCATTCTGGTTCGCCGTGCCCGGTTTGGTTCCACCGTGCCAAGCGGAGATCCCTCGCTGACGCTCGGGATGACCGGGCCGGGGGAATGTCATTCGATGCCGTACTGGCCGGGACCGCCGACGCCTTGGTGGAAGCGGAGCTTGCGGAAATACTCCATGGGGTCCTTGCGCTTGACCATGGCGCCGGCCGGGGTGTTCAGCCAGTCGTAGCTCCGGGTCAGCAGGAAGCGCATGGCGGCGCCGCGGGCCAGCAGCGGCAGGGCCAGCAATTCGTCGGCCGACAGCGGCCGGACCTTGCGGTAGCCGTTGAGCATCAGCCGCGCCTTGGTGGCGTTGAAGGCGCCGTCATCCTCGAAGCACCATGCATTGAGGCAGATGGCGATATCGTAGGCCAGGGCGTCGGTGCAGGCGAAATAGAAGTCGATGAAGCCCGACATCCGGTCCATGCCCGCCGCCTTGTCGGCCAGGAAGAATACGTTGTCGGGGAACAGGTCGGCGTGGATCAGCCCCACCGGCAGGGTCTGGGGCCAGTGGGCCTCCAGGTACCGCAGTTCGGCCTCGATCACCTGCTCCAGGTCGGCCTTGATCTCGGCGGCGCGCGGCCGGATGGCCTCGAACAGCGGGCGCCAGCCGGAGACCGACAGGTTGTTGGCCCGGGTCAGCGGGAAATCGGCGCCGGCCAGATGCATGGTGGCCATGGCCGGGCCCAACTCGGCGCAGTGGTTGAGCGTGATGCGCCGGGTCCACATGCCCTTGAGGAAGCTGACGATGGCCGCCGGGCGGCCGCACAGGGTGCGCAGCGCCTTGCCGTCGCGGCCGTGGATGGGGGTGGGGCAGGCCAGCCCGCGTGCCGCCAGATGCTCCATCAGTCCCAGGAAGAACGGCAGTTCCTCCGGATTCACCCGCTTTTCATAGAGGGTGAGGATGTAGTTTCCCTGGTCGGTCTGCAGCAGGTAGTTGGTGTTCTCGACGCCTTCGGCGATGCCCTTGCACGACACCACCTCGCCGATGTCGTACTCGGCGGCGAACTCTTCCAATTCGTCGTCGGAAACCTCGGTGTAGACGGCCATGCTCTCTCGACTGCTTCAGGCTGGAATCGGCGGAAGGTACGATGTTTCCGCCGATGACGCCAGAGAAGAGAGGGCGACTTTGCCCCACCTCCCAAGGATGTCATCCCGACGCGGCCTTTCAGGATCGGCAGCGTCATGCCAGGCGGAGATCCCCCGGTTTCGCTCGGGATGACGAACCTTGCCGGGACCTACTCGGACAAAGCCTGCGGCAGCTTGAAGGTCACCGTCTCGGTGGTGACGCGGATTTCCTCGATGGTGACGTCGAAGCGCTCGCGCGCCGCCGCCACCACTTCCTCCACCAGGATTTCCGGGGCCGAGGCGCCGGCGGTGATGCCCAGGCGGTCGACGCCGTCCAGGAGGCTCCAGTCCACCTCGGCGGCGCGCTGCACCAGCACCGAGCGGGCGCAGCCGGCCCGCGCCGCCACTTCCACCAGGCGCGACGAGTTGGAGGAATTGGGCGAGCCGATGACCATCAGCGCCTCGCAATGGGGCGCGATGGTCTTGACGGCGGCCTGGCGGTTGGTGGTGGCGTAGCAGATGTCTTCGCGCTTGGGCCCGACCATGTCGGGGAAGCGGCGCTGCAGAACGTCGATCACCGCCGCCGCGTCATCCACCGACAGGGTGGTCTGGGTGATGTAGGCCAGCATGGACGGGTCCCTGGGGGCCACCGTCTCGGCCTGTTCCGGGGTGCCGACCAGCAATACGGTGCCCTCGGGGACCTGGCCGATGGTGCCGATCACCTCGGGGTGGCCGGCATGGCCGATCATGATGATCTGGCGGCCCATGGCGTGGTGCAGTTCGGCCTCGCGGTGAACCTTGGTCACCAGCGGACAGGTGGCGTCCAGGGAGGTCAGCTCGCGGCGGTCGGCCTCGGCCGGAACGGTCTTGGGCACGCCGTGGGCCGAGAAGACCACGGTGGCCTCATCGGGAACCTCATTCAGTTCCTCGACGAATACCGCCCCCTTCTGGGCCAGGGATTCCACCACGAACTTGTTGTGGACGATCTCGTGGCGGACATAGACCGGAGCGCCGTATTTTTCCAGGGCCCGCTCGACGATGTGGATGGCGCGGTCGACGCCGGCGCAAAATCCGCGCGGGCTGGCCAGTACCAGGGTCAGGGGCCTCTTGGCAACGCTTGTGGTCACTTTATCGCTCTCCGGGTTGGCTGGGGGGACGGGGCTCGCGTCTTGTGTCGGCGCCCCGGCTTCACTACAGTCGGGGGCACCTTTACCAGATCATGTGGCGTTTAAGGAAGTTTGGCATGAACACCCTTCGCATTGCCCGCCTGCTGTGTTTCGTCCTGGCGGCTCCCCTGGTGCTGTCGGGGTGTGATTCCATGTCCCGCCTCAAGGGCAAGGTGGCGCCGCCCTGTCCGCCCGTCTACATCATGTCCGATGCCGCCAAGATCACCAAGTATCGTTCCGGCGGCGGCCGCGACCTGACCGACGTGGAGATGGAAGGTGAGGTGGTCGCTTTCAAGGGTGGCTGCGTCTATGACGACAAGGGCGGCGAGGTGTCGCTGCAACTGGGCTTCGAGTTGCGGCGCGGTCCCGCCGCCAAGGGGCGTACCCTGGACGTCACCTATTTCGTCGCCGTTCCCAAGTTCTATCCGGCCCCCGAGGCCAAGGGCGTGTTCACCTTCCCGGTGACCTTCCCCGACACGGCCGACCGTATCCGCGTCACCGACGAAGAAGTGACCATGCGCCTGCCGGTCCGGACCAAGGAACTCATTGATAATTACGAGATTTACATCGGCTTCCAACTGTCGTCCGAGGAGTTGGAAGCCAACCGGCGCATCAAGCGCTAGGAGCTCGTGGACTCTCGTTGACTCCGTCGCCGGCCTGACTAAGATGTGCCGGCACAGATGATCCCCGTGGGAGAGACCGGTCCGTTCGCGGGCCGGCGCCGAAGGAGCAACCGCCCCTGGAAACTCTCAGGCAAAAGGACCGCGGGGGGATGAAACTCTGGAAAGCGTGCCGTCGGACCCCTTGAAAGGTCGGGCGGCCCACCGACGATGAAAGCCGTAAGGCCCCCTTCGGGCGACACGGTGAATCTTTCAGGTTCCCAGACAGAGGGGGGCAACCCGGGCAACGCCACAGCCATGCCCGGTGCCCTTCAATATCCCGCGCGGTGCATCCGCGAAGGAGGAACCCGGTGTCCGAGTCCCATTCCGATACGCCCCTGCTGACCGTTCCGCTGGACGCCCTGCATCGCGAGCTGGGGGCCAAGATGGTGCCCTTCGCCGGCTATGCCATGCCGGTGCAGTATCCGGCCGGCGTGCTGGCCGAGCACCTGCACACCCGCTCGGGTGCCGCTCTGTTCGACGTCTCCCACATGGGCCAGGCCGAGATCAAGGGGGCCAAGGCCGTGGAATTGCTGGAAACCCTGGTGCCGGGTGATGTCCGGGCACTGGGAATCGGCAAGACCCGCTATTCGGTGTTCACCAACGACCAGGGCGGCATCCTCGACGACCTGATGATCAGCAAGCTGGCCGACGACCACCTGTTCCTGGTGATCAACGCCGCCTGCAAGCACGCCGACTTCGCCCATCTGGTCAAGCATCTGGGTGGCAAGGTGGAACTCTCGATGATCGAGAACCGCTCGCTGCTGGCGCTCCAGGGCCCCGGCGCGGCCGCCGCCATGGCGGTGCTGTCTCCCGAGGCGGTGTCCATGACCTTCATGACCATCGCCGAGATCACCGTGGCCGGCATCAAGTGCCTCGCCACCCGCTCGGGCTATACCGGCGAGGATGGCTGGGAAATCTCGGTGGCCAACGCCGATGCGGAGGCGCTGGCCCGCGCCATCCTGGGCGCGCCGGGCGTCAAGCCGGCCGGGCTGGGGGCGCGCGACTCGCTGCGCCTTGAGGCCGGCCTGTGTCTCTACGGTTCGGACATCGACACCGAGACCACTCCGGTCCAGGCCAATATCTCGTGGATCATGAGCAAGCGCCGCCGCGCCGAAGGGGGCTTCCCCGGCGCCGCCGTGATCCAGAAACAATTGGCCGAGGGTGCGCCCACGCTTCGGGTCGGCATCCAGCCCGACGGCAAGGCGCCGGCCCGCGCCCATACCGAGATCACCGACGAGGCGGGCAACCGCCTGGGGGAAATCTGTTCCGGCGGCTTCGGCCCGTCGGCGGGCGGCCCGGTGGCCATGGGCTATGTGCCTGCCGCCTTCGCCGCAATCGGAACCAGGTTGAAGCTGGTGGTGCGCGGCAAGGCCATGGACGCCCATGTCTGCGCCCTGCCGTTCGTGCCGCATCGTTATTTCAAAGGCTGAGGGGAATCTTCCAATGAGCAGCAAGCGTTTCACCAAGGACCATGAGTGGATCGACGTCGAGGGCGACATCGGCACCGTCGGCATCAGCGACTATGCCCAGCACGCCCTGGGCGACGTGGTGTTCGTCGAGGTCCCCGAAGCGGGCCGCGAAATCGCCAAGGGCGCCGAGGCCGCCGTGGTGGAATCGGTCAAGGCCGCGTCCGAGGTCTATTCCCCGGTGTCGGGCACGGTGACCGCCGGCAACGCGGCCATCGTCGACCAGCCCGGCCTGGTCAACGAGGCCGCCGAGGGTGCCGCCTGGTTCTTCAAGCTGAAGCTCGCCAACCCGGCCGAACTGAACGACCTGATGGATCAGGCCGCCTACGACGCCTACCTCAAGACCCTGGAATAGGTCCCATCCCATGCGCTACCTGCCGCTGACCGAGTCCGACCGCCGCGCCATGCTGGACGTGATCGGGGCCAAAAGCGTGGACGAACTGTTCCGCGACGTGCCCCAATCCGCCCGGCTGGCCGGTCCGTTGCCGCTTCCCGCCCACCAGGGCGAGATGGAGGTGGAGCGCGCCTTCACCCGCATGGCCGGCAAGAACCTGTCGGCGGGCTGCGCCCCGTTCTTCATCGGGGCGGGCGTCTATCGCCACCATATTCCGGCGGCGGTGGACCAGTTGCTGCTGCGCGGCGAGTTCCTCACCGCCTACACGCCGTACCAGCCCGAGGTCAGCCAGGGCACGCTCCAGATGCTGTTCGAGTTCCAAAGCCAGGTGGCGACCATCACCGGCATGGATGTGGCCAACGCCTCCATGTACGACGGCGCCACGGCCACCGCCGAGGCGGCCATCATGGCGTGTCGTATCACCAAGCGCGGCAAGGTGATCGTCTCGGGCGGCCTGCATCCCCATTATGCCGAGACCGTTGAAACCTCGCTGCGCTACACCGAGATGGAAGCGGAAATCCTGCCCCCCGACCCGCTGGGCATGGAGGACATGATCGGCCGGGTGGATGGCAAGACCGCCTGCGTCATCGTGCAGAATCCCGGCTTCTTCGGCACGGTGCGCGACCTGCGGCCGCTGGCGGCGCTCTGCCACGAGGCCGGCGCCCTGCTGGTGGTGATGGTGGCCGAGCCCACCAGTCTCGGCCTGATCGAATCCCCCGGTGCCATGGGGGCCGACATCGTGGTGGCCGAGGGCCAGTCCCTGGGCATGGGCATGAATTTCGGCGGGCCGGGCCTTGGCCTGTTCGCCACCCGCGAAAAGTACCTGCGCCAGATGCCCGGCCGCCTGGCCGGCCAGACCGTGGACGTGGACGGACGGCGCGGCTGGGTGCTGACGCTGTCGACCCGCGAGCAGCATATCCGCCGCGAGAAGGCCACCAGCAACATCTGCACCAATTCGGGCCTCTGTGCCCTGGCCTTCTCCATCCACCTGACCATGCTGGGCGGCACCGGCTTCGGCCGGTTGGCCGAACTGAACCATCTGGCCGCCACGCGGCTCGAGCAGAAGCTGAAGGCGGTGACGGGCCTCCGCGTGCTGCCGCAAAGCTATTACAACGAATTCGCCGTCCATCTGGGCGACGACGCCGACGCGGCCGCCGTGGTGGACGCCCTGGCCGACAAGGGCATCCTGGCCGGCGTGCCGGCCTCGCGCTTCTATCCCACCTGGCCGGAATTGAAGCCGGTGCTGATCCTGGCCGCCACCGAGACCAATACCGAGGACGACATGGACAAGCTTGTCGCCGCCCTGAAGGAGGTCGTGTGATGAGCGAGCCCATGACCATCAGCGGCAACCGCGCCCTTCTGATCGAAGAGAAGCTGATCTTCGAACTGGACAATCCCGGTTCTGTGGCCATCGACCTGCCCGAGCCGGCGCCCTTCGACCTGGAGCGGCTGGGCGACGCGCCGCGGCGGGGGCGGGTGGCGCTGCCCGACCTGTCCGAGCCCCAGGTGGTGCGTCACTACACGCGGCTGTCCCAGAAGAATTACGGTATCGATTCCGGCTTCTACCCGCTGGGCTCGTGCACCATGAAGCATAATCCCCGCCTGTCGGAGAAGGTGGCCCGCCTGCCCGGCCTGGCCGACCTGCATCCGCTGCAGCCGCAAAAGACGGTGCAGGGCGCGCTGGAGGTCATCGATTCCCTGGCCCATTGGCTGAAGGAGCTGACTGGCATGCCGGCGGTGGCCATGAGTCCGGCGGCCGGCGCCCACGGCGAGTGGTGCGGCCTGATGGCCATCCGCAGCGCCCACGAGGATAAGGGCGAGAGCCATCGCCGCCGCGTGCTGGTGCCGGAAAGCGCCCACGGCACCAATCCCGCCTCGGCGGCCATGTGCGGCTATAGCGTCGATCCCATTCCGGCGCTGGAGAACGGCAGGGTGGATGTGGCGGCGCTGAAGGCCAAGCTGGGGCCCGACGTGGCGGCCCTGATGCTGACCAACCCCAACACCTGCGGCCTGTTCGAGACCGAGATCATCGAGATCGCGGCGGCGGTGCACGGGGCGGGGGCCTATTTCTACTGCGACGGCGCCAACTTCAACGCCATCGTCGGCCGGGTGAAGATCGCCGATCTCGGCATCGACACCATGCACATCAACCTGCACAAGACCTTCGCGACGCCCCATGGCGGCGGCGGTCCCGGTGCCGGCCCCACCGTGCTGTCGGCGGCCCTGGCTCCTTATGCCCCGGTGCCCTATGTGGTGCACGGCGCGGGCGGGCTGGAAATGGTTGAAGGCAAGCGGGCCGGCGCCAAGCCGTTCGGCCGGGTCAAGGGCTTCCATGGCCAGTTCGGCGTGTTCATCCGGGCGCTGGCCTACATCATGTCCATGGGCTCCGACGGCTTGCGTCAGGCGTCCAGCGACGCGGTGCTCAACGCCAACTACCTGCTGGCGTCGCTCAAGGACGACCTATCGGCGTCGTTCGATGGCCCCTGCATGCACGAGGCGCTGTTCGACGACCGCTTCCTCAAGGATACCGGGGTGACCACGCTGGATTTCGCCAAGGCGATGATCGACGAGGGCTACCATCCCATGACCATGTACTTCCCACTGGTTGTGCACGGCGCCCTGCTGATGGAGCCCACGGAAACCGAGTCCAAGGACACGCTGGATCAGTTCATCGCGGTGGTGCGCGGGCTGGCCGCCAAGGCCAAGGCGGGAGCCGCCGAGGACTTCAAGGCGGCACCCCGCCTGACGCCCCGGCGCCGTTTGGATGAAACCCTGGCGGCGCGCTCTCCGGTCCTGCGCTGGAAGCCGGCCGCCGAGTAGCGGCGGACCCATTGGGGGGCGGAGGAGAAATCCCCCGCCCCCATCACATTGCGCCTCAGAATTGCACCAACACTTACTTGCCCGACGCCAACCTTTGGCATAGTCTCGAGCCTGGACACGAGGGGAATGGGCATGGCGGACAACGACGATCTCGGCCGGTCGAGCGACATGTATGTCGCCTTCGCCTTCGCGGCGGCCGACGTTCTTCTCGAACTGGATTACCAGGGCAAGACCGCCTTCGCGGTGGGGGCCGCCATGGCCCTGCTGGGCCGCGGCGCCCGCGCCCTGACCGGCCAGCCCCTGTCCTCGATCATCCATCCCGGCGACCATACCGCCCTGTCCCAGGCCCTGAAGCAGATGGCCGGCGGCGAGCGGGTGCGCAACGCCATGCTGCGCGTGCTGCGTCCCGACGGCAAGAATTCCGAGGTGACGCTGTCGGGCTATCGCCACCCCAGCACGCCCGACCGCCTGATGGTGGCGCTGGGCCATCCCGGCGGCTTCCATGCCCACGAGGAGAACCGGGTGGGCAAGACCGGGTTGCTGGACAAGGACAGCTTCCAGGCCATGGCGTCGAGCCTGCTGGAAAGTGCCGCGCCGGACGAGCCCTATCAACTGACCCTGGTCGAGCTGCCCAAGATCGACGCGCTGTCCGGCGATGCCGAGGCCCAGGAAGCCCTGACCACCGAATTGGGCAACCGATTGAAGGCGCTGTCAGTGGGCGGCGACGGGGTCGGCCAACTGGACGACGGCAAGTTCGGCGTTCTGCACTCGGCCTCGGTCTCGCCCGATTCCATCAACAGGTCGGTGACCCAGGCGGCGGCCGTGGTGCTGCCCGACGCGCCGCCCATCCACGCCACCCTGGCCACCCTGATGCTGGACGTGGCCGACGTCCCGCCCGAGGAAGCGGCCCGGGCGCTGACCTACACGCTGAACCGCTTCGCCATGGAGGCGGAGAGCGGCGGCGACCTCGCCACCTTGATGAAGGACCTGCAGCCCCGCCTGTCGGCGACGGTCAAGCAGATGAACGACGTGCGCAACACCGTGGTGGGCGGCGACTTCGACCTGATGTTCCAGCCCATCGTCGATCTGTGGACCGGCGTGGTCCACCATTTCGAGTGTCTGGTGCGCTTCAAGGGCGAGGACAACAAGTCGCCCTACGAGACGGTGACCTTCGCCGAGGATACCGGCATGGTCGGCATGCTGGACATGGCGCTGCTGGAGCGCGCCATCAAGTTCATGCGGTCCACCGTCGCCAACACCGAATCCCTGCGCTTCGCCGTCAACCTGTCGGGCTATTCGCTGTCCGATCCCACGGTGGTCAAGAAGCTCAAGGAAATCCTCACCACCACCACCGATCTGCGCAAGCGGCTGGTGTTCGAGATGACCGAATCCGCCCAGGTCCGCGACCTGAAGGCGGTCAACGACGTCATCCAACTGATCCGCAAGCAGGGGCACGAGGTCTGCCTGGACGATTTCGGCGCCGGCCACGCCGCCTTCCACTACCTGCGGGCGCTCAAGGTGGACAACGTCAAGATCGACGGCTCCTACATCAAGGACGCCATGCGCAACAACGAGGACGTGTCGTTCATCAAGGCCATCGTCGGCCTGTGCACCGAACTGGGTGTCACCACCACCGCCGAATACGTGGAAGACGCCGAGACCGCCAACCTGCTGAAGCTCTTGAAGGTGCGCTTCGGCCAGGGCTGGTATTTCGGCAAGCCGCTGCGGCCGTCGTCCGAGGACATCCGCACCGCCTGGCGGACGCCGACGCTTGGTTGGAACAAGGGGCTGCTCTACTTCACCAAATAAGTCCGACGGCCGTATGGCCAGCCCGCTTCCCCATTTCCTCCCGTCCGGCTTTGGGATAAGCATGGAGCATGAGCCCGTCCCAGACCTTGCAGGGTGACATTCCGGTCGGCAATTGGATCGACCGTTACGTCCCCGCCGCCGCCCGTCCCTATTTTCGCCTGATGCGTCTCGACCGGCCCATCGGGACTTGGCTGCTGCTGTTCCCCTGCTGGTGGAGCATCGCCCTGGCCGGTTCGGGCTGGCCCGATTTGTGGCTGTTCGCGCTATTCGCCGTGGGCGCGGTGGTGATGCGCGGCGCCGGCTGCACCTTCAACGACTGGGCCGATCGCGACTTCGACGGACGGGTGGCGCGCACCGCGTCGCGGCCCATCCCGTCGGGCGCCGTCAGCCCCACCCAGGCGCTGGCCTTCCTGGGGCTGCAACTGCTCACCGGTCTGGCCGTGCTGATGCAGCTCAACAATTTCGCCATCGCGGTGGGTGTCGCCTCGCTGCTGCTGGTCTTCCCCTATCCCTTCATGAAGCGCATCACCTACTGGCCGCAGGCCTGGCTGGGGCTGACCTTCAATTGGGGGGCGCTGCTGGGCTGGGCGGCGGTGCAGGGGCACATGGGTCTGCCCGCCCTGCTGCTCTATGCCGCCGGGCCGTTCTGGACGCTGGGTTACGACACCATCTATGCCCATCAGGACAAGGAGGACGACGCCCTGATCGGCGTGAAGTCCACCGCGCTCAGGCTGGGCGACGCGACGGTCACGTGGCTGTGGCTGTTCTATCCCATGACTCTGGCCCTGATCGGCGCCGCCGGCTGGGCGGCTGGGCTGGGCTGGGCGTTCTGGCCGGGCCTCGCCTTGGCCGGCGCTCATCTGCTGTGGCAGATCCGCAAGGTGGACATTCACGATGGCGCCGATTGCCTGGACAAGTTCAAGTCCAACCGCCATTTCGGCTGGCTGATCCTGGCGGCCATCGTGGCGGGGAAGGTGTTGTAGTGCCTTCACTCTTGCGGACAGAGGGAAACCGCGCCAAGTTAATGCCGGAAGGAGACCCCCCGTGTCGGCGCACAAGAGTAATTCCTGGTCAAAGGCATTCGTTCAAGGCGTCCTTGATGGCCTTGGCGCCCCGGCCTTTCTGTGGGAAGAGCCAAAAGGCGGACGCAGATATGCGGGTGGCACATACTCTCAACGAATGGTTGATGCCGCCGGCCGGGCATTTAATGGGGTGTATCAGGAAGTCGGGCCAAGGGGTGAGGATTTGCGGGCGAAATCTGAACGACAAGGTGAGTCGTTTCGCGACGTGGAGAAGCCGGGAAAGTGGTAGAGCCAGTCACTCCCACACCCGGCCAGCCACCTTCCAGGATTGAAGAAGCCCTTCGGACCCACCTTGAGGGGAAGCTGTCCGATACCGAGCTGATCTCGGTTATGTCGCTGGTCCACGCCCTTGTCGTCAACGTTCAGCAGAACTACCATCTGACGCAGCGCTCCGACCTCTACGCCGATGAAGCCGAGAAGCTCGACCGTCTGGTGCCCGGGTTCGGCCAGAAATATACCGATGCCTTTATTCGTGGGATTGATCACCAAATCCAGTGGGAGAAGGACGATCAATCCATTCTCCGCGATGCCCAGAGGCGGGGCATGGATTATGGTTTCATCGCCGCCGTTCTCTTGGTCGTCGGCGCTGTAATCTGCGGCGTCATGGGGGCAAAGGAAGTGGGGATTGCTCTGGCTGGCGCCTCGGCGGTCGGGATGGTCGGGAAGTTTATCGACGGTTGGCGCCGCAAGTGACTCCTGTCTCTGCGACCTACGAAGCCGCATCCGAGTTTATCCGCGCCAATACTGAAGTTGCCACCCCGCCGGCCTGTCCCGAGATCAAGCTGTGGACCGCCACCGAGGTGACGCCGCTGTGGGAGGCGACGGAAGAGGCGCTGCTGCGCGTCAACCTGCCGCCGCCCTATTGGGCGTTCTGCTGGGCCGGCGGTCAGGCGCTGACCCGCTGGGTGCTGGACCACCCCGAACTGGTGGCGGGCAAGCGCGTTCTGGACTTCGCCGCCGGGTCGGGCGTCACCGCCCTGGCCGCCGCCAAGGTGGGGGCGTCCAAGGTGGAAGCCGCCGAGATCGATCCCATGGCCTGCTACGCCATCCGCCTCAACGCCGAACTCAACGGCGTCGACGTGCATGTGCTGGCCGACGACGTGGTGGGGGCGCCCTGCCGCTGGGACGTGGTGATGGCCGGCGACGTCTGCTACGAGGCGCCCATGACCGCCCATATCTGGCCCTGGCTGGTCAGGCTGGCCGCCGAGGGCGCCACCGTGGTGATGGCCGATCCCGGCCGCGCCTACCTGCCCAAGACCGGATTGCTGAAGGTCGGGCATTACACCGTGGTCACCAGCCTGGACCTGGAAGACAAGGCCCAGCGCGACGTGGGCATCTATAAGATCGTCGGGTAGGGTCTCGGGTTGTCATCCCGAGCATCCGCGAGGGATCCCCGTCTGGACCGGTGGTGCCAATTCTGAAACGCCGTGCCAGGATGAGATCCCTCTTCCCGATGGTCATCGGGATGACAGGCCCGCCTTATTCCCCCACGTTGAGCAACGCGCCCCGCACCCTTGCCCCGTGCCACGCCCACAGGAACAGGCCGGCCCCCAGGGCGAGGTAGACGGCGTTGAGCGCCAGGGCCGAAGCCAGCAGGTCGAGGCGCATGGTGCCCTCGAACACCACGGCCCGCATGCCCTCGAACACATGGGCGGGCGGCAGCGCCCAGGCCACCGGCTGCAGCCAGGCGGGCAGGGTGCTGATGGGGTAGTAGATGCCGGCCAGGGGCGCCATGGCGAAGATCAGCACCCAGGCCAGGCTTTCGGCTCCCAGGCCGAAGCGCAGCACCAGGGCGGAGACCGCCAGCCCCATGGCCCAGCCGCTGACCATCAGGCAGAACCAGAAGGCCACCAGGGGCAGGCCCAGGGTGAAGATGGAATAGTGGTAGAGCGGGATGGCCAGCAGGGCGGCGGGCAGCACGCCGATCACCGTGCGGATCAGGCTCATGGTCAGCATGGAGACCACCAGTTCGTGCGGGCGCAAGGGGCTGACCGACAGGTGCCCCAGGTTGCGCGACCACATCTCCTCCAGGAACGACAGCGCCACTCCCAGATTGCCGCGGAACATCACGTCCCACAGCAGCACCGCGCCGATCAGGATGCCGCCCGCCTGGGCCACCCAGGTGGAATGCTCGGCGAAGAAGCGGTTGGTGAAGCCCCACACCACCATGTTGACGGCCGGCCAGTAGGCCATCTCGAGCAGGCGCGGCCACGAGCCCTTGAGGATGTAGAGGTGCCGCAGGCACATGGCCTGGATGCGGCGGGAGGACAGGCTCATGGCCGGACCCCTTCGGCACCGAGCCTGGGGGCGGCGGGAATGCCGGTCTCAGGCGGCGGCGTGGATAAACCACCAAGACACCAAGAACACCAAGGGGACGGAGGGCCGGACTCCATCGTGTCCCCGCGAAGGAAGACTTGGTGTCCTTGGTGTTGCTTGGTGTTCTTGGTGGTGAAGCATCCCGTCCGGCGGTACGGCTGGTGACGAACGAGAGGAATGGCTTCCGATCCCCCCATCATCTCTCCTCCCCCCTGCGACGATCCCGCGCGATGTCGAGGAACACCTCTTCCATGCTGGCGCGGCCGAAACGGGCGATCAGGTCGGCGGGTGAGCCCTGGTCGACGATGCGGCCCTGTTTCATCATCAGGACGTGGTCGCACATGCGTTCGACCTCGGTCATGTTGTGCGACGCCAGTACGATGGTGGCGCCGGTGGCGCGCTGGTAGGAGTGGAACCAGCCCCGCACCCAGTCGGCGGTGTCGGGGTCGAGCGAGGCGGTGGGTTCGTCCAGCAGCAGCAGATCGGGCTTGTTGAGCAGGGCCTTGGCCAGGGCGACGCGGGTCTTTTGCCCCGCCGACAGCTTGCCCGCCGGGCGGTCGATGAACTCGCCCAGCTCCAACTCGGCGGTCAGCTCGGCGATACGGTCCGCCAGGCGCTCCACCCCGTACAGCCCGCCATAGACCTTGAGGTTCTGGCGCACCGACAGGCGGTGGGGCAGGTCCACATAGGGACTGGAGAAGTTCATGCGCGGCAGCACGCGGTAGCGGTGGCGCACCATGTCCTCGCCCAGCACGGTGATGGAGCCCGACGTGGGCAGCAAAAGGCCCAGCAGCATGGACAGCGTGGTGGTCTTGCCCGCCCCGTTGCCGCCCAGCAGCGCGGTGGTCGAGCCGGCTTTGATGCTGAAGTCAAGGCCGTCCACGGCCTTGATCGGGCCGAAGCTCTTGAAGAGAGCCTGAACCTCTATGGCGCTCAAGCTCGGGGCCGTGCCCTGAGGCCCCGCTTGTTGCGGGGGTCGCTCTGCACGATGGATTCGATGTGGCGGCCCTGGAACAGGGTGATGCCCACCGAATGGCCGTACTCGATGCCGGCCTGGTTGTCGCAGCGGCACAGGATGATGCGGGTGACGCCGATGCGGCGCAGCGCCTCGGTCTTCTTGTCCTTTTCCTCGGTCAGCGAGGGGTCCCACACCAGCTTGATCAGATCGGCGCCCAGGCGTTCGCGGTCGACGAAGGGCAACTGCGAATAGGTCAGGCCGTCGATGCAGATGCGATAGCCGCGGTCATGGGCGAAATCGCGGGCGAAGAGATAGCCGCCCAGGTCGGCGAAGATGTCCACCTTTTGCAATTCCAGCACGATGGTGCCGCGCATGCCCGCCTTGACGTTGTCGTCGAACACCAGGAATTCGGGACTGAGGATGGTGGAGACGTTGAGGTTGATGCTGATGTCGCCTTCCAGGGTGCGGTCGTCGTGCTTGTTCAGCATGGACAGCACGCGGCGGTCCAGGGTCTCGGTCAATTGCTGGAACAGCCAGGGGCTGGAATTGACGTTGACGCTGGGAAACAGGGTCTGGCGCAGATCGGCGATGGAGATGAACAGCTCGTGGAACACCGGGGTGGGCGGCGACTTGCCGACCACGGCGCATACCGCCTGGCGGCGCATCAGGTTGGCGAGGTCGGCCTGCCCCAGCGAGCTTTCCACCCGGTGCAGCAATTCCGGGGTGAAGGGGCTGCCCTTGGGCTTGTTGGCCTGGAACTTGGCCTCCTGGGCGCTCTTTTCCGAGGCGGCGTTGCGCTTGGAGTTCTCGTCCTGGACCATCTTCTGGGCCAGGGCCAGCAGCATGTCGTATTCGCGGTCCAGCGAGTACCAGGTACAGAACAGCGCCTGGCGGGTGCGGCTTTCCTCGATCACCAGGGGATCGTCCGAGAACAGGAAGCGCAGCTTGACCACCGACGCCTCGACCTCGTCCTGGGCCTGGGCCTTGTAGATGACCATCAGGTCGGAATTGGCCAGGGTGAACACCTGGGCCTGCATCAGCTTGACCAACTGCTCGAAGGTGTTGCCGGCGATGCGGGTGTGATGCTCGCGCCGGTTCTGGGCCTGCAGTCCCGACAGGTGCACATGCACCGCCCGGCGGTCGTGGCGGTGGCGCTCCAACCGGTGGACGTAGTCGAGCAGCAGGCTTTCCTGGCTGTTGGGCCGGGGCATCCCCCCGGCGGGCGGCGCGTTCATCATCAGCGCAGCGCCTTGAGCACGGGGAACAGGTCGAGCATGTCGTTATCGCCGCATTCGGCGCGCGGCCGGCCGTTGATGACCGCGTGGCGGTGGGTGCATTGCTGCAGCGTGCAGGCCGAGGACTTGTCGCATTGGGCCATGGTGACGGCGGAGATCATGGAATCCAGGAAGCGGCCCTGGAACATGCGGATGCCCTGGGCCAGCCCCCATGACACCGAGGTCTCGGAATCGCAGCGCGACAGGATGACGCGGTCAAAGCCCACCGGCCCCAGGGCGGCCAGCAATTCGGCGGTCTTGATGTCGTCGAGCATGTCGTTGCTCCACGCCACCTTGACGTAGTCGGTGTCGTAAAGCTCGGCGTCCATGAACTGCAGCGTCACCGGGCTCATGCCGTCCAGCACCGAACGGTGCCCGCGCGAGCGCAGCAGATCGCGGGTGCGGAAGAAGCCGTCCAGGTCGTTGAAGATGTCCAGCAACTGGAACTCGACCACCAGCCCGGCGCGCCCCCGGATACTGGCCTCGAATTGCTGGAACACCGGCGTCTGCACGGTGGCCATGTTGAGGTTGACCGAGAAGGCGGAGGGCATCTTGCGGAAGCCCACGTCTTGGAGCACCGACAGGACGCGCAGGTCCAGGACCTGGGACAGGTGCTGGAACAGCCAGCGGTTGGACAAGATGTTGACGTCGGGGGCCAGGGCCTTCTGCAGGTCCATGATGGACATGAAGAATTCCTGGAACGCCACCTCGGCGTGCATGCTCTCGTTGATGCGGATGCAGGCCTGGCGCCGCACCACCCCGGCGATGTCGGTGGCGCCGATGCGCTCGAGCACCCGGGTGAGGTTCTTGGCGTCCAGCGGCTGGATCTGCGGCGCGGTGCGCTGGTCGGCCACGGACTTCTTGGCATCGACCACCATCTGGCCGCACAGCGAGAAGAAGGAATCGTAGTCGGCTTCCAGGTCGTAATAGCTGACGAAGCGGTCCTGGCCGTCGGGGGACTCGGCATAGGTCAGCGGATCGGTGGAGAACAGGGCGCGCAGCTTGTAGACGATGGCGTCCAGGTCGGAGAAGCGGGCATCCTTGCAGATCAGGATGATGTCCGAATTGGTCATCAGGAACATCTGGCCGCGATAGGCGTCGACCATGGACTCGAACATGCGGAAGGCAATGCGGATACGGCCCTCCTCCCGGTTGGCCGGGAGAAGGCGGGACAGGTGCAGGTGCAGCGCCACCCGGCCCTCGCGAATCCTGCCGACCCGTTCGGCAGCATCATAGAGAAGGCTTTCCGGCGTGACGACTTCCTGCTGTCTTCCTCCGAACGCGCTGGCGTTCATTCGTACCCCGATTTCAACGCGCCGCTATTCCTAAAAGTCGGTCGCAACCCCCATTGTGATCCGCCATATATAAAGGCCAGGTTACCTGGGTTCAGAAAAGTATCATCGGCGAGGCCGCGGCCCTAGTGGAAATGATGGACGAAGCATATCACGTACCGCCCGGAACCCGGGTCTACGCCATCGGTGATATCCATGGGCGGCTCGACCTGCTGGACCGGTTGCTGGGACATATCGCCGAGGATATAGGCCTTGCCCCGGCCGGGCGGGTGGTCGTGGTGTTTCTCGGCGACCTGATCGACCGGGGCGCCGATTCGCGCGCCGTGATCGAGCGGGTGATCGCCGGGCCGCCCAGGGACGGGCCGCTGGCCGCATCGCGCTACGTCAGCCTGCGCGGCAATCACGAGGACATCTTGCTGCAGTTCCTGGCCGATTTCTCGGTGGGGCCGCGCTGGTTCCGCAACGGCGGGCTCGAGGCGGTGCGCTCCTATGTGGGGGAGGTGGATGCCCATCTCGCCCACGACTATCCCCGCCTGCAGAAGATGCTCTACCGGGCGCTGCCCACCCATCACCTGCGCTTCCTGTCGTCCATTCCCGCCTGGCACCAGGAGGGTGACTACCTGTTCGTCCATGCCGGGATAAGGCCGGGAATCCACCTGGAGCGCCAGGACCCCTACGACCTGATGTGGATTCGCGAACCGTTTCTCAGCGCCCGTGAAACCCTGCCCAAGATGGTGGTCCACGGCCATACCGTGGTCAACGAGCCGGAGGTGCGGCACAACCGCATCGGCATCGACACCGGGGCCTATCGCACCGGGCGGTTGACCGCCCTGGTGCTGGATGGGGCCGGGCGGCGCTTCCTTTCCACCTGAGCGCCCCCTTTTGTCTTGCAAGGCGCAGGCGGTTGGGTTAGCAGGCATCAAGCCATCAAGGACCGGGATGCCATGACCGAACTTTCCGCCCTCGTCGAACGCGTTGAGAAGCTGCGCGGCACCATGGTTCTGTGCGTCGGCGACGCCATGCTGGACCGCTTCGTCTACGGCTCGGTGGAGCGCATCTCCCCCGAGGCGCCCATTCCGGTGCTGTGCATCGAGCGCGAGACCGCCATGCTGGGCGGTGCCGGCAACGTGGTGCGCAATCTGGTGGCGGTGGGCGCCGCCCCGGCCTTCGTGTCGGTGGTGGGCGACGACACCGCCGGGCGCGAGGTCACCCGGCTGGTGGGCGAGCACGGCGAGATCGACCCCTGCATCGTGGTCGAGCCCGGCCGCCAGACCACCATCAAGACCCGCTTTTTCGCCTCGCACCAGCAATTGCTGCGCGCCGACCGCGAGTCGCGCAGCCCGGTCGACGATTCCATCCGCGACCAGTTGCTGACCCGGGTCGAGCGTCTGCTGCCCAAGGCCGGGGTGATGGTGCTGTCCGATTACGGCAAGGGCGTGCTGGCCGCGCCCATCGCCGCCGAGCTGATCCGCCGCGCCAAGGCGGCGGGCAAGCAGGTGATCGTCGACCCCAAGGGTACCGACTACACCATCTATGCCGGCGCCACCCTGGTGACGCCCAACCGCAAGGAACTGCACGAAGCCACCGCCATGCCGGTGGACAGCGACGAGCAGGTGGCCGCCGCCGCCCGCCAGTTGATCGACACCTGCGGCTTCGAGGCGGTGCTGGTCACCCGCAGCCAGGACGGCATGACCCTGGTGCGGGCCGACGGCCAGATCCACCATCTGCCGGCCGAGGCGCGCGAGGTGTTCGACGTGTCGGGCGCCGGCGACACCGTGGTCGCCACCCTGGCCGCCGCCCTGGCGTCCGGCGCCTCGCTGCCCGAGGCGGCCCACCTGGCCAATGTGGCGGCCGGCATCGTGGTCGGCAAGGTGGGCACCGCCGTGGCCTATGCCGATGAACTGGTGGTGGCGCTCCACCACGAGGACCTGACCCTGGGCGGGTCCAAGATCGTCCCGGCCGCCGCCGCCGCCGAGATCGTCGACCGCTGGCGGCGCAAGGGCCAGAAGGTGGGGTTCACCAACGGCTGCTTCGACCTGCTGCATCCCGGCCACGTCTCCATCCTGGCCCAGGCCAAGTCGGCCTGCGACCGGCTGGTGGTCGGGCTGAACTCCGACGCCTCGGTGCAGCGGCTGAAAGGCCCGACCCGCCCGGTGCAGTCCGAGGCGTCGCGCGCCACCGTGCTGTCGTCGCTGGCCACCGTCGATCTGGTGGTGATCTTCGGCGAGGACACGCCGCTCGAGGTGATCGGCGAACTGAAGCCCGACGTGCTGGTCAAGGGCGCCGACTACACCATCGACAAGGTGGTGGGCGCCGACCTGGTGCAGTCGTGGGGCGGCAAGGTGGTGCTGGCCGAACTGGTGGACGGCCAGAGCACCACCAACACCATCAAGAAGATGAACGGCAACTGAGATGAGCGAGCGAAGCGAGCGCGGGAGCGTTGAGCGACCCGGAGCGCAGCGGAGGAGCCAAGGGCGCGGAGGCGCCCGCCCGGCGCTTGAGGGGCAAGCAAAATGAGCGTGGGAACCGAGCACCTCACCCAACTCGGCCAATCCACCGCCTTGCCGGCCAGCCCCGAGCGGGCGGTGCTGGAGACGGTGGCCAATCCCCATCCCGGCACCCTGTATCTGGTGCGCTTCACCGCGCCGGAATTCACCTCGCTGTGCCCCATCACCGGCCAGCCCGACTTCGCCCAACTGGTCATCGACTACGCCCCCGAGGGCGCGCTGGTGGAAAGCAAGTCGCTGAAGCTGTTCCTGGGGAGCTTCCGCAATCACGGTGCCTTCCACGAGGATTGCACCGTCGCCATCGCCAAGCGGCTGGTGGCGGCCTGCCAGCCGAAGTGGCTGCGCATCGGTGGCTATTGGTATCCGCGCGGCGGCATCCCCATCGACGTGTTCTGGCAGACCGGTCCGGCCCCGGACGGGCTGTGGCTGCCCGACCAGGGCGTCGCCGGCTATCGCGGCCGGGGATGAACGGGGCGGACATCAAGGCCGCTATCCGGGCCAAGGCGCTGGACCTCGGCTTTTCCGACGTGGGCTTCGCCCGCGCCGAGGGCTTGCCCGAGTGGAAGGCCAGCCTGGACGCCTATGTGGCCGAGGGACGCCATGGCGACATGGAATGGATGGCCGAGACGGCCGCCCGCCGTGCCGACCCCCAGGTCCTGTGGCCCGAGGCCCGCTCGGTGATCGTGCTGGGCACCAATTACGCCCCGGCCGGCGATCCCCTGAAGCTCACCCGCATGCCCGAACGCGGCAACATCAGCGTCTATGCCCGCAATCGCGACTACCATGATCTGGTCAAGCGGCGCCTCAAGGCGCTGGGCCGCTGGATGGCCGAAACCTGGGGCTGCGGGTTGAAGGTCTTCGTCGACACCGCCCCGGTGATGGAAAAGCCCCTGGCGGCGCGGGCCGGGCTGGGCTGGCGGGGGCGGCACACCAACATCGTGTCGCGCCGCTTCGGCTCGTGGTTGTTCCTGGCGGAGGTCTTCACCACCTTGGAGATCGAGCCCGACCCGCCCGAGGCCGATCATTGCGGCTCGTGCCGGGCCTGCGTCGAGGCCTGCCCCACGCGGGCGCTGGACGGCGAGGGGCGCATCGACGCCAGACGCTGTATCTCGTACCTGACCATCGAGAGCAAGAGCCCGGTTCCCGAGGATTTGCGGCCGGGCCTGGGCAACCGCCTGTATGGCTGCGACGACTGCATGGCGGCGTGTCCGTGGGACAAGTTCGCGCCGCCGACCCGCGAGCCCGACTTCCTGCCGCGGGTGGAACTGACCGCGCCCCGGCTGGCCGATCTGGTCCGCCTGGACGAGGCGGGATTCCGCGAGGTCTTCACCGCCTCGCCGGTCAAGCGGGCGGGTTACGAACGGTTCGTGGCGGGGGTGCTGATCGCCGCCGCCAATGGCGGGCAGGTCGATCTTCTGGCCGAGGCGGAGCGGCGGCGGGATGATCCGTCGCCGCTGATCCGCGATGCGGCAAAATGGGCCGTCTCAGTCCTCGGCGGCCAGGGCCCGGGCAAGCTGTGACAGGGCTTCCTGGTGGCGTTCGTTGGTGATGGACGTGAAGTTGCGGGCCAGTTCCAGGCACATGCGCTGGCGGGCATTCAGATCGCTGCCGCGCCGGTTCTCCAATCCCTCATAGAAGAAGCCGACCGGAACCCCCAGCACCTGGGCGATCTCGAACAGCCGGCCGGCCGAGATGCGGTTGATGCCGCGCTCGTATTTGTGGGCCTGCTGGTAGGTGACGCCGATCAGGTCGGCCATCTGCTGCTGGGACAGGCCAAGCATGATGCGTCGCTCGCGAATGCGGCTGCCCACGTGCTTGTCCGTATCGTTGGCGCGGTTCATGGGACGGGCGGGCTTTATGGGCATGGTGTTCAGTTGGTCTCTGACTAAACCGCTTTGAAGTTGCGGTTGCTTCGCTGTATCAGGCATGGCTACCCTTCCCCGTGCATAGTCGGAATTGGTAAGGCAAGCAACCCGAAACTCGAGAACTATCGGAAACCCGAAACCTATATTTATTTGGGTGAGTATAAGATTTTAATTTACTGTGTATATGTCTTGGCTATTCGCACAACCGGGGCGCTCCGTCCCTTCCGCTCCGGGGTGTCCGAAAGCGTTCCGACGGGGTGTTTCCGTTGGTTTCATATGGCGACGGTCACAGGCCGTCACCAGATCGAAGCTAAAGATTAGTGCTGAAGGCCTATACGCTCAGGTCGACGCCGCGCCCGGACGAAGCCGAGGGGTTGGGCGACAGGACCTCGAACTCCACCTCGCGGGAACGGCCCGACAGGGCCGAGGCGCGGCTGGCGGCGTCGGAATAGGCGCTGTTGGCGTAGGCGGCGCTGCCGGCCGTCGGCGTGGGCGCGCTTTCCGAGGTGGAGGCATCCTGTTCCTGGGCCAGGGCCTGGGTCAGGAAGGTGGAGGATTGGCGCGACGCGGTGTCGCCGGTCTGCTCGCGCTGGGCGTCGAAGCGCGGCTGCTGCTGCTGCGATTCGGCCTTCGCCTCGGCAGCCTGCTGCTGCTGGGCGGAGGACTGTTCCTCGACCTGGCTATTGTCCCGCGGGTCGAAGCGGTTGCTGACCGATTGGGTCGCCGCCACGTTGCCCGCACGCAATGCCTTGATCGCATCGATCAGGTTGGACGTGCTGCCCGAGCCGGTAATGGCGCCAATGGACACGGATTCCGCTCCGCCAAAGGGTTAAGGAAAAGATAATACCCTTGGTCGGCGGGATTTCGCAATCGGGTGGAGTCCCGGTATGCGTCTATTTTGCCGTGCCGTGCATCCGCTCGTGCATGGCGCGGTGATCGGGGTCCTTCATATGCTCCTCATGCATGGCGCGATGGGCCGGGTCCTGCATGTGCTGGTCGTGCATGGAGGGATCGTGGTCCGGCATGGGGGCCGAGGACGGCGGAGTGGCGCCGGGCGGCGGCGCTCCCTGGGCGATCACCGCCACCGGCACGGTGAGCGGCGCCGATTTGGCGAAGGTCAGCGTCAGCGGGATGGCCTGCCCGGCGGTCAGGCGGGCCTTGAGGCCGTCGAGCATGACGTGCAGGCCGCCGGGGCTGAAGCGGACGGCCGTGCCGGGCGGCAGGTCGACGGCATCCTGCCGCTGCATCTTCATGGTCCCGTCGGCGTGGACATGGCGGTGGAACTCCACCTTGGCGGCGGCCGGGGAGGTGGCGGAGACCAGCCGGTCGGCCTCGGTCCCGGTGTTGGTCAGGGTGATGAAGGCCATGCCCGCCGGCGTATCGGGGCCGGTGGCCCGCGCCCAGGCCTCCGTCGCGCGGACCGAAGGCTCGGCGGCGGCGGCCGGATGGCCCCAGCCGAGGGTCAGGGCGAGGGCAATTCCCAGAACGGTCTTCATCTGCGATGATCTCCAAGATGGGGCGCGGGACGGCGCCATTGAACTCCGGGGAAGCGGGGAAAGCAATGAACGAAAAGCCCGAAACGGCCCCGGCCGACACCTTGCCCGCCAGCAACCGCGCGGCGTTGCGCCGGGTGGCGCGGGCGGTCCGCAAGGCGGCGCTGGCCACCAGCCTGGCCGAGGGTGGTGACGGCCGCCCCTATGTCTCGCTGGTCACCCTGGCCCTCGACCATGACCTGTCGCCCATCCTGCTGCTGTCGCGGCTGGCCGACCACACCCGCAACCTGCTGGCCGACGGGCGGGCGGCGCTGTTGCTCGACGGCACCGACGGCCTTGCCAATCCCCAGACCGGGCCGCGCGTCACCCTGACCGGCGTGGTGGCGGAGGACGGCGACCCCCGGCTGCGCCGCCGTTTCCTGGCGCGGCATCCCGGCGCGGCGCTCTATGCCGGGTTCGGAGATTTCGCCATCTGGCGCATGACGGTGGAGCGGGCTCATTTCGTCGGCGGCTTCGGTCGCGCCGTGTGGTGCGACGCGCCGCTGGTGCCGCCCCGCGAGGCGGCCTTCATGGCGGAGGTCGAGGAAACCGCCCTGGCCGAGATCAACGGCGGCCATCCCAATCTGGTGGCCGCCCTGGCGGCCCGGGCCGGCGGCGAGCCGGAACGCGGCTGGCGGCTGGCCGGAATCGATCCCGACGGATGCGACCTGGAAGCCGGCGAGGTGGTGCTCCGCGTGCCTCTCGACCAGGCGCCCGACGAAGCGCGTTCACCGCTCGCCTGCCTCCAAACCCTGCTGGAGAGCCAATCTAACTGATGCGCAAAAGGCCCTGGGCTGGATCGCTTTTGAACCGTCATTCTTAAGAATGGGTGAATTTTTCCCACCAAGAGCATTGCTCGCCGGGCGTCGGGCGGCTATCTTCGCGTCCTCTTTCGCGGCGGCGGCGCAATCCTCAAAAAAGCGCCTGGCCGGCGGCCGGTCCAAGGAAGGCCCGATCGATCGGGGGTATCGTCCCCTGGGCGGCGGGAGGATCGGGTCCTCCGGCCTTCAACGGAGTAGGATGGAAATGACCAAGAGCGGTATTCCTGGCGGAACCACCATGAACGCCAAATTGCTGGCGTGGATCGACGAGATGGCGCGGTTGTGCCGTCCCTCCGGCATCCACATCTGCGACGGTTCCCAGAAGGAATACGATGCGCTGTGCGAGATGATGGTTGCCGGCGGCACCATGATCAAGCTGAACCCGGCCAAGCGCCCCGGCTCCTACCTCTGCCGCTCCGACCCCCGCGACGTGGCGCGGGTCGAGGACCGCACCTTCATCTGCTCGCACAACAAGAACGACGCCGGCCCCACCAACAACTGGGTCGAGCCGCGCGAGATGAAGGCCCGCATGACCAAGCTGTATGACGGCTGCATGAAGGGCCGCACCATGTACGTGGTGCCGTTCTCCATGGGTCCGCTGGGCTCGAACATCGCCCATATCGGCGTGCAGATCACCGATTCGGCCTATGCCGCCGCCAACATGCGCATCATGACCCGCATGGGCCAGCCGGTGCTGGACATCCTGGGCAGCGACGGCGACTACGTCGAGTGCCTGCACTCGGTGGGCAAGCCCCTGGCCGAGGGCGAGAAGGACGTCGCCTGGCCGTGCAATCCCGAGAACATCACCATCGCCCACTTCCCCGAGGACCGTCAGATCTGGTCGTTCGGCTCGGGCTACGGCGGCAACGCGCTGCTGGGCAAGAAGTGTTTCGCGCTGCGCATCGCCTCGGCCATGGCCCGCGACGAGGGCTGGCTGGCCGAGCACATGCTGATCGTCGGCGTGGAAAGCCCCTCGGGCGAGAAGACCTACGTGGCCGCCGCCTTCCCGTCGGCCTGCGGCAAGACCAACTTCGCCATGCTGGTGCCGCCCAAGGGCTTCGAGGGCTGGAAGATCTTCACCGTCGGCGACGACATCGCCTGGATCAAGCCCGGCCCCGATGGCCGCTTCTACGCCATCAACCCGGAAGCCGGCTTCTTCGGCGTGGCCCCGGGCACCGGCGCGACCACCAATCCCAGCGCCATCGCCGCCTGCGCCAGCAACTCCATCTTCACCAACGTCGCCATGACCGATGACGGCGATGTGTGGTGGGAAGGCCTGACCGATACCGCGCCGGCTCATCTGGTCGACTGGAAGGGCAACGACTGGACGCCCGAATCCAAGGACCCGGCCGCCCATCCCAACGCCCGCTTCACCGCGCCGGTCGCCCAGTGCCCCAGCGTCGATCCCGATTGGGAGAATCCGGCCGGCGTGCCGATCTCGGCCTTCATCGTCGGTGGCCGCCTGTCCAAGAACGCCCCGCTGGTCACCCAGGCCTTCAACTGGGCCCACGGCGTCTACCTGGGCGCCACCATGGGCTCGGAGGCCACCGCCGCCGCCGTCGGCCAGGCCGCCATCCGCCGCGATCCCTTCGCCATGCTGCCGTTCTGCGGCTACAACATGGCCGACTACTTCAACCACTGGCTCAACATGGGCCGCGCCGTGAAGAACCCGCCGCCGATCTTCCGCGTGAACTGGTTCCGCCGTGACGACAACAACAAGTTCATGTGGCCGGGCTACGGCCAGAACATGCGCGTCCTGAAGTGGATCGTCGACCGCGTCCAGGGCCGGGCCCGCGCCGTGGAAAGCCCCATCGGCCTGGTTCCCAAGTACGAGGACCTGGAGTGGAGCGGCCTCGACTATCCGCGCGACAAGTTCAAGGAACTGATGCGCATCGACCGCGAGGCCGGTGTCGCCGACGCCCGCAGCCAGGAGGAACTGTTCGATAAGTTCTTCGACCGCGTGCCGAAGGAGATGCTGTTCGAGCGCGAGCTGCTGAAGTCGCGCCTGTGGCGCGCTCCCGCCGTGTGGGAGATGGCCAGCGAGGAAATCTAGTTGGCCGGACCCGGCTGACCGGAATTTTCGGCCCCCTGCCCGGAAACGGGCGGGGGGTCTTGCTTTTCGGCATCCTGGGGCTCGGCGGGCTTGGGCGTATAGGGCGAGACGGCCTGGCCGATGTTGCGCATCTGCTTGGTGCTGTCGCTCGACCAGGAATGGAAGCGCAGCTTGCCGTCGGGGCCGAACATCAGGCCGGCCTCGCCGCTTTTCACGTCCCAGCCGCCCCAGATGTGGGAGGCCACCGGGATGAAGTTCACCGCCCGCGTGCCGGAGCGTTGCGCCACGTAGGTCAGCATGCGCGAACCGTCGGGCAGGGTCTCGTCGCGGTCGGGCGAGCCCAGGACGGCGATGGCCTCCGAGACGGTGGACTTGCCGCTCTGCAGGCGGTCCAGCTTGTCGGGACTGGCCCCCGAGCATCCCGCCAGCATCGCCACCGCCGCCACCGTCAACCAAACGCGCATGGAACCGCTCCCCATCTGATACCGGCGTATCATGGCCCAAGCCGGCCGGTGGGGCAATCTTGGGGGTGGCTTGGACCATCGTGCGTCAAATGTGACGCACGATGGTCCCGTTTTATATTGCCCCTCGCCGGGCGCGACCCTCCGGCCACTTGGCCGCCGCCTCAACGGCGGCTAATCGCGGCATGCGCCAGATTTGGCGCTCGCCGCTCCAATACCACTCGGGCAGGAACGGGGCCCAAGTTCCGGCCGGGACGCTTCACGCCAAAGGTCCAGGGTGGAACATGTGGCCCGATTGGAGGGTTGCCTTCGAATCCTCATTCACCTAGCCTCACACCTACACGGAGTCGCATAAACTTTTAGCGGCGACGGAGCGAGAGGGGACGACGGTGACGATGATCGGATTGGACCGGCGGGCGATGGCGCTCGCGGTGATGGGATTGCTTGCCCCCGTGGCCGGAGCCCAGGCGGAGGAGGAGATTCTCGATACCGTGGTGGTGGCGGACAAGGCTGGCCGCAGCACCAAGTCCATGGTCTCCTCCTCGCCGGAAGCCTTGCCGGCCTCGGTGACGGTGATGGGCGCCGAGGAGATCGGGCGCCGCCCGATCAGCCACTACACCGACCTGTTCCGTCCGGTGGCCGGCATGGTCGTCGGGCGGTTCCAGCCCGGCGGGCTGGCGGTGGGCATGGCCATGCGCGGCTATTCCTCCGGCAATCACGGCCGGGAACTGGCCCGCGTGGTGGATGGCATGCCGCTGTCCACGGTGGGCAATATCGGTTCCGCCGACCTCAACTGGATCCTGCCCGAGATGATCGAACGGGTGGAGGTGATCCGGGGGCCGTTCAGCGCCGAATACGGCGAGGATGCCTTGGGCGGGGCGGTGAACATGGTCTCCAGGCGCAGCGATGCCACCCCCATGCTGGCTCTGTCGGGTGGCTCGTTCGCCACCAAGCGCGGCATGGCGTCCTACAGCCGCGAGGGGGCGGCCTTGCCCGGCGGCCTGGTGCCCTATGTGGCGGCCGAGGCGTTCCACACCGAGGGTTGGCACGACAATTCCGCCTATCTGCGCCAGAACGGCTTCGCCAAGCTGTCCAAGGATCTGGAGGGCGGCATCCTTTCGGTGCGCCTGCAGGCCTCCGAGGGAGATTGGGGGGCGCCCAACTACTTCCCCATCGCCGCCTACCGCAACGGTACGGTGTCCGAGCGGGCCGCCGTCAACCCCACCGACGGCGGCCTCAGCGGCATGCGCATGGCGGTGGTCAACTGGACGCCCACCGACGCGGATGACGGCTGGACGGTGAACGCCTACGCCTACAACAACGAGTTCATCCGCTACGCCACCGCGTACGGTTCGGGGCAGTTGCGTACCGCCGACCGCCGCAACGTCGGCGGCACCACCGTCAAGCGGAGCTGGAGCGGCGAGGTGGCCGGCATGCCGGGCCTGCTTCTGATGGGCGGCGACCTGCGGCATGACGACGCCTCCACCGCCCGGGCCAATACCGCCGCCCGGAGTTTCCAGTCCTGGGTCTACGACGTGGATTATACCCGCACCTTGCTGGCGGGGTTCACCCAGGGGCAACTGAAGCCGTTGCCCTGGGTCAAGCTCACCGTGGGCGGCCGTTACGATCAGGCGTGGTTCGATATCGACAACAAGCGTGCCCCGGCTTCCTCGGGCAGCCAGGAAACCGGGGTCTTCAGCCCCAAGGCCGGAATCACCGTTACCCCGCTGCCGGGGCTGGACGTCTTCTTCAACCACGGCGACGGGTTCCGGATGCCCAACGTCCCCGACGAATTGCGCACCAACCTGCGGATGAAGGCGCAGAAGGTCACCAGCCAGGAGGCTGGGATGCAGGTGGACCTGCCCATGGGCACCACCCTGCGGGCGACGGCGTGGCACACCACCCAGGATTCGGAAATCCGTTCGGTGGGCGGGGTGTACCAGAACCTGGGGGCATCGCAGCGCGACGGCATCGACCTGGAAGGCCGCACCCACCTGATCAGGGACAGCGACGACATGCTCGGCCTCTATGCCGCCGCCACCCGCGTGATGGCCAAGCTGGTCGACCGGGCGCCGTCCACCAAGGTCACCGACGTGCCCGACTACATCATCAATGTCGGCGCCGACGGGCGGCACGCCTTTGACGACGGCGACCACCTGGCCGGCTCGGTCAATATCCAGATCAACGGCCGCAAGTACGGTAACGATACCGCGACCATCCGCACCAAACCCTACGAGGTGGTGCAGTCGCGCCTGGAATACGGCTTCGCCTCGGGCCTGTCGGCCTTCGTCGACGGGACCTGGGTCCTGGGCGACCGCTATGCCGAGCTGGCCTCCACCACCATTACCGTTCAGCCGGAATTCACCGGCATGACCGGCATCGTCTACCGCTTTCAGTGAGGATCGCCATGAAGACCCTGCTTGCTTGCACCCTGGCCCTGCTGGCCGCCGCCCCCGCCCTGGCCCACGATCTCTGGCTCGAACCCGATCCGGCGGGGGTGCGGGCGATCTATGGCCATGCCGGGGAAGGGGGCGGCGCCGACCGCTACCGCCTGTTCGAGGTGAATGTCCAGGCGGCGGGCAAGGGGACCGTCTCGCTGCTGGACGCGGTCAAGCCCGGCTATGACACCATGCCGCCGCTGGCTTTGCCCCCCGCCGCCGATGGCGCCCGGGTGGTGGCGGCCCGTTACGACGGGGGCTTCTGGGTCAAGACGGCCATGGGCAGCCGCAACACCAGCCGGCTGAACGTTCCCGATGCCCAGGAAAGCCGCTGGTCGCTGAAATTCGCCAAGCTGGTGCTGCCGGGCGCCCAGGCCCTGGGCGGCGCGGTGGGGCACCGGCTGGAGATCGTTCCCCTGGCCGATCCTTACCGGCTCAAGGCCGGGGAGCCCCTGAAGGTCCGCGTCGACCTCGATGGCAAGCCGCTGCCCGGCGCGGCGATCACCGTCGGCGACCCCAAGAGCGAGCAGACCGCCAAGCTCGAGGCCGACGGGGCGGGAATCGCCGAAATCGCCGCCCGGCCGGGCCTCACCCTGCTGGGCGTGTCGCGCAAGGTTCCCGGATCGGCACCGCAACTGGCGGCGGAGGACGCCTTGGCGGCGACGCTGGCCTTCGGGCGTTGAAGCCGCATTGGTGATAGAACATCGTCGCCCTTGACTCGCGGGGGGTGGGGACCCAAGCATGATGGTCCTGCCCTCCCGGTTCGGGGTGTTCCTTCATGAAGCTGCGTTATTCCACCACCTCGCCCTATGCCCGCAAGTGCTGGGTGGTCGCCGTCGAGACGGGGCTGGAACCCCGCATCGAGTTCGTGCTGACCAATGCCTGGTCGCCGGACACCGACCTGCCCAGGGACAATCCCCTGGGCAAGGTGCCGGCCCTGATCACCGAGGGGGGCGAGGCGCTGTTCGACTCCCCCGTCATCTGCGAGTACCTGGATTCGCTCCATGACGGGCAGAAGCTGTTTCCGCCGGTGGGCGGGGCGCGCTGGGAGCAACTGCGGCTGGCCGCCCTGGCCGACGGCATCCTCGACGCGGCGCTGGTCAAGCGCCTCGAGGCCACCATGCGGCCCGCCGACAAGCGCTGGAGCGACTGGACAGACCGCCAGGGCCGCGCCATCACCCGTGCGCTCGACGTGATGGAGGAGGAATGCGCCCTGTGGGGCCGCGACTTCCTGATCGGCCAGATCGGCGCGGCGGTGGCGCTGGGGTATCTCGACCTGCGCTTTCCGGCCGAGGACTGGCGCGTCGCCCATCCCAACCTCGCCAAGTGGTACGCCGGGGCGACCCGGCGCCCCTCCATGGTCAAGACCGAACCCAAGGACTGATGGTGCAGACCGCCGAAGCCGTCATCGCCCGGCTGGGCCTCCAGCCCCATCCCGAGGGCGGGCATTACGCCGAGACCTGGCGCCATGCCCCCGAGGGCGGCGGACGGGGGGCGGGCACCGCCATCTATTACCTGCTGAAGGCGGGCGAACGCTCCCATTGGCACCGGGTCGACGCCACCGAGATCTGGCACTACCATGCCGGCGACCCGCTGCGCCTGCTGCTGTCCGAGGATGGGCTGAGCCAGCGGGGGACGTTGCTTGGCCCCGACGTCGTCGCCGGGCACTCGCCCCAGGTGATCGTGCCGTCCGGCTGCTGGCAGGCCGCCGAGCCGATGGGAGCCTGGACGCTGGTGGGCTGCACCGTGTCGCCGGCCTTCGAGTTCGCCGGTTTCGAAATGGCCCCCAAGGGATGGAGCCCCGGAAAATGATCATGCGCCGTCTGGCCGTCGCCCTGTCGCTGTCCGTCCTGGCCGCCTGCGCCGGTTCGGACGCGGTGACCAACCGCCTGCCGCCCGGCTTCGTGTCCGATGCCGCCGAGATCGTCGCCGCCACCGATTGGGCGGCGCCCGAGGAGGTGCGGGTGACCATTGCCGGCCACGCCTTCACGCCGTCGGACTGGACCTTTCATCGCGACCGGGCCACCCGGCTGGTGCTGGTCAACGCCACTGATTCCGACCACGGCCTTGCCGCCCGGCAGTTCTTCGCCGACATCGCGGTGGAAAGCGTGCGCGGCGGCGACCAGACCCTCAAGGGGCCGTGGATCGAAAGCCTGTCCATTCCGGCGGGCCAGACCAAGGAATTGTGGTTCGTGCCGGCCCGTTTCGGCGCCTACACCTTCGAATGCTCCGCCATCGGCCACCCGTCCCTGGGCGAGCGCGGCGTGATCGACGTGGTCCGCTGAGATGATGACCCGTGTCGCCGCCCTGATCTTCGACGTGGACGGCACCCTGGCCGAGACCGAGGAGGCGCATCGCTACGCCTTCAATCGCGCCTTTTCCGAGGCGGGGCTCAGCTGGACCTGGAACCAGGCCATCTATCGCCAGTTGCTGAAGGTGTCGGGCGGCAAGGAGCGCATCCTGTCCTTCGCCCCCGATGCCTCGCCCGAGCTGGTGGCCGGGCTGCACGGGCGCAAGAACCAGATCTACGCCAAGATGGTGGACAGCGGGCAGGTGTCGTTCCGCCCCGGGGTGGAATCGCTGATCTCGTCGGCACGGGCGCAAGGGTTGAAGCTGGCCATCGCCACCACGGCGGCGCGGGTCAATGTGGAGGCGCTGCTTGGAGCCCGCAAGGCCTTCTTCCACGTCATCGCCTGCGCCGAGGACGTACGCCGCAAGAAGCCCGACCCCGAGGTCTACGCCCTGGTGCTGAAGCGCCTGGAGCTGCCCGCCGACAAATGCCTGGTGCTGGAGGATTCCCCCAACGGGCTGGCGGCGGCCACCGCCATCGGCCTCAAGGTGGTGGTCACCCCCAGCCTCTACACCAGGGGATCGGACTTCACCGGTGCCGCCGCGGTGCTGCCCGACCTGGCCGGCATGAGCCTGGCGGCGCTGATCGATCTCAAGGGATGATCGGCGGGCTCGACGCTTTGGCGGCCCGCATGCGGGCCTGCCGGGTGTGCGAGGCCCATCTGCCTCTGGGACCCAATCCGGTGTTCCGCCTGTCCGGAACCGCCCGCCTGCTGATCGTCGGGCAGGCGCCGGGCACCAAGGTGCACGAGACGGGAATTCCCTGGAACGACCGCTCGGGCGACCGGCTGCGCCAGTGGCTGGATCTGGACCGCGATACCTTCTACGACGTCTCGCGCATCGCCATTCTGCCCACCGGCCTGTGCTATCCCGGCCGCCTGCCGAGGGGCGGGGACTGCCCGCCCCGGCCGGAATGCGCGCCGCTGTGGCACGGCGCGGTGCTGGAGCATCTGCCCGACCTGCGCCTCATCCTGCTGGTCGGCTCCTACGCCCAGGCCCATCACCTGGGGGGACGGCGCAAGGCCAGTCTGACCGAGACGGTGGCGGCATGGCGCGACTACCTGCCGCGCTTCCTGGTGCTGCCCCATCCCTCGTGGCGGACCACCGCCTGGGAGGCCAAAAACCCGTGGTTCACCGAGCAATTGCTGCCCGAGGCGCGGCGGCTGGCGATGATCAATTTGTTAACCTGAGGGCGCTTATCCTGACCGGCGGAATGCACGAGGATGGGCCGCGAATGTCACGAAACGACCGCTATCAGGAGCTGTTCCGGCAGGCGCTCCGTATCCGTCTTGTCGAGGAAAAAGTCATCGAGCTTTATCCCAGCGACAAGATCCAAAGTCCCGTCCACCTGTCCATCGGCCAGGAGGCCGTGGCGGTGGGGGTCTGCGAGGCCTTGCGCCCCGAGGACGCGGTCTACATCACCTATCGCGGCCATGCCTTCTACATGGCCAAGGGCGGCCCCCTTCCCGAACTGATGGCCGAGCTGTACGGCCGGCGCAACGGCGTGTCGGGCGGCAAGGCCGGCTCCATGCATCTGGCGGCCCCCCAGGTGGGGGTCATGGGCGCCTCGGCGGTGGTGGGCTCGACCATTTCCGTCGCGGTGGGCGGCGCCATGGCCAACCGCATCCTCAAGAAGCCCGGCCTCAGCGTCGTCTGTTTCGGCGATGGCGCCACCGAGCAGGGCACCTATCACGAATCCCTCAATCTCGCCTCGCTCTATGGGCTGCCGGCCCTGTTCCTGTGCGAGAACAACGGGCTGGCGGTGCATGCCAGCCTGGCCGAGCGCCAATCGTACCGCATTCTCGAGCATGCCCGCTCCTACGGCATCGAGACGGTGCGCATCGACGAGGGCTGGGACTTCCTCAAGATCGGCGATGTCACGCGGCAGGTCACGGACGCCATGCGCGCCGACGGCCGCCCCCGGGTGATGGAGGTGATGACCTGCCGCTACAAGGAGCATGTGGGGCCGGGCGAGGACTTCGCCGCCGGCTACCGTTCCCAGGCGGAGGTGGAAGCCTGGATGGCCAAGGACCCGCTGTGCGCCGATACCGCCCTGGTGGCCGAGCTGAAGCCCGCCCTGGATGCCGAGATCGATCAGGCGGTCGCCTTCGCCGAGGCGGGCGAACTGCCCGGCCTCGACGACCTGCTGACCGACGTCTACTGAAAGCCGCCGCCATGACCATCAGCCTGCCTCCCCGCATGACCTACCGCGACGGACTGGCCACCGCCATGCGCCGCGCCATGGCCGAGAGCGACAACACCATCATCATCGGCCAAGGGGTCACCGATCATAAGGGCATCTTCGGCACCACGTCGGACCTGCACAAGGAGTTCCCCGGCCGGGTGATCGAGACGCCGCTGTCCGAGGACGCCGTCACCGGCCTGTGCGTCGGCGGGGCCATCAACGGCCTTTACCCCATCAACACCCATATTCGCGCCGATTTCGGCCTGTTGGCGGTCAACCAGTTGATCAACATGGCGGCCAAGTACAAATACATGTTCGGCGGCCTGTTCCAGGTTCCCATGCTGGTCCGCATGGTGATCGGCCGGTCGTGGGGGCAAGGCGCGCAGCATTCCCAGAGCCTGCAATCGCTGTTCGCCCATATTCCCGGCCTGACCGTGGTGATGCCGTCCACCCCCGAGGCCATCCTTCGCACCTACGACCACGCGGTGAGGACCCACAAGGGCCCGGTGGTGTCGTTCGAGCATCGCCTGATGTACGACCTGTCGTTCGACACCGACCAGCATCCGCCGGTGACCGATCCGTTCGGCTCGAGGCTGGAGCGCCGGGGCAAGGACGTGACCATCGTCGCCACCTCCATCATGGTGCTGGAAGCCCGGCGCGCCGCCGCCCATCTGGCCCAGCACGGCATCGATTGCGAGGTCATCGACCTGCATTGCGTGTCCCGGCCCGACCGCAAGATGATCATGGACAGCGTCACCAAGACCGGCAAGCTGGTGGTCGCCGACACCTCGTGGCTGCCCTACGGCGTGTCGGCCGAGGTTTGCCGCATCGTGGCGGAAAGCGATCCCGGTGTCTTGAAGGCCCCGGTGGTCAACCTGGGCATGGCTCTGGCCCCGTGCCCCACCGCCAAGTCGCTGGAGGACGTCTACTACCCCGACCTGCACCTGACCATCGACGCGGTGGCAAAGCTGGTGAGGGGCAAGGCCGACCACGGCGTGCCCATTCCGACCCACAAATCCATGACCGATTTCTACAAGCATTTCAGGGGACCGTTCTGACCATGACCAGCCTTCCCGCCGACATCCTCGACCAATTGGCCGGCCGCAAGGCCATCGTCACCGGCGGCACCGGCATGATCGGCCGCGAGGTGGTCCGCCTGCTGTGCGAGGCCGGCGCCGAGGTGACCAGCGTCTCCCTCGATCGCCTGGAAGTCCACCCCAAGGCCAAGCACGTCTATGGCGATCTGTCCGATCTGGGCTTCTGCCTGGACGTGACCAACGGCGTGGACTACGTCTTCCACGTGGCGGGCATCAAGGGCTCGGTGGTGGTGACCAAGGAGAAGCCGGCCAGCTTCTTCGTGCCGCTCCTGATGATGAACACCAACATGCTGGAGGCGGCGCGGCGCAACAACGCCAAGAAGGTGCTCTACACCAGCTCGATCGGCGCCTATCAGAGCGCCGAGGTCTTCCGCGAGGAGGACAACGATTTCAGCCAGCCGCCCATGGACATGTTCCCCGGCTGGGCCAAGCGCATGGCCGAGCTGCAGGTGGATGCCTATCGCATCCAGTACGGCCTGGATAATTTCGCCATCGTGCGGCCGTCCAACATCTACGGTCCCGGTGACAATTTCGACGAAGCCAACGCCATGGTGATTCCCACCCTGATGGCCCGGGTGCGGCGCGGCGACAAGCCGGTGCTGATCTGGGGCGATGGCTCGGCGGTCCGCGACTTCCTGCACGCCACCGATTGCGCGCGCGGCATCATCCTGGCCTGCCTGCGCGGTACCGAAAGCAAGCCTATCAACCTGGGCTGCGGCTACGGCATCACCATCCGCGAGATGGTCGAGACCCTGCAGAAGGTCACTCCCTTCGAGGCGTTCTTCGACACCACCAAGCCGTCGGGCTTTCCCAAGCGGGTTATGGACGGTACCAACGCCAAGCGGGTGATCGGCTTCGAGCCCCAGGTCTCGCTGTACGAGGGGCTGAAGGGAACCTGGGAATGGTTCCTGTCCCATGCCGACGAGCACGACAAGAAAGTGAACTATTTCCGCGACTGAAAATCGCGGGGGAGGGCGTGCCGCCATGCACAATATCGGATTCCTGACCCGCAAGGCGGCCGAGTTGCGCCTTGCCGCGCTCGAGACGGCGCTTTGCGGCAAGAAGGGCCACATCCCGCCGGCCTATTCCTGGGCCGACGTGGCCACCGCCCTGTTCTACGGCGGCGTGCTGCGCCTGCGCCCCGAGGAGCCGCGCTGGGAAGGCCGCGACCGCTTCATCCTCAGCAAGGGCCACGCCTGCCTGACCCTCTACGCCGCCCTGGCCGACAGGGGCTTCTTTCCGCCCGAGGAACTGTCGCGCTTCGCCGGGGCCGGCAGTCTGCTGCCCGGCCATCCCGACACGGAGATTCCCGGTATCGAGGCCTGTTCCGGCTCGCTGGGCCACGGGCTGGGCCTGGGGACCGGCATGGCCCTGGCCGGACGGCTGGACAAGGCTCCCTGGCGGGTGTTCGTGGTGCTGGGCGACGGCGAGTGCAACGAGGGCTCCATCTGGGAGGCCGCCATGCTGGCCGGCCACCAGAAGCTCCACAATCTGGTGGCCATCGTCGACCGCAACCGGCTGGGCGCCACCGACTTCACCGACAATTACCTGACGCTGGAACCCCTGTCCGAGCGCTTCCGCGCCTTCGGCTGGGAGGCGGTGGACACGGACGGCCACGACATTTCCGGCCTGATCGAGACGCTGACCCGGGCCCGCGACCGCGAGCAGGGCAAGCCCTTCGCCATCATCGCCCATACCACCAAGGGCAAGGGCGTGCCGTTCATGGAGAATTCCCCCCTGTGGCATCACCGCATGCCCAAGGGCGACGAGATCACCACCGCGCGCGAGATCCTTCGGGCTCGCATCGCGGAACTGGCATAGGGGGACCGCCATGGGACTGGATTTCCGCGACGCGGTCTTCAACAGCGTCATCGAGGTCATGCGGGCCGACCCGGCCGCCGTGATCCTGACCAACGACATGGGCGCCATGGGGCTGGATGCCATCCGTGCCGAAATGCCCGAGCGCGCCTTCAATGTGGGCATCGCCGAGCAGAACATGATGAGCGTGGCCGGCGGCATGGCCCTGGCCGGCAAACGGGTGTTCGTCTACGGCATCATCGCCCACGTCACCGCGCGCTGCTTCGAGCAGGTCAAGCTGGACATCTGCGTGCCCAACCTTCCGGTCACCATCATCGGGGTCGGCGCCGGCCTGGCCTATGGCGTGGACGGCCCCACCCATCACGGCACCGAGGACATCGCCATCCTGCGGTCGCTGGGCAACATGCACATCTACAATCCGGCCGACGCCACCACCGCCTTCGCCGCCGTCAAGCTGGCCCACGGGGCGCGCCGCCCCGGCTATGTGCGCATGGACAAGGAAGTGCTGCCCGCCCTCTACGACGCGGCCAGCATGGATTTCTCGGCCGGCCTGGGCATGGTGGCCGAGGGGACGGACGCGGTGATCGTTTCCACCGGCGTGCAGACCTGGACCGCCAAGGCCGCCGCCGAGGCCCTGGCCAAGGACGGGCTCAGCGTGGGCGTGATCGATCTGTTCCGCCTGAAGCCGGTGGATGGCGGCCGCCTCGCCGCGCTGCTGTCCGGCAAGCGGGCGGTCGTCACCTTGGAGGAAGCGGTGTCCTCCGGCGGAGTAGGCACCATCGTCGCCGAGACCATGGCCGACCACGGCCTGGGCATCCGGCTGAAGCGGCTGTCGCTGGGCGACGGCTTCTTGCTGGGCTCGGCGTCCAGGGAATGGGCCGCCGGGCATTGCGGCCTCTCCCAAGGCCATGTGGAGCAGGCGATCCGTGACCTCCTCTGACCTGCCCAAGCCGATCCGCTACAAGCTGGCCTTCTCCACGCCGTGGTTCGTCATCGAGGAGAGCATCCCCGACAGGGCGGACGAACTGCCCTATTACCGCATGGTCGAGCCCGACGGAGTGATCTGCCTGGTGCTGACCACCCAGGGCGACATCCTGATGATCCGCCAGTTCCGCCCCAACCTCGGCTACCGCACGGTGGAGACGCCGGCCGGCGGCATGGAGCCGGGCGAGACGCCGGAACAGGCGGCCCTGCGCGAGATCGCCGAGGAGACCGGATACCGGGCGGGCAGCGTCCATCTTCTGGGGCCGGGGCGGCTGCGCCTCGACCGCAACACCCGCCGCGAATATTTCGTGCTGGCCCTGGACGCCGTGCCCGATCCCTCTCTGACGGCGGAAGAGGGCATCGAGCTGCTGGTCCTGCCCCGCGCCCGCCTGCGCGAGATGGTGCTGGCCGATGAATTGGAGCAGATCGCCGCGTTGAGCTTCCTTGGGCTGGTCGCCGCCAAGCTGGGGATTGACCTGCTCGGCGCCCCGGTGGACGAGATCAAGGCGCGAGTGCACGCCGAGAAGAGGAGAGGACAGGACAATGAAGGTCGATAAGACGCCGCTGGACGGCGTGCTGCTGATCACGCCCCCCACCATCTTCGAGGATTTTCGCGGCCAGTACGTGGAGATCTACAACCGTGTCCTCTATAACGAGGCCGGCATCGCCGTGGACTTCATCCAAGACGACATCTCCATGTCGACCCGCCACGTGCTGCGCGGCATCCATGGCGACGGCGGCACCTGGAAGCTGGTGTCGTGCCTGCACGGCAAGTTCTATCTGGTGGTGGTCAACAACGACCCCGATTCGCCCCAGTACCGCAAGTGGACCTCGTTCACCCTGTCGGAGCGCAATCGCCAACAGGTGCTGATTCCGCCGAAATTCGGCAACGGCCACGTGGTGCTGAGCGACAGCGCCATCTTCCATTACAAGCAGAACACCCAATACGATCGGGCCGGGCAGTTCACCATCCTGTGGAACGACCCCAGCTATGATTTCTGGTGGCCCATCAATGATCCGATCGTTTCCAGACGCGACCAGGGGATTGAATGATGTTCGAGGGTAAGAAGGTTCTGGTTGCCGGTGCCACCGGCTTCCTGGGGTCCGCCATCACCAGCCGGCTGCTGGCCCAAGGCGCCAAGGTGCGCGGCACCCATTTCTCGCGCCCGCCCAACCGCGAGCATCCTTCCCTGGAATGGATGAAGGCTGATTTCGAGGATTACGGCGATTGCGGCCGCGCCACCGAGGGGGTGGATTACGTCTTCATGTGCTCGGCCAACACGGCCGGCGCGGCGGTGATGGCCGCCACGCCCTTGGTGCACGTGACGCCCAACGTCTCCATGAACGCCCGCATCCTCGAGGCCGCCCACCGCGCCGGGGTGCGGAAGTTCCTGTTCATCTCCAGCGGTGCCGCCTATCCCGACCTGGGCGAGGATTACGCGCTGAAGGAAGAGGACATGTTCAAGGCCGATCCGCCGCCGATCTATTATCCGGTGGGCTGGATGAAGCGCTATACCGAGATTCTGTGCCGTACCTACGCCGAGAAGATCGCCAACCGCCCCATGTCCACGGTGGTGATCCGCCCCTCCAACGTCTATGGCCCCGGCGACAAGTTCGACTTCGCCAAGTCCCACGTCACCGCCGCTCAGATCCGCCGGGTGATCGAGCGCCACGCCCCCATCGTGGTGTGGGGCGACGGCACCGACGTGCGCGACCTGATCTACATCGACGACTTCATGGACGGACTGTTCGCCGCCTTCGCCAAGCCGGACCAGTTCCTGACCGTCAACATCGCCTCGGGCACCGCGCACTCGGTCAAGCAGATCGTCGAGACCGCCATCAAGGTCGACCGCTACGACACCGCCGAGGTGCAGTACGACATCTCCAAGCCGCGCACCATCGGCAAGCGTATCTTCGATACCGGCTTCGCCAAGCGCCATCTCGGCTTCGAGGCCAGGACCTCGCTGGAGGACGGCTTCTCGCGCACCATCGAATGGTACCGACAGGCCTTCGACTGCCCCCGGCCCTAAGACCCGATCCCACATGGGGATTGGGTTAGGCCCAAGGGGGCGCGTGCCTTATGGCGCGGGAGCCAAGGGCGCACCGCGCCCGCCCGGCGATTGAGGGAGGAGTAACGGAATGCAGAAAAAGCGCGCCCTGATCACCGGAGTCACCGGCATGGTCGGCTCCCATATGGTGGATTTCCTCTTGGAGCACACCGACTGGGAGATCTATGGAGCCTGCCGCTGGCGCAGTCCGCTGGACAATTTGCGGCACCTGATCGGGCGGATCAACGAGCGTGACCGGGTGCATCTGGTGGATTTCGAACTGCGCGATACCGTCTCGCTGATCCGCATGGTCGAGGAGGTCAAGCCCGACTACGTCTTCCACCTGGCGGCGCAGAGCTATCCCAAGACCAGCTTCACCGCGCCGCTCGACACGCTGGACACCAACATCATGGGCACCGCCCGGCTGCTGGAGGCCCTGCGGCCGCTGGGCAGCGGGCCGGTGATCCATGTCTGCGCCTCGTCCGAGGTGTTCGGCCGGGTGCCGGCCGAGAAGCTGCCCATCGACGAGGAGTGCACCTTCCACCCGGCTTCGCCCTACGCCATCTCCAAGGTGGGCACCGATCTGGTGGGGCGCTATTACGCCGAGGCCTACGGCATGCGGGTGATGACCACCCGCATGTTCACCCATACCGGCCCCCGGCGCGGCGACGTGTTCGCCGAGTCCACCTTCGCCAAGCAGATCGCCATGATCGAGGCGGGAATCATCCCGCCGGTGGTCAAGACCGGCAACCTGAAATCCATGCGCACCTGGGCTGACGTGCGCGACGCGGTGCGGGCCTATTACCTGCTGGTCACCGTCGATCCCCAGCCGGGCGCCTATTACAATATCGGCGGCACCTTCTCGTGCACGGTGGAGGACATGCTGCATCACCTGCTGTCGCTGTCCACCCGCAAGGACATCGCGGTGGAGACCGATCCCGGCCGGGTGCGGCCCATCGACGCCGACCTGCAGGTGCCCAACACCGCCAAGTTCAGGGCCCATACGGGGTGGGAGCCGGTGATCCCCTTCGAGAAGACCATGACCGACCTGATGGAATACTGGCGCGAGGCCATCCGCGCCGGCCGCACCTATCCCAACCGCTGACCATGGACAAGGTCACCGCCATCGTCCTGGCCGGCGGCAAGGGCACCCGCATCGCCGGCCTCTTTCCCCATATCCCCAAGCCGATGATCCCGGTGCGGGGCGAGCCGTTCCTGCACTGGGTGGCCCAGTGGCTGAGCCGGCGGGGCGTCGGCGATATCTTGCTGTCCATCGGCCACATGGCCGGGCAGATCGAGGACTGGGCGGCCGGGCGCCCCGGTGGCCTCGCCCTTAGGACTATAATGGAGCGGGCCCCGCTGGGGACCGGCGGGGCGGTGGTGTCCTGTCTCGATCTCTGCGGCGACTGGGTGCTGGTGCTGAACGGCGATTCCCTGCTGGAGGTGGATGTGGCCGGGCTGGTGCGCCGGGTGCGGGAAGCGGGCCTGGACGGGGCCATCGTCGGGATCGCGGTGGACGATACCTCCCGCTACGGCTCGCTGGCCGTGGATGGCGAGGGACGGCTTGCCGGCTTTTTCGAGAAGCGGCCGGGCCGAGGCCTGATCAACGGTGGAATTTATCTGTTCCGCAAGGACCTGCTGGCCGGCTTTGCCGCCGGGACGGCGCTGAGCATGGAAACCGACGTCATTCCCGGCCTGCTGGCCGGTGGCGCCCGGCTGGCGGTCGAGGTCAGCCCGGGGCCGTTCCTCGATATCGGAACGCCCGAATCCGTTGTCCAGGCCGAGGCGTTTATCGCCCGGTTACTGGGGCTCGCATAAGCATTTCTTAACGCGATTCATCGTCCGATAGGGCCTTGCACGATGCGCCCCAGAACGTGGGTGTCGCGACGGAAGTTTTTCCAAGCAAGGCATGAGAAAATGTCCTTTGTCGTCTCAAGAACCCCATTCCGCGTCTCGTTCTTCGGCGGAGGAACGGACTACCCTGCGTGGTACCTGAACAATGGCGGGGCGGTGCTGTCCTCGGCCATCAACCAGTACTGCTACATCACCTGCCGCTACCTGCCCGCCTATTTCCAGAATGTGCACCGCATCGTGTGGTCCCATATCGAGGTGGTGCAGACCTATCGGGAAATCCTTCATCCCGCCATCCGCGCGGCCATGCCGGCCTATGATTTCGACGACAGCCGCGGCCTGGAGATTCATCACCAGGGCGATTTGCCGGCGCGCACCGGCATCGGGTCAAGTTCGTCCTTCGCCGTGGGACTGATCAATGTGCTGAAGGCACTCCGGCACGAAGATATCACCAAGCACGAATTGGCCCTGGCGGCCATCGATCTCGAGCAGAACCTGCTGGGCGACACCGTGGGGTCGCAAGATCAGGTGGCGGCGGCCTATGGCGGGCTGAACGTCATCCATTTCAACACTGATGGCTCCATCGCGGTCGAGCCCCTGGCCCTGCCGCCCGAGCGTCTGGCCCTTCTGGAAAGCCGGCTGATGCTGGTCTATACCGGCTCCAACCGTTTTTCGTCGGACATGGCCAAGAAGATCGTCGAGAACATCGAATCCAAGAACGACCGGCTGCGGCGCATGCACAAGATGGTGTTCGAGGCGGCCGAGATTTTGCGCCGGGGCGACCTGGACGATTTCGGGCGCATGCTGGACGAAACCTGGCGCCTCAAGCGCAGTCTGGACCCCTGCATCAGTTCCTCGGCCATCGACGATATCTACCAGAAGGCCAGGGCGGCGGGTGCGCTGGGCGGCAAGCTGCTGGGGGCCGGTGGCGCCGGCTTCATGGCGTTCTACATGCCGGAAGGCTCCGCCGATGCGGTGCGCAAGGCCTTGGGCACCTTGATCCAGGTGCCGTTCAAGGTGGATGAGGATGGTGCGGCCATCCTGGAGGCCTATGCCAACCGGCCGAGCATATAGGATTCGCGATGACCGCCATCGTCCGCAACCACTTCCCGCTCCGTCTGCCCAACGCGCTGATTCCCGGCATCCATGCCTCCCTCGACGCCGCCTTCGCGGCCCAGGACCACATCTATGTCGCCCGCTTCGGCGCCGACCGGCCGGAATTGCGCGGCTGCTCGCTGATCCTGATCGGCAACCGGCTGGGCGGCGAGAAGGTGCTGGACCACCATGGTATCCACACCGCCTTCGCCTGCCTCTACCGGGCCTATGGTGCGTGGCGCGACGGCCATGACGACGAGGCGCGGCGCTGGGTGGCCGAAGGCCTCGCCGTGGGCGGCGAGGACGAACGGCTGGGGCGGCTGTCGCGGCTGATGGAGCGCAAGACCTTCCGTCTGGTGTTCCATTCCGACTTCGGCCGTGCCGATCGGCTGAATGGGTTTCTCTCCATTCCCGGTATGGAGGTGGTGCTGACCTCGCACCTGATCGGCGGGCCGGAGCGGAGCCTGCCGTTGGGCCAGTCCATCGTCACCATGGTTCCGCCGGGGGCGCCGGTGGATATGGTCCTGGTGGACGATTTCAAGGTCGTGCCGGTGGGCCTGCGCGACCTGGGCGCGCCGGTGGTGGTCAATCCCCATGACCACGAATGGTATTATGAGATGCTCGACGAGATCATGCCCGAGGTGGATCTGGTCGCAGCCGGCAGCAGTTGGGAAGTGGTGGAGCTGGCGCGCGGCCACGGCGTGCCGGCCACCGTCGCGTCTTATCCCATCTCGCTCCGCGTTCCCAAGGTGACGGGGCTGAAGGACATCTTCCTGGCCAAGCCCAATCGTGCCCACGATCTGGTCTTTACCGGTGGGCTGACCCACGATTTCTACCGCGACAAGCGCCAGCGCATCGTATCGCTGGCCCAGGTGGACAGGCGCTTCAGCGTGCGTCTGCTGGATGCCTATCTGAGTGATGACGGCTACGACGCGCTGATGCGCGACACGCGCTTCACCATCAACAGCACGCGTGCCGCCAATTCCATCAGTACGAGGCCGTACGAATCCCTGGCCCACGGCGCGCTGCATCTGGTCGAGGAAGAAAACGGATTTCCCTATATCTTCAGCGAGCATTTCCACTGTTTCCCCACCTATGGCATGACCGACCCGGTGGCCGACGTAGAAGGCCACCTGCACAATTACGGCGCGCTGATCGAGAAATTCCTGCCCCAAGCCGGGCGGCTGGAGGCGGAATTGACCGACCTGCTGCCCGACGACGAGCATCGGCGGGCCATGCGCTTCGTCCGCCACATGCTGTTTGCCACCCAGGTGGAGGTGGGCGGCAGGTGCAAGGCCCAGGGGCCGGTTCCAGAACCTCGGCGGACCTGGGTGTGCTGCAACGAGTCCTGGCTGCTGAAGTCTCGCCCCGATCAGATCGAGCGCCTGCGCGAGCAGACGGTATCCCCCAACTGGGTCCGCCGGGCCATCGCCGACGTGGACGTGCCCGACGGCAACTGGCTGACGCCGGTGTGGGAGACCGTGACCCATGGGTTGGAGGAATTCCCCAATTCCCTCGGCCTAGCCTATACGAGGGCATTGTGCGTGCGCTGGGGTGGCCATCCCGATCAGGCCGATATCCTGTTCAGCCGGGTGGCGTCGGGAGCTATGGAATTACGTCCCAACGAAAGCTTTCCGCGTCAGTTGGACCAGGTGAACGGCTATTATTGGATTGCCGATGCCCGCATCCGTCAGCGTTGCCCCGAGTTGGCGCAGATCGTGCCCGAGGAAACGGTGTGGCGCAGCTACGCGCTGAACCAGCAGGCCGACATGGCCATCACCAAGGGGTTGACGCTTACCGGTGGCGAGGCGGCCCTGCAATACGCCAAGGCCGCAGGTTTGCTGGACCGCTCCCTGGTCATGTTCCCCATCAACGAGAATGCCCAGCGCCTCTACCTGCGGGCGCTGTTCGGGCTGGCCAACAACGGTGTGCCGGAATGGACCGAGCCGTTCCTCGCGGCCTTCTCCGCCGCCAAGTACAACGACTACACGGTGCTTCACGATTTCGCGCCCATGGCGGTCCATCTGCTGCTGCAGCAGCAGCGGCTGGACGAGGCGCAGGTGGTGCTCGACGAATTGAACCTCTATCTGTCGCGAACCCTGATCACCGGCTTCCCCTGTCCGGAGGCTATTCTGCTGGCGCGGCATTACGGCATGGCGCTGCGTGGGGCGGAGGAGCCGTCCCAGGTGGCGGTCTAATTTCTGATTCATCGGTTTCAACGGGCGAAAGCAATGCTGTACAAGACCATCGGGGTCTCTGGGCCACGGATTTCCGCCATCGGCGTGGGTACCGGCGGGCTGGTGGGCGTGGATACGCCCGATTACGGTCGCGATGAAGGCGCGCTGGCCTCCCTTGCTCTTTCCTTCGAGCGCGGCGTGACCTTCGTCGATACCGCCGAGGTCTATGGCGCCGGCCATTCCGAGGAGGTGGTGGGCCGCGCCATCGCCGGCCGTGACGTGGTGGTGGCCTCCAAGGTCTCGCCCGAGAACCTGACACCCGAACGCATGCGCGTGTCTTTGGACAACAGCCTGCGGCGCCTGGGGCGCGAGCGGATCGAGCTGTACCAGGTTCACTGGTCCAACCCGTCGATCCCCATCGCCGAGACCATGGGGGCGCTGGACGATCTGGCCGCCGAAGGCAAGATCGGAGACGTCGGCGTGTGCAACTTCTCCCTGCGCGAGTTGGAGGAGGCCCGCACCAGCCTGCGCCATGCCCGCCTCGCCACTATGCAGGCGGAATACAACCTGTTCGACCGTTCGGTGGAACAGGACGTCCTGCCCTATTGCCAGACGCGCGGCATCACTTTCCTCGCCTACAGCCCGCTGGACCAGGGACACATCTGCGGCAGCTCGGCGCGGCGCGACATGCTGGCCGAAATCGCCGGGCGCTACCAATGCTCGGTGGGCGCCTTGGCGCTGGCCTGGCTGATCCGCCGGCCGCCGGTGGTGGTCATTCCCCGTGCCGGACGGGCCGAGCACGCCGGACAAAATGCCCAGGCCGGTTCACTGGTTCTGTCGGATGCGGATGCGACCGAGATCGACCGCCTGACCGGAGCGGCGTCCGCGATCATTCCCGTGAACTCGGTGCGGGCCGCGCCCGCCGGAGGGGGAGGCAAGGTCTATCGCAGCCTGGAAGAGGCCAAGGCCAATATCCACCACATGACGCCCAGCCCCTCCGAATTGGCCCGGCAGATGCTGGACGGCGAATTCCTGAAGCCGGTGCGGGTACGCCGTGCCGATAATCCGGACGAGGGCTACGAGTACGATCTGGTGGAAGGCCGCATCCGCTATTGGGCCTGGGTCATCGCCTTCGAGGGCAAGCGCGACATTCCCGTCCTGATCCGCGAGCGGTGACGCCGCGCGGTGGGATGGTCATCTGGAACTCATTGTTTTCCTAGGAGTATGGGTATGGAACTCGACACCGGCATCAGCACCTATGCGTCCAACAACGAGGCGGATTTGCGTGGCCGGATGGCGGACATGCTGCAAAAGGCCCCCCATCCTAAGGACCAGTTGCTGTCCAATCTGGGCCTGTTCCTGGAGTCCAAGAGCCTGGCCCGCGTCTTGTTCATGGACCACCTCTACCGGCAGATTCTCGATGTGCAGGGCTGCGTCATGGAGTTCGGCACCCGCTGGGGACAGAACCTGGCGCTGTTCGCCGCGCTACGCGGCATCTACGAGCCCTTCAACCGTCATCGGCCGCTGATCGGCTTCGACACCTTCGAGGGCTTTCCCGCGGTGGTCCCCGAGGACGGTGCCGCCGAGTTGATGCGGCCGGGCAATCTGGCCACCACGCCGGACTACAAATCCTATCTGCACGAGATCATGACGATCCACGAGGGGCTCAACCCCCTCTCGCACCTGAAAAAATTCGACCTCAGGGCTGGTGACGCCACGGAGCAACTGCCCATCTATCTGAAGGAGGCGCCGCACTCCATCATCGCGCTGGCCTATTTCGACTTCGATCTGTACGAGCCGACCAAGAAGTGCATCGAGATGATCCGGCCGCGTCTGACCAAGGGCAGCGTTCTCGGCTTCGACGAGTTGAACGATCCGGATTCTCCCGGTGAGACCCTGGCCCTGATGGAAACGTTCGGCCTGAACGCCGTCAGGCTGAAACGGTTCCCGCATGCCTCGCGGGTTTCTTACTTTGTACTGGAATAGGAGTGGCCCCCGAGGCCGCTCGCATGGAGAATCTGATCATGGATCACTTGGTTTCCGGTACGCCGCCGTTCAGCGTCAGCATCGAACTGACCAGCAAGTGCAATCTGCGCTGCCGCTATTGCAGCATGGATAACGCCAAGGACAGCTACAAACAGCAGGTGATGCCGGAAAAGTTGATTTCCCATGCCATGGAGATCGTCAAGGAATCCCATCCGCCGTTCCTGGGCCTGTCGGGGCGCGGCGAGATCACCACGGTCAAGGGCTGGGAGGCCCTGCTGGCGCGGTTCAAAGGGATGGCGCCCCATACCCATGTGGTGACCAACCTGTCGGTGTCGCTGACCTGGGACCAGGCCTGTGCCCTGGCCGAGCTGGGCTCCATCACCATCAGCATCGACAGCGTTGATCACAAGCTGATGAATAAGATCCGCAAGGGCTGTGATCTGGACAAGCTGATTTCCAACGTGGTGATGATCAAGGCTGCCGCCCGCTACATGGGGCGGCCCAAGCCCAACATGTCGATCATCTCGGTGGCCACGGCGGCCTCGATCATCGGCTTTAGCCGGGTGGCGGCCCTGGCCGTCGAGTTGGGCGTCTCGTCGCTCAGCCTCCAAGACCTGGTGTTCTATTACGAAGAGGAGAATCCCGAGGTGGACGCGCGCCATATCAGCGTTCTGTCTCCCGAGGAGATGAACACGGTGCGCGGCGAGGTGGTCAGGGCCAACGAAATACTCTCCGGGGCAGGGGTCGGCTTCCAGGTCTATACTCCGTTCATCCAGTTTCTGACCGGTACCCCGGTGGTCACCGAGCGCCTGACCAGCCATCTGGGCCCTCATCTGCGCACCACCACGCCGGTGCCCGAGGGGCATACCCGGAACTGTCGCATGCCTTGGGATATGGCCATCCTGCTGGCGGATGGCGGGATCGAGCCCTGCTGCGGCGCGATTGGCTCGGTGGGCAATTTCGCCGAGATCAAGTCGTTTGCCGATATTCCCAGCCTGCCCCGCTTGCAGGCGCTCCGGCGGGAATTGTTGACCGGGCAGTTATCCGCCGAATGCCGGATGTGCTGCCAGACTTCGACGGTGCCGGTCGAGGAGTTCCAGAAGATCATTTCCGATCACGTGGTCAGCCGGGCTCCCGCATAAGTCGAAAAGCCGCATGCGGGACAATCCGTCCGTTTGTCGCGGTCGATGCTCCGGCGAGCGCTTCTTGACAGGATTGACGCATGGCTAACACATTGGATTCATGAGACAGGCCGTGGAGGGCCCCTACGTTGGCAACCGCCTCTGACGACGCATCGAGTGCCGAGGGCGCAAGTCCGGTACTGTCCCGGGCCAGGATCGCGTACTCCCAGTGCCCGCTTTGCCAAAGCCCGGATATCCCTCCCTTCGGCTATGCCGATTGCACGCTTCATCCGCTCTATCATCCAGCCTTGCCGCCACAGATCACGTGGTGTCGTTGCGCGGTCTGCGCGCACGTCTTTACCGACGGATATTTCACGGAGGAGGCGGCGCGCCTGGTCTTCGCCAAGACCAATGCGACGCAGGTGGTGGGCCATGACGCCGAGAGCCAGCGCCGCATTTCCGCCAGGATGGTCGAGCGTGTCGCCAGTGTCGTCAAGGACGGGGAATGGCTCGACATCGGCTTTGGAAATGCCTCGTTGTTGTTTACCGCCGGTGAATTCGGCTACCACCCGGTGGGAGTCGATTTGAGGCAGGACAATGTCGAGGCCCTGCGACGGATGGGATACGAAGCACATTGTCAGGCGATCGAGACGCTCGACGCCCCTGGTCGCTTCAGCGTCATCAGCATGGCCGACGTTCTCGAACACATGCCGTTTCCCCGCCAGGGGCTGGACGCGGCCTGCCGGCTATTGCGGCCGGGTGGTGCCCTTTTCCTGTCCATGCCGAACATGTCCAGTGCTGTCTGGGGCCTGCTGGATCAGACCGGGATCAATCCCTATTGGGGCGAGTTGGAGCACTACCACAACTTCGACCGGGAACGCCTCTATAGGCTGCTCGGCGAGCACGGGCTGACACCGCTTATCTACGCGGTCAGCGAGCGTTACCGCATCGGCATGGAAGTCATCGCCGTCAAAAATCCGCCCGCGATATAGGGGGCACCCAGAGTCGGATGCTATGAGGTCGAATCGCTTCGCGATTCGTCCGAGAAGCTGAATCCGCCTCTAATCAATAAGTTAGAGGGCGATTCAGATAATGGATCGGCGCGAGGCCGCGTCGATCTATTATCATCGCGCTCTAGGACCAATCGACATTCAAGCGGACAGGTCATGGAATGGGACACAGATGAACACAGATTCCCGCTACGCGGGACACAGATAAGGGATTTCCCAAATTCATCTGTGTTTATCTGTGTTCATCTGTGTCTGAATTTTCTGTATGGAAGGCATTTTGGCCCGAAATCAGCCCAATTCCCTGAATGTCGATTGACCCTAGTACGACATTCCCCGTTCGCGCAGCCAGTCCTGCAGCGTACGGATATCGTTGACGATGTCCGCGCGCTTGCGGCCCGGGCCGAAGGGGGTTTCGTCGGCGTATTCGAACGGTAGGCCGGTGTCTTCCTCGTGACCGAACCGGTAGACCAAGTGGGCGTGGCGGCTGAAATCCTTGTCGATCCACTTGATGCCGTAACGTTCCGGCTCGGCGTAGAAGGGCGAGCCGGGTACCGGATCGAACCCGGATACCGCCACGAAATCGGGCCGCACCTCCTCCAGGAAGCGGATGGTGCGCTCCAGAACCTGATTGGTCTCGCCCGGCAGGCCCATGATCAGGCAGACCTTGACCTTGATGCCGTGCTTCTTCAGCGTCTCGATATAGCCGCGCGCCTTGTCGATGCTTTGGTTGGGCTTGTTGGAAATGCGCAGGACCTCTTCGGATTCCACGTTCTCCACCCCCAGGGCCAGTTCCTTGCACCCCGCCTCGGCGGCAAGACGCACCATGTCCTCATGGCCGAACGGCACCGTCTGGCCGCGCCAAATGACGCCGGTCTTGCCGATGGCCTCGATATAGTCGCGGCAGACGCGAGGATTGATGGGAATACACACCTCGTCGCGCAGATTCACGCCGCCGATGCCGTACTCGGCCTTGAGATACTCGATCTCGGCGGTGATCTGCTCTGGGGTACGGTACTCGAAATTGCCCGGATTGTTGTAGACGCAGAACCGACAGTGGAACGCGCAGCCGCGTGAGAAATACGCCCCGGTTCCCAGTACGCCGCCATATTGCTGAAAGTGCTCGGCGTTCACCACCCGGTCGGTCGGCAGGAAGTGGCGGCGCGGATGGGGATAGGACGAAAAGGGGCAGGCCACGTCGGTGCGGTAGATTTTCTCCAGCCTGCCGGATCGCGCATCGGCGATGGCCTTGGGGATGGCGTTCTCGGCGGTTCCCAGGAACACGGCATCGAAAACGGCGGCGCATTCGTCGGTCAGATGGTCGACATGGTTGCCGCCGGCCATGTGCACCGACTTCGGAGCACGTTCGCGCAGGTCGCGGACCACGCCATAGACGTCCTGGGAATCGGCCGACTTCATGACCCAGTAGAAATAGATGTCGCAACTGGCATCGGCCGGGGTTTTGCGGTCGCGCAGGTCGACGATCCGTACCTCGGCGTCGGGAATCCAGTTCTGGATCTGGGTCGCGTAGTATAATTCCCACAAGGGCTGGAGCTTGATCGGATTGGCCCAGTAGCGCCAGAAGGGGACGACCACGCCGATAGAGATGCTCATCAAACCCTCCGTTCGCCGGCAAGCCGGCCCCGATACCATTCCAGCGTCCTGCGGATACCTTCGCCGATATGGATTTCGGCGTCGAAGCCCAGCACCCGTGCCGCCTTGTCGCCGGCAAACTGACGCAGGGCGGCGGTTTGCGGCCGGTCGAGCTTGTGAACGATCTCCGCGTCGGTGAAGCCGTCGGCCGCGATCAGGTGGCGTAGAATCTCATTCACCGAATGGCTGGTTCCCGCCGCGATATTGAAGCAATCGTAGCCTTTTACGGCTTCGGACGCCAGAAGCGCGGCGCGCACCACGTCGGAAGCATGGATCAGATCCCGCTTCTGGGTGCCGTCGCCCCAGACCTCGATGGGGTGCTCGCGGGCGACGACGCGGCGGATCAGCGCCGGCAGGAAATGGGCGCTGTCGCCATCGAAATGGTCATATTCGCCATAGATCATGGACGGACACAGGACGGAGATATCCAGGTCACGCCCGGATTTGGCGGCCAGTTCGGCCAGGTGGCGGCAGAAGGTCTCGACGTAGCGTGTTACCCAGCCCAGCCCGGCCCAGGCCTTGGGCGGCTCGCCGGTGAACAGGTCGGTCTCGGTCAGTGGCCGGTCCAGTTCGGGATAGGCGGTGGTGCTGCCCAGCCAGACCATGCGCGGTACGCCCTCGTTCCAGGCAGCTTCCAGCATGTTGACCGCCAGGCGCAGGTTGGTGGTCACCGCGCCCACGGGGTCGCGGGCCAGCATGGGGGCCGGCGCCAGCAAGCCGGCGAACAGGAAGGCCCGGTCCGCCCCGGCCAGCACCCGCCGGCACTGGGCCGGGTCAAGCAGATCGGCGCTGATCGCCTCGATATTGGCGGCCTCGACGTCCGGCTTGTGCCGGTTGTAGACCGCCCGGACATGCACGCCCGGCCGGCCGGCGAGAGCATGCAGCATGTGATTGCCAACAAGTCCACTTGATCCGGTGACAACAAAACATGATGTCATCTGAGAATAGCCAGTTCAGCTGGAGGGGTTCCGGAAGGATGGACTGGACAGGAGAATGGTGAGTTCTTATAGTGATCGATGTCAAGTCACAAGAAAGATTTTATCGGCTTTCCCATGTTAATATTTGGTTAATGGAGGTCTGTTGTGGCGGCGCTGACCCTTGCTGATTGCGCGGATTTGTTCGGTGTTGAGGAAGCTTCGCTCTCCGCCGAGATTCGGAACATCTTCGCCTCCCATGACTGGGAATACGAGCCGGTCAGCGACGAAAGGCTGGATGGGATCGTCATCAACCTGCTCGAACGGGTGCGCGACGGTAACTTCAACAGGGTGGAGAACGAGGATAAATCCCGCTGGGTCAAGGGGTGGGGCGAGAACCTCGAGGACTTCAACGCCTCGGCCGATGTCGCGGCGCTGATCCCCAAGTATATGCGACCCGACATGCCTATCCGCCTGTTCGGCCGTTTCGTCGCGACAAGGGCTTCCAATTTCGAGCAGAACTGGTTCGAGGTTTTTTCCTCCTGGTTCTTTTCCACCTATCTGCGGTCCTTCGACCACATCTTCGAATTCGGCTGCGGTTCGGGTATCAACCTCGCCAACCTGGCCAAGCGTTTCCCCGACAAGCAGATCATCGGCCTGGATTGGGCCGAGCCCGCCGTGGCCATCGCCGAGGGGCTGCGCACCAAGTGCGGCATGAAGGTGCGCGGCGAGCAGTTCGACTTCTTCCATCCCGATTACGGGCTGGAGATTCCGCCCAACAGCGCCATCCTGACCGTGGGGGCCATCGAGCAGACGGGAACCAATTTCGGTCCGTTCCTCGACTTCATCATGGCGAAGAAGCCGGCCGGCTGCTTTCATATCGAGCCTATGGTCGAGTGGTATAACAAGGACAACATTGTCGATTACACCGCGGTGCGGGCTCATGACTTCCGCAATTTCCTGCGCGGCTATTCCGGAGCCATCGACAGGCTGGAGCAGGAGGGCAAGGCCCGGGTCATCAAGCGCAAGCGCGCCTTCCTGGGCAGCATCGCCATGGAGGGCTACTCCCAGTTGCTCTGGGCGCCCACACCCTAGATCTCGCCCAGGCTGGAGGGGCGTCGAGGTCAACTCCCCCCGGTCCAACTCCCGCGCAAGTGAGCCCCATGTTTCCTGACAACCTGCTGCCCGTCTTCGACCGCACCGACGTGATCTTCGAGAGTGGCGCGGGGGCCTGGCTCAGGGCCGCCGACGGCCGCCGCTTCCTGGATTTCGGCTCGGGCGTGGCGGTCAATTCCCTGGGCCACGGCCATCCCCGTCTGGTGGCGGCGCTGGCGGAGCAGGCGGGCAAGCTGTGGCATTGCTCCAACCTCTACCGGGTACCGGGGCAGGAGCGGGTGGCCCGGCGGCTGGTCGACGCCTCGTTCGCCGATACGGCGTTCTTCTGCAATACCGGCGCCGAGGCCATGGAACTGGTGATCAAGATCGCCCGGCGTTACCACCATTGCGCCGGTCACCCGGAGCGTCACCGCATCGTCGCCTGCACCGGCAGCTTCCACGGCCGCACCATCGCCACCCTGGCGGCGGCCGGCACGGCCAAGTACCTGGAGGGCTTCGGTCCGGTGGCCGCCGGCTTCGACCACGTGCCGTTCGGCGACCTGGACGCGGCGCGGGCCGCCATCGGGCCGGCCACCGCCGCCTTGCTGGTCGAGCCGGTACAGGGCGAGGGCGGTATCCGCCCGGCCGATCCCGCCTACCTGCGGGGCCTGCGCGCCCTGGCCGACGAATTCGGCCTGCTGCTGCTGATGGACGAGGTGCAGACCGGCATCGGACGGACCGGCATGCTGTTTGCCCACGAGTGGTCGGGCATCGCCCCCGACGTGATGGGCCTCGCCAAGGGGCTGGGCGGCGGCTTCCCGGTGGGCGCCGTGCTGGCGACCGAAAGGGCGGCAGCCTGCATGACGCCCGGCACCCACGGCTGCACCTTCGGCGGCAATCCGCTGGCCATGGCGGTGGCCGAAGCGGTGCTGGACGAGATCATGGCGCCCGGCTTCCTGGAGCGGGTGCGGTCGGTGGCCACCCTGCTGCGCGGCAAGCTGGAGGACCTGGCCCGCCGTTTCCCCCGGGCCATCGCCGAGGTGCGCGGCCAGGGGCTGATGCTCGGTCTCAAGACGGTGCCGGCGAACACCGCCTTCACCGCCCGGCTGTTCGCCGCCGGGATGCTGGCGGTGGGGGCGGGGGACAACGTGGTGCGGCTGGTGCCGCCGCTGATCATCGGCGAGGCCGAGGTGGAGGCGGCGGTTGGATTTCTGGAAGGGGTGTGCGCCGAAATCGGCTGATCACACCACCCCGGTACTCCTGAGCCGGGCCAACTCGGCGGCATCCATGTCCAGCCATCCGGCCAGCACCTCGGCGGTGTCGGCGCCGAGCAGGGGCGGGGCACGGTCGGAGACCGCCTGGGCGCCGTCGAGGC
>JAVBXM010000127.1 GCA_030824585.1 Phaeospirillum sp. | reverse complement strand
CGGCAGCAGCAGGGACAGCAGGCCGACCAGGGCGGGCAGGGTGCCGGCGATCACCGCCGCGTCGGTGCCGGCGGTATGGCGGAGCCCGGCCAGCATCAGCACCGAGAAGCCCAGGCTGCCCGCCACCGCCTGCGCCGCCAGGACCAGCCGGTCGCGGCCGCCCGGCCATATCCGCTCCCGCCGCCTCAAGGCCCAGGGCACCAGCACCAGGGCGGCCAGCCCATAGCGCAGGGCGGCGGCGATGAACACGGGCAGTCCCGCTCCCGCCAGCTTGGACGCCACCACCACGCTGCCGGCGCTCGCCATTCCCAGCGCGCAGCATAGCCAACCGATCCGCCTCGACCCCATGATTACCTCCGTGTTTCAGGCTGGAGCCGGATGCTTTGAGGTCGAATCGCCTCGCGATTCGTCCGAGAAGCTGAATCCGTCTCCAATCAATAAGTTAGAGCGCGGTGGTTCGGCGCGGTCTTGGACGTTTCCCGCCCGTCGGGCGTCAAGAACGTTCAAGACAGCGGGGCCGTGGCGGCGCTACCGTTGCGCATGGAATGCGACCGCACCCGCATGTGGGCGGCGGCGGGCATGGACGGCCTCGACATGCTGGAAGCCAGTTTCGGCCGCCAGTCCTGCCCGCGCCACAGCCACGACACCTACGGCATCGGCGTGGTGCACGCCGGCGCCAACCGCTTCACCTATCGCGGCGGCCTGCACGTGGCGCCGCGCGGCTTCGTCTGCACCGTCACCTATGACGAGGTCCATGCCGGCGAGGTCACCGCCGAGGGACTGGCCTATCGCTGCCTCTATCCCGGCCCGGCCCTGGTGGCCGGAGTGGCGGCGGAACTGCGCGAGCGCACCGAGAACCGCATTTTCGCCCTGCCGCCGGTGATCGGCGACGAGGTGGCGGCGGGGCTGGTAAACGCCGTGTTCGACGCCGAGCACCGGGGCGAAGCGCTGCTGACCCGCCAGACCCTGCTGGCCGCCCTGTTGGCCCGCGTTCTGGTCCGCCACGCCGTCGAGCGGGTCGAGCCCCGGCGTCTCGACGCCAACGGCCGGGCGGTGGCGCTGGCCCGGTCGTACATGCATGACAATCTGGCCGAGAACGTCTCGCTGGACCATCTGGCCGAGGCGGCGGGGACCCGGCCCTTCCGCCTGATCCGCGCCTTCAAGCGCCAGCACGGATTGCCGCCCCACGCCTATCTCACCCAATTGCGGGTCCGTCGGGCCAGGGACATGATCGCCGCCGGCTGCCCGCCCGCCCTGGCCGCCGCCGAGGTGGGCTTCGCCGACCAGAGTCACCTCAACCGCCACTTCAAGCGCATCCTGGGAATCACCCCGGGGCGCTATGGCCGCCATTCTTGATCAAAATCACCTGATGAAAGTCAATCAAGCCGGCGGGTGGACTCGGCGCGGCCGTCTGCGTGCTTGCCGACGCGGACTCAAGACGGCTGATGCATGATGTACATCAAAATAGAATGACTACAATTATACGCGAATACTTGTACGTCATTTAAGATAGCGTTGACGTTTGTCATTTGATAAACATCAAATACTTATCGTTTGCTTGATTCATTCCCACATGGCGAATATGGTCTCCCGCGCCGGGATTGCCGGTGACTTTGATATGCCCAGGGGAAACCGATGAAGGCAGCGACTTGGATGATGGCGGCACTGGCGGCCGCCTGGGCCGGGACGGCCGTGGCGGAGGAAAAGCCCGCCCATGGCGCCGGTGAGCATTACGAAACCAGCGGCGACGTGCTCCGCACCGCCCCCATGAGCCAGCCTGGCGCCCAGCCCGGTCCGCAACTGACCGCGGCCGAGTTCGCCAAGGCCAAGCAGATCTATTTCGAGCGCTGCGCCGGCTGTCACGGCGTGCTGCGCAAGGGTGCCACCGGCAAGCCGCTGACCACCGACATCACCCGCGAGCGCGGCTTCGACGCGCTGAAGGCCTTCATCACCTACGGTTCCGCCGCCGGCATGCCCAACTGGGGCTCCTCGGGCCAGTTGTCCGAGGCCGAGGTCGACCTGATGGCCAAGTACCTGCTGAACGAGCCGCCGCAGCCGCCCGAATTCGGCATGGACGAGATCAAGGCGACCTGGAAGGTGGTGGTTCCCCCCGACCAGCGTCCCAAGAAGAAGCTGAACAATCTGGACCTGTCCAACCTGTTCTCGGTGACGCTGCGCGACTCGGGCGAGATCGCCCTGATCGACGGCGCCTCCAAGCAGATCGTCAGCATCATCAAGACCGGCTATGCCGTCCACATCTCGCGCATTTCCGCCTCGGGCCGCTATCTCTACGTCATCGGCCGCGACGCCAAGATCAACCTGATCGATCTTTGGATGGAAAAGCCCGAGACGGTGGCCGAGGTGAAGATGGGCATGGAGGCCCGCTCGGTGGAGACCTCCAAGTTCAAGGGCTTCGAGGACAAGTACGCCATCGCCGGCGCCTATTGGCCGCCCCAGTTCGTCATCATGGACGGCAATACCCTCGAGCCGAAGAAGATCGTCTCGACCCGCGGCATGACCACGGACAAGCAGGAATATCACCCGGAGCCGCGCGTCGCCTCCATCGTTTCCTCGCACTTCAAGCCGGAATTCGTGGTCAACGTGAAGGAAACCGGCCTGATCATGCTGGTGGACTATTCCGACATCAAGAACCTGAAGGTCACCTCCATCGAGGCCGAGCGGTTCTTGCATGACGGCGGCTTCGATTCCACCAAGCGCTACTTCCTGGTGGCCGCCAACGCGCGCAACAAGATCGCCGTGGTCGATACCAAGGAAGACAAGCTGGTGGGCATGGTCGAGGTGGGCGCCACCCCCCATCCGGGCCGCGGCACCAATTTCGTCCATCCCAAGTTCGGTCCCGTCTGGGCCACCGGCCATCTGGGCGACGAGAGCGTGGCGCTGATCGGCACCGACCCCAAGGGCCACCCCAAGCAGGCTTGGACCAAGGTGGGCTCGCTGTCGGGCCAGGGCGGCGGTTCGCTGTTCCTCAAGACCCACCCCAAGTCCAAGAACCTGTGGGTCGACACCCCGCTCAACCCCGATGCCGACGTGGCCGCCTCCATCGCCGTCTTCGACATCAACGCGCTGGACAAGCCGGCCGAGGTGCTGCCCATCGCCAAGTGGGCCGGCATCACCGACGGCGCTCCGCGCATCGTTCAGCCCGAATACAACAAGGCGGGCGACGAGGTGTGGATTTCGGTGTGGAACGCCAAGGACAAGGTCTCGGCCATCGTGGTGGTCGACGACAAGACCCGTAAGCTGAAATCGGTGATCAAGGACCCGCGCCTGATCACTCCGACCGGCAAGTTCAACGTCACCAATACCTTGCACGACGTGTACTAAAACCCTTGAAACGGGGCGGGGCGGCTCTCCAAATGGAGGGCCGCCCTTCGTCGTTTCCAGGGGAGAACCGCCCATGTCCGCCTACCTGATCGTCGACACCCGGTTGGGCGATCCCGACACTTACGAGGAATACAAGGCGAAGGCCCGGCCGCTGATCGAGCAATGGGGCGGGGAATACCTGGCCCGCGGCGGCGACCTGATCCCGCGCGAGACCGACCTGTGGTCGCCCACCCGCATGGTGCTGATCCGCTTTCCCGACGTGGAGACGGCCAGGGCCTGCCTGGACTCGCCCGAATATCAGGCGATCGTCGGCATCAGCCGCCGCTCGGCGCGGCGGACCGTGGTGATCCTGGAAGGGCTGTGACCTCTATTCCGCGCTGGTCTGCTGCTGCTTCATGCGGAAGGCATGGCGGGGATAGACGCCCAGGATGCGGACCTCGTGGCTGAAGAAGTCCAGTTCCTCCAGCGCCAGACGCAAGGGGCGCTGGGCGGGATGGCCTTCCACGTCGGCATAGAACTGGGTGGCGGCGAACTCGCCGCCCACCATGTAGCTTTCCAGCCGGGTCATGTTGATGCCGTTGGTGGCGAAGCCGCCCAGGGCCTTGTACAGCGCGGCGGCCACGTTGCGTACCCGGAACACGAAGGTGGTGACGCAGGGAAGGTTCGGGTTGGGCTCTAAGGCCTCGCGCGCCAGCACCACGAAGCGGGTGGTGTTGTGCTCGGCGTCCTCGATGCCCGCCCGCAGCGACACCAGGCCATAGGCTTCGGCGGCCAGTTCCGAGGCGATGGCCGCCATGGTGGGGTCGCCCTTCTGGGCCAGTTCGGCGGCGGCGCCGGCGGTATCGGTGCCGACGATCACCTTGAGCCCCAGGTCGCGGATCATGTTGCGGCACTGGCCCAGCGCGTGGACGTGGCTTTTCACCGTCTTGATGGTCGAGAGCGTGGCGCCCGGCACGGCCAGCAGATGGTGGCTGATGCGCTCGAAATGCTCGGCGATGATGTGCAGGCCGGCATAGGGCATCAGGTGGTGCACGTCGGCGACGCGACCCGCCACCGAATTATCGATGGGGATCATGGCGTAGCGGGCGCGGCCCTCGCGCACGGCGGCGAAGGTGTCCTCGAAGGTGGCGCAGGGCAGCGGCTGCATGCCGGGATAGGCGTTGCGGCAGGCCAGGTGCGAATAGGCGCCGGGTTCGCCCTGGAAGGCGATGGCGCTGTCCGAATGCGGAACAGTGGTGGGATTGGGCGTGTCGGTCATGGCTTCCTGGGCTTCAGCAGGGCGCGCGCCCTTTCTAGGTCGGCGGGAGTATCGACACCCAGCGGAACGGTGTCAACCAAGGCGCAATCGATGCGCATGCCGTTCTCCAGGGCGCGCAGTTGCTCCAGCTTCTCGCGGCTTTCCAACACGCCCTGGGGAAGGCTGACGAAACGCTCCAGCGAGGCCCGGCGATAGGCGTAGAGCCCGATGTGGTGGTAGTGCGGCCCGGGGTTGGCCGGCACGGTGGCGCGGCTGAAATACAGCGCGCGGCCCACCTTCTGTCCGGGCGAGAGGCCCACCACCGCCTTGACCACGTTGGGGTTGGTGCGCTCCTCCTCGTTGGTGATCTCGGTCACCAGGGTGGAGACGTCGACGCCCGGTTCGGCCAGGGGCGCGAAGACGGCGCGGATGATCCGGGGGTCCAGGGTGGGCAGGTCGCCCTGGACGTTGACGATGGCGTCGAACTCGCCCTCGGGGTCGATGTTTCGCACCGCCTCCCACACCCGGTCCGAGCCGGAGGGGTGATCGGGGTCGGTCATCACCGCGTTGCCGCCATGGGCGTGGACGGCGTCGAAGACCTCCCGCTCGGAGCAGGCCACCACCACGGGACCCAGTCCGGCCTGCACGGCCCGGTGCCAGACGTGGACGATCATCGGCTCGCCGTGGATATCGGCCAGCGGCTTGCCCGGCAGCCGGGTGGCGTGCATGCGGGCGGGAATGACGATGATGGGGTTGAGCTCGGCCATGATCCGCGTCCAAATGGGAATTGCGCCTACACCCTATCCACAACGGCCGTTTCGCGCCACACTCGGCCGCACCCCAATCCCATGGAATTTCCATCATGACCGCCTGCCCCGCCCAATTCATCGCCCTGGCCGAGAGACTGGCCGACGCCGCCCGCCCGGTGGTGAGGAAGTACTTCCGCACCCCGGTGGCGGTGGACGACAAGGCCGATTCCAGCCCGGTGACCATCGCCGACCGCGAGGTGGAGGCGGTCCTGCGCGCCATCCTGGCCGCCGAGGTGCCCGGCCACGGCATCCTGGGCGAGGAGCACGGGCGCGAGAATTGCGACGCCGAATACGTCTGGGTGCTGGACCCCATCGACGGCACGGCGGCCTTCATCACCGGCAAGCCCAGCTTCGGCACCCTGATTAGCCTGGCCCGCCACGGCACCCCCATCCTGGGCGTCATCGACCAGGCCTTCACCAACGAGCGCTGGCTGGGCGCCCTGGGCCGCCCCACCACGCTGAACGGCGAGCCGGCGCGGGTCCGCGCCTGTCCCGACCTGGCCCACGCCTACGCCTTCACCACGGCGCCCGAACTGTTCTGCGAAAAGACCCGCCCGGCCTGGGACCGCATCGCCACCCGGTGCAAGCGGCCGCGCTATGGCTGCGATTGCTACGCCTATGCCCTGCTGTCCTCGGGCTTTTGCGATCTGGTGGTGGAGGCGGGGCTCAAGCCCTACGATTTCGCCGCCCTGGTGCCGGTGATCGAGGGGGCGGGGGGGATTATGACCGACTGGTCGGGTAAGCCGCTCTCCATCCATTCCGACGGCAAGGTCTGCGCCGCCGGAGACAGGCGCCTGCATGCGGAGGCGCTGGGAGTGCTCAACCAATGACCCCCGCCCAGGCCGACCGCTTCTACGCCCTTTTGGCCGAGCGCAATCCCGAGCCCAGGAGCGATCTGGAATACGCCGATCCCTATACGCTGCTGGTGGCGGTGGTGCTGTCGGCCCAGGCCACCGATGCCGGGGTCAACAAGGCGACGCGGCCGCTGTTCGCCAAGGTGAATACGCCCCGGGCCATGGTGGAGCTGGGCGAGGAAGGGCTGGCCGAAGCCATTCGCACCATCGGCCTCTACAAGACCAAGGCCCGGAACGTCATCGAGCTGTCGCGTCGACTGCTGGCCGAGCACGGCGGCAAGGTGCCCCACGACCGCGCGGCGCTGGAGGCCCTGCCCGGCGTCGGGCGCAAGACCGCCAACGTGGTGCTCAACATCGCCTTCGGCGAGCCGACCATCGCGGTGGATACCCACTGCTTCCGCGTCGCCAACCGCACCGGGCTGGCCCCGGGCAAGACGGTGCTGGACGTGGAGCAGGGCCTGATGAAGGCGACGCCGGCCAGGTGGATGCAACACGCCCATCACTGGTTGATCCTGCACGGCCGCTACACCTGCAAGGCCAGGAAACCCGACTGCCCGGCCTGCGTGGTGCGCGAGTTGTGCGCCTTCGAGGGCAAGGAGACGGCCTAGGACCAATCGACATTCAAGCGGACAGGTCGTGGAACGGGACACAGATGAACACAGATTCCCGCTACGCGGGACACAGATAATAGATTCTCTCAATTCATCTGTGTTCATCTGTGTCTGAATTTTCTGTATGGAAGGCATTCCGGCCCGAAATCAGCCCAATTCCCTGAGTGTCGATTGACCCTAGGCGCCCTGCCCGGCCATCGCCACGTAGGGCTTGAATTCCATGTCGTTGTTGACGATGTGGCTGACCAGCCAGGTGGCCAGCGAATCGCCCAGCGTGCGGACGATGCCGGCCCGGACCTCGTCGCAGCCGTCACCGTAATGGGCCAGCACCGCCTCGAGGCGTTTGAGCAGCATATGATGGGCGGTGCGGTGGGCCTCGGTCTCGGGAAAGCCGACCGCGCGTTGCAAGGCTTCCTCGCGGGCGAAGTGCTCGCGGCACAGATCGGTCAGGGCCAGTAGGGTCCGGCCGATGCCGGCACAGTCGATTTCGGCGCGGCCGGCGGCTTCCAGTTCGGCGATCAGCTCGATCATCCGGCGATGGTCGGAATCGATGATCGGATCGCCGACCGCCAGCGCCTCGTCCCAGGCGATTGACATCTGACCCCTCCCGGTCGATATCCGAACCCCGCCCGGGACTCTACCCGAGGCGGCGGTGGGGGGGAAGCCGGATGA
>JAVBXM010000245.1 GCA_030824585.1 Phaeospirillum sp. | reverse complement strand
CTACCGTCCCCGGGCCTGCTCGGCCGCGTGGGCGGCGGCGGCGCGGGCGTGATGCCCGGCCACCATCTTCCTGATCACCACATAGAAGATCGGCGTGAACACCAGCCCGAAGCCGGTGACGCCCAGCATGCCGTAGAACACGGCGGTGCCCAGGCTCTGGCGCATCTCGGCCCCGGCCCCGGCCCCGGCCACCAGCGGCAGCACGCCCAGGATGAAGGCCAGCGAGGTCATCAGGATGGGGCGCAGGCGGGTGCGGCCGGCATGCACGGCGGCCTCGATGCGGTCCAGGCCTTCGGCCTCGCCCTGGCGGGCGAACTCGACGATCAGGATGGCGTTCTTGGCCGCCAGCCCGATCAGCACGATGAAGCCGATCTGCGCCAGGATGTTGATGGGCAGCCCCCGGATGATCAGTCCGGTGACGGCGGCCAGCAGGCACATGGGCACGATCAGCACCACGGCGGCGGGCAGCGACCAGCTTTCATACTGGGCGGCCAGCAGCAGGAAGACGAACAGCACCGAGGCGGCGAACACGAACAGGCCGTTGTTGCCGGCCAGCAATTCCTGCAGCGCCAGCTCGGTCCATTCGAAGCCGAAGCCGTCGGGCAGCCGCTCGGCGGCCAGGGCCCGCATCTGCTCCAGGGCATAGCCGCTGGCATAGCCCGGCGCCGCCGCTCCCTGCACCTCGGCGGCGGGGAACAGGTTGTAGCGCGGCACGCGGTAGGGGCCGGTATCGAAGCGGAACGATGCCACCGCGCCCAGCGGCACCATCTGGCCCTTGTCGTTGCGGACCTTGATGTTGGCGATGTCCTCGATTTCGTTGCGGAACGGGGCGTCGGCCTGGGCGGTGACGCGGAAGGTGCGGCCCAGGTAGTTGAACTCGTTGACGAAGGTCGAGCCGAGATAGATCTGCAGCGCCTCGGACACCCGCTCCACCGGCACGCCCAGCATCTGGGCGCGCACCCGGTCGATATCGGCGTAGACGTTGGGAGTACGCGTGTTGAACAGGGTGAAGATACCCGACAGGCCGGGAATCTTGTTGGCCGCCGCCGCCAGGTCCTGGGCCGCGTCCTCCAGCGCCTTGGGGCCGCGGCCGCCCTTGTCCTGCAGCATCATCTTGAAGCCGCCGGCCGTGCCGATGCCGCGCACCGGCGGCGGGGCGATGGTGATGATGAAGGCTTCCTGGATGGAGCTCAGGCGCTTTCTCAGATCGGCGGTGACGACGCTGGCCGACAGGCCCTGGGCATAGCGCTCCTCGAACGGCTTCAGCGGGGTGAAGATGGCCGCCGCGTTGGAGGCGTTGGTGAAGGTAGCGCCGTCCAGGCCGGTGATGGCCACCGTGTGCGCCACGCCGGGCGTCTCGGCCATGATCTTCTCGGCGCGCTTGACCACCGTGTCGGTGCGCGACAGCGACGAGCCGGGCGGCAACTGGACGATGGTGATCAGGTAGCCCTGGTCCATCTCGGGGATGAAGCCCTTGGGAGTCTTGACGAACTCGATTCCCGCCGCGCCGATCAGCCCGGCATAGAGCAGCAGCATCAGGGTCGACTTGCGCACCACCGTGCGGGTCAGGCTGCCATAGCCGCCGGCCAGCCGGTCGAAGCTGCGGTTGAACCAGGCGAAGAAGCGGGCCACCTGCTTGCGCCAGCCGGTCTCGTCGTGGTGGTCCAGCGGGCCGTGGCCGCGGAACAGCAGGGCGCAGAGCGCCGGCGACAGGGTCAGCGAGACGACCAGCGAGATCACCGTCGAGGCGGCGATGGTCACCGCGAACTGGCGGAAGAACTGGCCCGAGATGCCGGGGATGAAGGCGGCGGGAATGAACACCGCGCACAGCACCAGGGCGATGGAGACCAGGGCGCTGCCCACCTCGTCCATGGTCTGGTGGGCGGCGGAACGCGAGTTCATGCCGTCCTTCATGTTGCGTTCGACGTTCTCCACCACCACGATGGCGTCGTCCACCACGATACCCACCGCCAGGACCAGTCCGAACAGCGACAGGTTGTTGAGCGAATAGCCCATGGCGCCCAGCACCGCGAAGGTGCCAACCAGCGAAACCGGGATGGCGGCCAGCGGAATCAGCGAGGCCCGCCAGGTCTGCAGGAACAGGATCACCACGAAGACCACCAGGACGACCGCCTCGAAGATGGTCTTGATCACCTCGTGCACCGACTGGGCGATGAACTGGGTGGGGTTGTAGGCGATGGTGTAGCTGACGCCCGAGGGGAAGGTCTTGGACATCTCCTCGACCTTGGCGATGACCCGGTCGGCGGTAGCCAGGGCGTTGGAGCCGGGGCGCTGGAACACCGCCACCGGCGCCGCGTTGTTGCTGTTGAGATAGCCGTTGACGCTGTAGTCCAGCGCTCCCAGTTCGATGCGCGCCACGTCTTTCAGGCGCACGATGCGCCCCGAGGCATCGGTCTTGACGATGATGTCGCCGAACTGGGCGGGGTCGGTGAGACGGCCCTGGGTCTGCACCGAGAACTGGAAGGCGCCCTGCTTGGGCACCGGCGGCTGGTCCAGGACGCCGGCGGCGATCTGCACGTTCTGGGCCTGCACCGCCTTGACCACTTCGCCGGCGGTCAGGTTGCGGGCTCCCGCCTTGTCCGGGTCGATCCACACCCGCATGGAATAGTCGCGGGCGCCGAAGATGCGCACGTCGCCGACGCCGTCCAGGCGGGCCAGCACGTCGATCATCTGCAGTGTCGCGAAATTGGACAGGTACAACTGATCGCGCGAGCCGTCGGGCGAGTTCAGGTGCACCACCATCAGCATGTCGGGCGAGTTCTTGGCCACGGTGATGCCGATGCGCTTGACGTCGTCGGGCAGGCGCGCCGTCGCCACCGCCACCCGGTTCTGCACCAGCACCTGGGCGGTGTCGAGATTGGTGCCCAGGGCGAAGGTCACGGTCAGCTTCAGGTTGCCGTCGCCGGTGGCCTGGCTGTTCAGGTACAGCATGTTCTCGACGCCGTTGATCTGCTGCTCCAGCGGCGTGGCGACGGTATCGGCGACCACCTGGGCCGAGGCGCCGGGATAAGACGCGCTGACCACGATGGTCGGCGGCGCGATCTCGGGATACTGCGCCACCGGCAAGGTGAAGTAGCTGATGGCGCCGATGATGGTGATCAGCACCGACACCACGGTGGCGAAGATGGGTCGGTCGATGAAGAAGTGGGACAGGCGCATGGGTCGGTCCCTATTCGATCTTGCCGGGTTGCCCCGTGACCTTGGTGCCGGGCCGCGCCCGCATCAGGCCGTTGATGATCACCTGGTCGTCGGGGCTGAGGCCTTCGCGGACCACCCGCAGTTCGCCGTCCTTGGGCCCGAGCTTGACCGGCTTGGGCACCACGGTGCCGTCACGCACGGTCATCACCAGCTTGCGCGACTGGTCGGTGACGATGGCGGTGTCGGGGACCAGCAGGCCCTCGTAGGGCTCGGAGGTGGCGAGGCGCACCCGGCCGAAGGCGCCGGCCGGCACCTGCCCGTCGGGATTGGCCAGCACGGCGCGGGCCCGGATGGTGCCGCTGCCCCTGTCGATCTGGTTGTCGATGAAGTCCAGCCTGCCCTCGCGCGGCCAGCCGCTTTCGCTCACCAGCCGCAACTGTACCGCCGCGCCCACCGGATTGCCGTGCCGGGTCTGGGCCAGGTAATCGGCCTCGGTCAGGTCGAAGGTCACATGGATGGGGTCCTGGGACACGATGGTGGTCAGCAGGGTCGGCGACGCCACGCTGGGGCCGCCGGTGACCAGATTGCCGACGCTCACCTGCTTGGCGCTGATCCGTCCCGAGATGGGGGCGGTGACGCGGGTGAACTGCAGGTTCAGCTCGGCGTCGCGCAGGGCGGCGCGGGCCGCCTCCACCGTGGCGCCGGCGCCGCGGGATTCCTCGGTGCGCTGGTCCAGCGTGCTCTCGGCGACGAATTCCTTGCGGTTCAGCTCGCTGGCCCGGGCCAACTGGCGCTTGGTGTATTCCTTGGTGCCCATGGCCTGGTCCAGCTTGGCCCGCGCCGAGGACAGGGCGATCTCGTAGGGGCGGGGGTCGATGACGAACAGCAGGTCGCCCTTGTTGACCATCTGGCCGTCGGTGAAGTGCACCTCGGTCAGATAGCCGTTGACCCGGGCGCGCATCTCCACGTAATCCACCGCCGCGAACTGGCCGGTATATTCGCTCCAGTCGATGATCGGGCGGGTCAGCGGCTGGGCCACGGTCACCGGCGGGCCGCCCGGCGGCCCGGCGGCCGGATCGGACGGCTTGGACGAGAACGAGGCGACGCCCGCCGCCACCCCCAGCAGCGCCAGACCGCCCAACAGCAGGACGGGCAGCGGAACCTTAGAGCGGCGCGGTGAACTATCCATTGATCCGGTCCCGTGTCGTCGAATGTGTCTGGGAAGAATGGTCACGGCCGGACGCCCGCGCAAGCGGGTGGTCCGACTGAACTGAACGGTTCGGTTTTAGCGAGCGGCGGGGGCGTCGGTCAATAGGAAGCACGGACAGTACGGCTGCCATGGTTGTGGGCCATACGATCCGCATGTATTCTTCCGGTATGAGCGCGCATCAGCCGGAATCGGGCGCCGAGACGTCACAGCGCGGTGCCGACCCGGTCGCCGAGACGCAGCCGCGCCCGATCAACGCCTGGCGGGCCCGGTTTCTGGCGGCGCTGGTGGTTCCCTGCCTGGCGGCGCTGACCGTCTGGCAGGCGGTGGGGACCTACCGCAAGGAGGTCGCCGATACCGAATACCTGGTGCAGGCCCTGGCCCGGGTGTCCGAGGAGCATATCGCCGGCATCCTGCGCGGCATCGACCAGTTGCTGTCCGAAATGGAGGAGGCGGCTCCCGGCGGGCGGCCCGGCGACCCCCAGCGCGCCCTGGCCATGCTGGGCAACAGGATGAAGCTGGTTCCCGAAATCCGTAGCGCCGTCTTCATCGACGGCAACGGAATCATGGGGGCGGGAACCTTGCCCAGCATGGTCGGCACGGACGTGCACGACCGCGAGTACTTCAAGGGCCTGGCCGAGGACCCGGCGCGTTCGCTGTTCATCAGCGCTCCGCTGCAAAGCCGCGTGGTGGCGGCCCAAAGCATCGTCATCGCCCGGCCGGTCCGCGACGGCGGCCGGCTGCTGGGGGTGGTGGCGGTGTCGCTCGACCCCAGGATATTCGAGGACGAACTCCGCTCGATCCTGCCCCGCGATGGTGGCCGCGCCTCGCTGATCCGCGACGACGGCATCATCTTGGCCCGCCTCCCCGACAACGAGGCATGGCGCGGCCGGTCGGTGGCGCAGGGTCAGGTGTTCGCGCAGTTGGCCAAGGCGCCGGCCGGCACCATCGTCGGCCCTTCCGCCACCGATGGCCGTGACCGCGTCATCGCCTATCGCAAGTTCGAGAATCATCCGCTGGTGGTGGCGGTGGGCATCTCCCTGACCGAGGCCCTGGCCTCCTGGCGGCGGGATACCATCTTGCAGGGCGGGGCGACTCTGCTGCTGGCGCTGGTCACCATGGGGCTGGCGGTGATCTCGGACCGCCGTCTGGCCGAGCGCCAGCGCATGCAGCAGGCCCTGGCGGCCAGCGAGGCCCGCTACCGCATGCTCACCGAGCATTCGCCGGTGGGGGTGTTCCAAAGCGATGCCGACGGCACGTGCCTCTACGTCAACGAGCGCTGGCTGGAACTGGCGGGGCGGCGCCGGGAGGAGATGCTGGGCGGCAAGTGGTGCGACGTGGTCCATGCCGACGACCGCGAGGCGGTCAGGGCGGTGTGGCAGCGCCATGTGCGGGGCGACGGGGAGTTCCTGGCCGAGATGCGGCTGGTCCGGGGGGATGGAAGCCTCCGCTGGGTGCGCGGCCACGCCGCCGCCCTTTCGGACGAGGCCGGGCCGTCCGGCGGCCTGGTCGGCATCATCGAGGATATCACCGCCGCCAAGGAGGCGGAGCGGCGGCTGCGGCTCTCCGAGGAGAAGTTCGCCAAGGCCTTCCGCGCCAGTCCCGACGCCATGGTCATGTCGGGCACCAAGGACGGGCGCTACATCGAGCTGAACGACGCCTTTTCCGCCATGCTGGGCTATCCGCGCGACGAATTCCTGGGGCGGACCGCGCTGGATATGGGGATCTGGGCCGAGCCCGAGGACCGTGCCCGGCTGGTGAAGCTGATCCGCCGCGACGGGCAGGTCGCCGATTTCGAAAGCCGGCTGCGGCGCAAGGACGGCCGGGTGTTCGACGTGCTGGTCTCGGTGCAGGAGGTGGTGCTCGACGACCAGGACTGCCTGCTGTTCATCTGCCGGGACATCAGCTTCGCCAAGGAGATGGAGGCCCGTACCAAGGACCTTCTGGCCCGGCTGGACGCTTCCAACAAGGAATTGGAACAGTTCGCCTATGTCACCTCCCACGATCTCCAGGAACCGCTGCGCATGATCGCCGGTTATGCCCAGTTGATCGAGCGGCGCTATCGCGGCCGGCTGGACAGCGACGCGGACGAGTTCATCTCCTTCCTGGTGGACGGCGCCAAGCGCATGCAGGCCATGATTCACGACCTGCTGGAATATTCCCGGGTGGAGCGGCTGGGCGGCCAGTTCACCGATTTCGACATGGGCGAGGTCCTCGATGACGTCCGCCGCAACCTCGGAGCGGCCCTGGCCGAGACCGGGGGCAGCGTCGAGGCCGGCCCCATGCCGATTGTCACCGCCGACCGCTCGCAGATGCTGCGGCTGTTCCAGAATCTGATCGGCAACGCCCTGAAATACCGGTCCCCCGAACGCCAGCCGCGGGTCACCGTATCGGCCGAGCCGGGGCCGCAGGGCTGGGTCTTCTCGGTGGCCGACAACGGCATCGGCATCGATCCGGCCTATTTCGACCGCATCTTCCTGGTGTTCCAGCGCCTGCACACCCGGGATCACTACGAGGGCACCGGGATCGGCCTCGCCATCTGCAAGAAGATCATCGAGCGCCATGGCGGCCACATCTGGGTCGAATCCGTCCCCGGCCAAGGTTGCACCTTCCACTTCACGCTCAACCAAACCCCCGGTTGATTCCGCCCCATAGCCCAGTCGTCCATGCCGAATGGCATGGTACTGTATATGGCGAAGGAAATGACATCATCATCCCGGCCTGTGGATGATGATAAAGTGGTAACTTCGTGTGATGGTTGATATCTGTTTTTGCGATTTTCAAGACAAACTGGTGGGGTATCACGGGGATGTCCGAAATTTTTTACTGGTTTTCATATCGTCCCGTATTGTTTTCTTCTCGTAGTCTTGAATGAGTCTATCAATTTAACTTAGTTAAGTGATGGTAGTGGTCTTGTCGGGTGAATGCCGTATATTGACCTTTTCTCGTAAATTGCTGTATCGTGCAGGGTGGTGTGGAGTGGCTGTCGTGCGCCCGTGGCGGTGCGCACGCTGATTTCTGAGAAGAGGGTGGCATGGCGCCAAGGGACGTAGCTTCGGGCTCGATCGGCACGGTTCAGACCTTGAGCGGTTCCGTCGAGGTGCGGCGTGCCGATGGTACGGTCGAGGTCCTGAACAAGGGGGATCACGTCCTCGAGGGCGATACGCTTCTCACTAAGCCCGGCGCCGCCGTGGGTGTGGTGTTCAACGACGGCACCACCATGTCGCTGGGCGAGAAGGGGAGCCTTGTCCTCGACAAAATGGCCTACGATCCGGCCAGCAAGACCGGCGAGGGCCATCTGACCCTCCAATCGGGCACATTCGCACTGGTGTCGGGCAAGATCGCCAAGGCGTCTCCCGATGCCCTGTCCCTGAAGACCCCGACCATGACGGTGGGTGTGCGTGGTACCGGTCTGGCCGGCAACGCCAACACCGTCGCCATGATGCAGGAAAAGGGCGGTCTTACCGGCGAGGTGTTCATCACCAGCAACTCGGGCCAGAGCATCACCCTCAACGGCCCGGGGCAGGCCGCCAGCCTGTCGCCCAGCGGCGAACTGACGTCGCAGATGATGACGCCGGCCCAGGTCATGGCCATTGCCGGCAATGCCGGCGGCGCGGTGTCCAACCTGCTGTCGGGAGCCTTCTCCAGCCAGGCGCAGGGGCCGACTCCCTCGACACCCGAGAACAACCAGAACCAGCAGCAGAATCAGAAGGGCAATTCGACGGAGGGTCCTAACGGCCAGCAGGGGCAGAACGCCGTACCGTCGCCCGATGCGGTTTTCAACGCCAAGGCGGCGCTGGCGGCGGCGCAGGGCGACATCAATGCGCTGGTCAAGGATATGGGGGAGCGCCTTGTTCTGGCGGTGAACGTCCGGGTCGCCGAGGCCGGCAATAAGTTTGATGCGGGTTTGGCCGAAAGGATCGCCAAGGATCTCGCCGCCGCCGGCAAAATTGATCTACTCATTACCCAGGTGCAGGCCTACTACAACCGCGCTCACGCCGACTTCATCGATGCCCAGACGGCCTATGGCAATTTTGATGCGGCCACCATTTCCGCAAAGGCGATTGCGGCGCGGGGCGAGCAGACGGCGGTCACCTCCTTCGATGCGGATGCCGATACCGCAGGGACGCAGACCTTCCTTCAGGTGGCCCAGGGCCACGCGGCGGGGCATACCATCGCCACCGTCCGCCTGGAATCCCTCAATACCCTGTTGGCGGCCATCAATACCGATGCCACCAATGCCGAGGCGTTGGCCACCGCGGCAGCCAACATCCAGACGACCGCGCTGACGTGGCGCAACGGCACGGTGATTACCGAGGCCGTCAACGCCAACACCGCGGCCACGGCGGCGGCGAACACGCTGGGCGGCCTGCGCACGGCGGCGCTTGATGCCGCGACGGCGGAAGCGGCGGCCTGGGCCGCGGCCCGCGACCCGGTGATCCAGGAGGCGGCGGCCCAGGCCACCCGCGACACCCTGCATTCCGGCCTGGGCGAAATCCGCGTGTCGCTGGGCAAGGCCTTCACCGACTATCTCGCCGCCTATGGCGGCTCCAGCCATGCCGAGGATTTCTACGGCCTGACCACCGCCATGAAGGAGGCGATCAACGAGTATTCCGATGCGGTCAGCGCCTATCTCCGCACCCATCTCGGCGCGACCAAGGAGCAGGCCAATCTGGATGTAGTAGATGGTACGGTCCTGGCCAAACTGGATGCCCTGATTGCCAAGGCGGTCGATGACGCCACCAACGACAGTTATCTGCCGACCCCCGATCTCGACCTTCACGACAACGTGCTGTCCCAGGCCATCGCCGCCTGGATGGATGCCGAGACGGCGGCGCGCGCCGCGGATTCCGCCGCGTCGGCATCTTATAACCAGGCCCATGCCGCCGCCGAAAGCGCGAGGGTGGTGGCTGGCGCGGCCCAGACGGCGTCGGTCAATGCCGCGTCGGCCTACGCCTCGGCCCAGACCATCGCCGCCACGGCGGCCAGCACCGCCGCCACCAAGGAATATGCCGAAGTTGTCGCCGTCTCGTCGTTCCAGATCGAGGCCGGGCGCCAGATGGACAACTGGCTGACGCAGTTGACCAATGCACTGGGCTCGGATTCCGCATCGGCGCTGGGTTCGGCCAAAGGCGACGTGGCGGTGGCCCTTGCCGCCTACAATGCCGCCGCCGCCAAGGTGGTCAGCTCCTCCGTCTTCGATCTGGCGGCAGCCCTGGACGCCTACCAGAACGCGGTGAACGCGGTCGACAACCTGACCACCCTGGCCGGCAATGCCGGGACCTATCTGTCCAACGCCGCCACCGTGCTGAATCTGGTCAATACCCAGCCCGGCAATTACAGCGATGCCCTGCAGGCCGCCAAGGACCTCGCCGACCAGGCGCAGCAGAAGGCGGTGGTGGATTACGCCAAGGCCGTGGCCATCCAATCCGATATCGCCCAGCAGAAGGACTTGGCGATCGCCTATATGCAGCAGGCCGCCCAGGTGGTGACCACCGCCGAAGCGTATCAGGCACTGGCCGATGCCGCCAACGCCCAGACGGTGGCGGCGGCGCAACTGGCGGCCGATGCCGCGGTGACCCAGGCCAACAACGCCTGGCGCGACGCCCAGACCGCCAAGACCAAGGGCGATGCCGCCGCTCTGCTGCTCAACGGGACCCTGGATGCCGGTGAAAGTCAGGATCTGGCCCTTACCCTGGATAACCGCATCCATGTGGATTCCGGTTCCGGGGCCGGCACGGCGGTGACCGCCCTGGGCACCATGAGCAACGCCATCTCCGGCGCCCTGACCAGCCTGGGCAATGTGACCGGCGGTTCGGCCGCGATCCTGGCCAATGCCACGGTGGCCGCCAAGGTGCTGGCGGCGCAGAATGCCCTGGCTGCGGCCGACGGCACGTCGGGCGAGATCGCCACGGCCACCAGCCTGCTGAACACCGCCCGGACTCAATTGTCCGGTGCCTCCAGCGGCGCCGCCGCCCAGCAGACCTCGTTGACCAACGCGGTGGCCAACGCCCAGAACGACGTGACCACCGCCACGACCAAGGCGGTGGATGCCCATGCCGTCACCGGCAATGCCGGCGCCGATGTGACCACCGCCCGCGACGCCGCGTCCCTGGCCGCCGACGCGGCCAAGGACGCGGCGGCGCAGTCCAGCGCCGCCGCCTTGGCGGCCAAGGCGTTGGCGGCCATGGCGCAGAACATCGCCAGCCTGCAAAATCAGGTGGACACCGAACTGGCCCTGGCGGTCGCCAAGGTCAAGGTGGCCGTCGAGGCGGTGACCTGGGCCAAGGCCGATTACGATGCCGCCAAGGGTGCGGCCGATGCCCGGCTGGCGGTTAACAGCACCGCCAACGCCAGCGATTCCACCGACGATCTGGCTGCCATCTCGGCGTCCTACAACACGCTGACGGCCTCTGGCGGCAAGCTGGCCGCCATCCAGGCGCTGTTCGACAACTATGCCACCGTGGAGTCGGCCTCCGTCTCCGCCGACCAGCAGGCCAGCGCCACCATCCGGGCCGCCTACAACGAGGCGATCCAGGCCAAGACCCAGATTCTCAACGCCCAGAGTTCCGCCGGCACCGCCCTGAACTCCTCCACCGCCGGCGCCGCCTACCAGTTGAGTCAGGCCGAGGCCAAGGCCGCCGCCGCCTTGGCGGCGACCACCGCCGCCGACGCGGTCCAGAATTCCGCCCAGGCGGTCTCGGCCGCCAACGAGGCCATCCGCCTGGCCGGGGTGATCGACAACCTGCGCACCCAGGCCGAGAGCGCCACCAGCACCATCGATACCGCCTATGCCAACGCCATCGCGGCCCAGGCCCGGTTGCAGACCGCCCAGGCCCTGCACGGTTACGCCGCGGATGCCGCGACCTATCTCACCACGGCCCGGGCCAAGCAGGCCGAGGTGGTCGAGTGTGAGACCAGCGCCAAGAACAACAGTGATTCCGCCGTTGCCGCCCTGACCACCAATGGCGCCACGGCGGCCTCCATTGTTTCATTCAGGGATGGCGCCCATACCGCCGCGTCCGATGCTCAGTCCGCGTTGGGGAATTCGACGGATTCGGCCACGGCGGCCGGTGCGGCGGCGGCATTGCAGACCTTGAAGGCGAATGCCACGACGGCCTACAACGCCCTGTCGGCGGCCCAGAAAACCACGGTTATCACCGACTACTACAACTACATCGTCAAGGCGGCGGCCGATGCCCAGACCCTTGCCGACGACGCCGCCAACCGGGTGATCTCCGCCAACAAGGCCGATACCAGCGCCACTAACGCCTACGACACCTTGGACCACTTCGCCAACAACCAGACGAAGCTCTACAAATCGGCTATCGACGCGGCGGTGGCCCAGGCCAGCGCCGCCAATACCGCCGCCAACACGGCGCAAAGCCGGGCCACCACCTTGTATTCGTCGATCGCGTCCACGGTGAGCGCCATCGACGCCACCGCCCAGACGCTGCAGACCAACCTCGCCACCTTCCTCGGTAACCATGCCGGCGAGGCTACGGCGAGCTCGATCCTGAATTCGCTGACCGGCAGTTCGACGATCGGGGCGGAGCCCTTGCCCACGTCGCTCTACAAGGCCCCCGACACGGTGGCCGCCAAGTTGCTGGCCTTGAAAAATACGGTGCTTGCCGGCGTATCCACCGGCACCCACAGCGCCAACACCGATTACAGCACCCTGCTGGCCAATCCCTACGATCCCAACACGGCGCCGACGTCCCAGGACGTCACCGACGCCAAGATACTGGCCGCCAACGTGGTGTCCAAGGCACAGGAAGCCATCGACCTGGCCAACGCCATGGACGCCCAGCAGAAGCTGCTGGATCAGAAGGTGGCGCAGATCACCGCGCTGAACAGCCAGTTCCAGTCGCTGATCGATGCCCGTGCCGCTGCCGCCAAGCAGGCGCTGATCGTTGATGCGGTCAACGATGCGTTCAGCGGCAACGAGAATGTCGCGGTCGGAGTCAATGTTTCGACCAACGACGTCAATACCGTCAATGGCAGCGTGATCATCACCGCGTTGCCCACCTATGGCTCGCTGCTGCTTTCGGGCGTCATCGTCACCCTCAATCAGTCCATCGCCGTCAGTAATTTGGGCAACCTGCAATATCAGGCATCGGGCAACTATGCCTGGAGCTTGACCGACAGCGGCACGGGGACCCTGAAGGCCGGCTCTTATGACGATACGTTCTCCTACAAGCTCAGCCAGGGCGGTTCCTACGAAACGCTGCTGACCAACGGCAGCTTGGGAACCACGTCCTTCACCGTCACCGACGGTGCCAGCGCCACGATCACCGTCGGTCATGTCAATCATGCGCCGACCCTGGCCGGTACGGCTCCCTCCCTGATCTCCATCACCGAGGATGTGGCCTCCGCGTCCAATACGGGGTCGCTGGTCTCGTCCATCATGGCGGGTCGCGTCGCCGACGTGGATACCGCCAAGGCCGGCCTGGGCATGGCCCTGACCTCGCTGGCGACCGGGGCGGGCGGGACATGGCAGTATTCGACCGACGGCGGCACGTCGTGGATCGCCATTCCGGCGGTGGCGGCCAACAACGCCTTCCTGCTGGCGTCCACCGACCGCATCCGCTTCGTGCCCAACAGCAATGCGGATGGGACCGCCACCTTCACCTTCCGCGCCTGGGACGGCGGGGCCGGCACGGTTCACACCGGCCTCGACACCACCGGTACCACCGGCGGCTATTCTTCGCTGTCCTCGGGCATCCTGACCGGATCCATCATCGTGTCGCCGGTCGCCCACGCCCCGACTCTATCCGCCACCAACGTTTATTCCGGATCGGTCACCGCCATCGCCCTGGGCATCACGCTGACGGCCAATGCCAGCGACCCCGATCCCTATGCCCTGAAGATCAGCGGCGTTCCGGCCGGCGCGACGCTCAGCCTGGGCACCAGCACGGGGGGCGGCGTGTGGACGCTGTCCGGGTCCGACATCACCAATTTGTCGACCCTGACCATGACGCCGCCGGCCGGCTACAACGGCGATATCGCCCTGACGGTGACGGCCACCGCCACCGACGGCACCGCCAGCGCCACCAACAGCACCACCTTCACCGTGGGCGTCGGCGCCAAGCAGACGCAGGTGGACGGCACCTACGACGGCTCGTCCCTGGCCCGGTCGCAAATCCTTCTCGGCGGCGCCAATGCCGATATCATCAAGGGCGGCAGCAGTGCCGATACCCTGTTCGGCAACGGCGGTGCAGATACCCTGTTCGGCGGCGGCGGCGGTGATGAACTGACCGGCGGGGCCGGGGCGGACGTCTTCGCCTTCTCGTCGGCCAGCGATTCCACCGCGACGGCGACCGACCTGATCACCGACTTCGTCCACGGTGTCGATAAGGCGAGCCTTGTCGGAGCGGCGGGATATTCCATGCTGCACGCCAATTTCTGGGCGGGAAGCGTATCGGCTTCGGTGGCGGCCATCGTCGGCAACGGCCAGCTCAACAATACCCTGGCCTTCTTCACCGATGGGGTCGACGGATGGGTCTATGTCAAGGGAGCCGGCACCGGGACCAGTTATGATGGTGGTTTGGTCAAGCTGGCCGGCATCACGACCGCGCCGGTGGCCTCGGACTTCGTCCAAAGCATGGCCAATGCCATTCCCGTCACCTACACCAACGTCACCGCTTCGGACCATGTGGGGGGCTCGGGCACGGTCGGCCTTTCAAGCGCCTTGGCCGGGGAAACCGTATCCTATTCCCTGTGGAACGGAACCCAGGCGGTCGGGAGCCTCGCTACCGCCCATGGCTCGCTGACCATCGACTCGAGCACGGGCGTCTACACCTTCACGCCGAACGCCGCCGCCACCGCCCTGGCGGCCGGAGCGACGGCGGTCGACACCTTCTCCATCCGGGTCAACAACGTCACGGCGGGCATCCAGGCGACCCTCGGGGCCAGCGTCACCCTGACCGGCACCAACGACGCGCCGGTTCTGTCCGCCCCGGCTCCCATGTTGACCACCAATCTGACCGTGGGAACCGGCTCGCTGGCTGCCGTCGACGCCGATGCCGCCGACACCGTGACCTACGCCATCTGGAACGGCGTCAGCACCCTGGTCTCGGCCCCGACCGCCGATGGCAAGGGGACCGTCACCATCAATCCGGTCACCGGCACCTATACCTATGTTCCCGGTCCGGCCCACATCAATAGTCCGGTGGGGTCCGCCTATACCGACAGCTTCGAGGTGGTGGCGGTCGACGGTACCGGCGCCATCTCCAATCCGTTCACCGTCTCGGTGACGGTGAGCTATCCCAGCACCGGCTCGGCGGCCAACGAGACCTTCTATGCCTCGTTCGGCAACGACACCATCACCGGCGGCGGCGGGTCGGACACCGTAGTGTTCATGGGGATCGAGTCCTCCTACACCCTGTCGGCCAATGCCGGCGGCACCGTCACCGTGGCGGGTGGCGGCGACGGCACCGACACCCTGGCCGGCATCGCTACCCTCAGCCTGGGAGGAATGCCGGTCACCATAAGCGGCCCGGCGGGCAACCAGACGCTGAGCGGCGGCCTCGGCAACGATACGCTGAGCCTCGGCTCGGGCTTCAAGGGCGTCAGCCTGGGTGATGGCGACGATACCCTGACCGTTTCGGGGGCCGCTCTCGGCACCATGAGCCTGGTGAGCGGCGGAGCGGGCAACGACACCCTGCTGCTCAACCAGTCGGGCACCATCGCCGACGCGTCCTTCGCCCATGTCAGTGGCATCGAGGTGGTGGAACTGGTGGCATCGGGCGCGGCCACGTCCATCACCATGGGGGCGCTGGCCTCGGCGGCGGGCCTCAACAACCTGGACGCCCATCTGAGCAGTGCCGACGTGGCGCTGAATGCCGGAGCCCTGTCGGCGGCCGTGACCTTTGCCGGCGGCTCCGGCGCCGATACCTTCGTCGGCGGCAGCGGGATCAATGTCTTCCAGATGCAGAGCCCCGTCGCCACCGTCACCGTCAATGGCGGCACCACCACCGTCAACGACGGCGGGGCGACCGATACGCTGAGCGCCAATTCCATGTGGGTCGCCTTCACCGGCGGCAACGGCCACGTGTCGGTGAACGGCAACGGAAGCCAGGTGATCGGCTCCATGGCCGACGACAAGCTGGTGGTTGGGGCGGGGGTGACCTCTGTGGACGGCAGCTTCGGCGTCGACACCCTGACCCTGATGGGAAGCGGCCGGACCCTGACCGTCTCCAGTGTCGAGACGCTGTTCGGCGGTACCGGCAACGACGTGGTGACGCTGGCCGACCCCTTTGCCGGCGGCAGCATCGATCTGGGGGCGGGGACCGACGTCCTGGCCCTGACCAGCCTGAACGGCGACCTGTCCGACGGCGCCTTTACCGATATCCACGGCGTGGAGACGCTGAAGCTCGGCGCCGGGGTTTCCGGCTCGCTGAGCCTGGGCCCGTCGGCCATGGCGGCCGGCATCGTCGCGATCGATGCCTCCGCCGTCAGCGGTCCGCTGGCGCTGGACGTCTCGGCCATGAGCTCCAGTGGATTGAGCCTGGCGGCGGGCAGCGGCACCACCAGCCTCATGGGCGGCATCGGATACGACGTGGTCAGCCTGCAGATGACCGAGGCGTCGGCGACCATCAATGGTTCGGCCGGCAGCCTGTGGGTGAGCAATGGCGGCACCCAGCTCTATGCCTCCAGTGTGGACGAGTTGCGGTTCAGCGACGGCAAGACTCTTTCTGTGAGCGACAGCACCAACCTGCTGACCCTGACGGGCGGTGCCGGCAACGACACCATCCATGTGGGCAGCGGTATTGCCCGCATCGACGGCGGGTTGGGCAACGACCTCCTGGCGGCGGCGACCGGCAGTGCCAGCGGCGGCATCACCACCCTGGCGGGCGGTGATGGCGACGATACCTTCCAGCTCAACGCCAACGCTTCCGGCCCGGCCACCGGGGTTACCCTGGTGGCCGATGGCGGAAACGGGGCCGACACGTTCCAGATCAGCGCCAGCAACACCCAGGCCGGCGGAGCCATGCCGCTGGGCCTGACGGTGACCACCGGCGCGGGGTCGGATACCCTGGTGATCGACGGCTGGAGCAACATGGCGTCGTCGTCGTCGGTGGTGGTCACCGACTTCCAGGCGGGCCCCGGCGGCGACGTGATCAACCTTGCCTCCCTGCTGTCCACCTTCACCGGCTATGCCGGGACGAATCCGTTCGCGCCGGGGGGCTATCTCCAACTGGTGCAGATGGGGCCCGATACCGTCCTGCAATTCGACATGGACGGCGGTGCCGCCGGTTATGCCTGGGCGGATCTGGTCCGGTTGCAAGGCGTGACCCTGGGCGCCCTGACCAGCGGCAATTTCAGCCCGACCTTCAATCTGGGCGGCGGCGACGTTCTCGCCGGCACGTCCGGGGCCGATACCCTGACGGGTGGGGCCGGCGGCGACCTGATCACCGGTGCCGGCGGCGCCGACATCCTGACCGGCGGCGGCGGCATGGACACGTTCAGCTACGTCGCGGCCGGCGATTCGACCAGCGGCAATGTCGATGTCATCACCGATTTCGTCACCGCCATCGACAAGATCGACCTGTCGGCGGGCGGCAGCCTGCTCTATGTGCCGCAGCTCACCTGGGCCGGGACCCCGGAAGCTACGGCGGCGGCACTGAGCAATGTCACCGGCCTCAACACCGTCGGCTTCATGACCGACGGCACCAACGGCTGGCTGGCGGTGAACGGCGGCAGCCTGGGCGGCACCCTGATCAAGCTGCAGGGCATGACCGGCGCGCCGACGGCGAACGATATCATCGGGGCGCAGGTCAACCAGACTCCGACCCTGGACGGAGTCGGGGCGCCGGGCAGCGCCTTCTATAATTTCGAGGGCCTGGCCCCGGCAACCGCCATCGGCGGGCAGGATGGCTGGGTGAGCAACCGGGCCACCGACAATTCCATCGAGATGGTGCCGGCGTCGGGGCTTTATACCGGCAACAAGGCCTTCACCAATGTCCTGATCGGCGGCAACCAGAACGTCGAGATCTCCCACCTGTCCAGCGGCGGCTTCATGATGCCGACCCTGGTCAAGGGGATGACCGTAACCCTGGAATACGACTTCACCCCCACCTATTGGGGCAATTTCCTGCGGGTTGGCGCCGACCTCGACGGCGACGGCGACATCCTCAGCGTGTCGTCGGACTCGACGACGGCCCTCGATCCGTTCGAGACCTCCATCGGGGCCGGCTACAGCCTGGTCAGCCACGACGCCTATCTGCGTCTGGCCGACGGCACCACGGTGACCGCCAACATCGACCTGACCGGCGCCTGGGAACGCTTCCGGGTGGTGCTGGACACCGATGCCAACAACGGCCAGGGGGCGATCAGCCTCTTCTACAAGGACCTGAGCAATCTGGGCGTGTGGACGGCGGTGTCGGGGCTGCAGAACCTCAACGCCAACCTGCTGTGGACCGGAACGACGGCGCAGAACGCCTCGCTGTGGAACGGCATCATGTACCATGCCGAGGCCGATGCCGCGGGCCTGGACAACATCAGCTACAGCGTCAGCGGTTATCGCCTGGCCTATGTCAACGAAGGCACCATGGGCGGGGCCGGAACCCTGGTTTCCGATCTGGTCGCCGGGCACTTCACCGATGCCCTGGTGGTGGCGGGCGGCATGGGCATCGCCGTGACCAATGCCAATGTCGGCCCGAATGGAACCTGGGAATACAGCCTGGACGGCGTCGGCGGCTGGACGGCCATGAGCAATGCGCTGAGCAACGGCAACGCCCTGGTGCTTGCCGCGTCCGCCAAGGTGCGCTTCGTTCCCGCCAGCGCCGATTTCAACGGCAACGTCACCTTCGAGTTCAAGGCCTGGGACGGCACCAACGGTCTGGCCAGCGGCTCCCTGGCCGACACCGCCATGGGAACGGCCTATTCCGCCACCACCGCCACGGCCAATCTGACCATCGATCCGGTGGAGGACGCGCCGGTCTGGCAGGGACTGATGAACGGCACCGTCGCCGCCACCTCGTTCTCGGTGGCCAATGGCGGCTCCATGTCCGGGAACCTGATGGCCACCGATGCCGACGGCGACCCCCTGACCTATACGCTGCTGGGCGGCACCAAGACGGCCCATGGCACGGTGATGCTGACCGGCGTCAACCTGAATTACATGGCCGATGTCGGCTATGCGGGCAGCGACACCTTCACCGTCAACGTCAGCGACGGGCACGGCAACGTGGTGGCCCAGGCCTTCACGGCCAATGTGGGCTATGACGGTCACAATCTGCAGTTGGCGCCGCCCAGTCTGATGATGGGCCAGTCGGGGACCTTCACCCTGAACGAGGCCTACCTCAATCCGAGCGACAGCATCAAGGTGGCGGATTCGTCGCTGGTCTACACCGTGGGCACCCTGGCGCACCAGGGAACGCTGATGAAGGGCGCCACGGTGCTGGGGGCCGGTGCGACCTTCACCCAGGCCGACGTCACCGCCGATCTCATCAAGTATGTGGCGGCGGGAACCACCGGCAGCGAGTCCATCGACCTCACGCTGAGAGACGGCATCGGCGGCACCATCAACACCAACCTGATGTTCTCGGTGGCGGCCGCCAACGATGCCCCGACCCTGACGGTGGGAACGTCCATGGTCGCCTGCCAGGGCGGGTCCCTGAGCATCATGAGCGGTACGCTCGGCCTGAACGCCTGGGACCCCGACGGTGGCCCGGCCTCGCAGCTCAGCTATATCGTCACCGATCTGCCCGATCACGGTACCCTGGTGCTGAACGGCCGGGTGCTGGCGGTGGGCGACGCCTTCAATGCCGCCGATATCACCTCCGGCGGCACCATGGGGCTGAACTATTACAACGACGGCTCGACCGCCACGACGGATTCGTTCCAGGTGAGGCTGAGCGACGGTCAGGATCCGCAGGCGCCGCAGACCGTGTCCATCACGGTGCATCCCGTCAATCAGGCCCCGGTGGCCGGGGCGGGGACGGGCTATGCCCTCTATATCACCGGGGGCGGCGCCAACGCGGTCACCGTCGGCGACGCCGGCGGCAAGCTGGCCTTCTCCGACGCCGTCACCCTGGAGGCCTGGGTCAAGCCGCAGGCCGCCGAGGTCCCCGGCCAGATGCACGCGGTGGTCGCCCGCGGCACCGCCGCCGGCAGCGTCGAATACGGCCTGTTCGTCAAGGAAGTCGCCGGCCAGCCCGGCACCTTCACCCTGATCGCCGTGGTCGGAGGAACCGAGGTCACCCTGGCCGGCACGCCGACCACCTTCACCGGCACCTGGCACCATGTGGCGGCCAGCATCAGCAGCGGCGGCAGCGTCACGCTCTATCTCGACGGCGCGGTCTACGGCACGGCCACCATTCCCGCCATCCCCTTGCCGGTGACCGATACCGGCTTGCTGGGCCTGGGCACGCCGGTCGGCAATGCCGGTTATGCCCTGAACGGCCTGCTGGACGAGGTGCGGGTATGGCACGGCGTGCGCACCCAGGCCGAGATCGTCGCCAATATGAGCGCCGAACTGCACGGCTATGAAGCCGGCCTGTCCGGTTACTGGCGCTTCGACGGTCTAAGCCCCAACCCGACGGATTCCAGCGTCAACGGGCTGACGAGCACCGGCGGCACCGCCAGCTACACCTTCTCGGACCGCCTGGCGCCGACCTTCACCGTCAGCAACGACGGGGTCCTGACCGACACGCTGACCGCCAGCGACCTGGAAGGCCACGCGCTGACCTATGCCCTGTACAATTCGGGCAGCATCTCCGGCCAGCCCAGCCACGGCATCCTGACTCTCGATTCCAATACCGGCGCTTTCACCTACACCCCGGATTTCGGCTTCTACGGCACCGATACCATCAGGTACACGGTCAGCGACGGTACCTTTACCTCCATGCCGGCGGTAGCCAAGCTGGTGGTGCAGAGCCCCGGCGACCACGCCCCCGTCCTGGGTGGTCTGTCGGTCGGCAGCAGTGGTTCCGCCTTCTTCGATGGTCATTCCGGCTATGCCGCCGGTCAGGCCCTGGCCCCGAGTACCGGCGACTTCACCCTGGAAGCCTGGATCAAAACCGCCGAAACCGCGGCGGGGACCCGCATCATCGTCGGGCAGGGGAACAACATCGGCGGGGTGGCGGGCTCCTTCGCCCTGGCCCTGGTGGACGGCAAGCTGACCTTCCTGTCGCCCGACACCTATGCCGGCGCCTCGTGGAGCCTGCAGAGCGCCGCCACCTACACCGACGGCGACTGGCACCACGTGGCGGTGGTCCGCTCGGGTGGCGTCTACAAGCTTTATGCCGACGATCAGGTGGTCGATACGGTCCAGGTGGGAACACCGACCGCCCAGCCGTCGGCCACCGACCTGATGGTCGGCGGCATGCATAACGGCGGCACGACCACGGTCGATGTCGCCACCGCCTTCAAGGGCATGATCGACGACGTGCGGGTCTGGAGCGAGGCCCGTACCGGCACCGAGATCGTGACCGGCAAGGAATTGCAGCCCGCCGGCACCGAGCCCGGGCTGGTCGGCGCCTGGTCGTTCGACAATGTGGGCGGAGCCGTACCGGTGGCCTCCCTCAACGCCACCGGCCCGGCCCTGGTGCCCATCGGCACCTCGATGCCCTCGGTCATCAACGCCGATGACAAGGATGCCCTGCATTTCGACGGCTCCATGTCCGCCGCCATGACCGTCGGCAATTCCATCGGCCAGGGGAGCGGACCGCTCACCTTCGAGGCCTGGATCAGGACCGATTCCTACGCCAACCAGACCATTGCCTTCATCGGCCAGGACGGCTCCAACACCGGCATGTCCCTGTATGTGGCCGCCAATGGAAAGCTGGGCATCGGGCAGTCGCAGAACGGCGCGATCTCGGTCGGCTCCTCGGTTGTCGCCGATGGCCAGTGGCACCACGTGGCCGGCGCCGTCACCAGCGCCGGGGCGGTGACCTATTACGTGGATGGCGTACTGGACGGCACCGCCACCATCAACCCCTACACCCTGACCGGTTCGGTCTACCTGGGCAGCTCCGCCGCGCCCGGCATCCCCGCCCAGAACTTCATGGGCGATATGGCCGATGTGCGGATCTGGGGCGTGACGCGCGACCAGACCCAGGTCCAGGCCGATATGGTGCCCGCCACGGCTGGTCCCCAGTCCGGATTGCTGGGCGCCTGGACCGCCCAGGACGGGGACATCGTGACCCTGACCGGTCCGGCGGTCACCGCCTCGGGCAATGTGCTGGCGCTGAGCACCGCGCCGGTGGGCGATGACCATATCGCCACCTATGCCGGCCATGCCATCAGCGGCACGGTGGAGACCTTCGACCAGGACGGCGGCTCGCTGACCCTGACCACCCAGGCCGGCGGGGCTCCGGCCCACGGCACCCTGACCCTGGGAGCGGGCGGCTCGTTCACCTACACCCCGACCGCCGGATACCTGGGAAGCGACAGCTTCACCCTGCAACTGAGCGACGGCACGCTGACCACCTCCAAGACCTATACGGTGGATGTGGAAAACCCGATCACGCTGGCCGGCGCCGCCGAACGCAGCGCGGTGCTGTTCTCCAGCGGCACCTCCAAGGCGGCGGCCATCAACCTGCCCGGCGACGTGTTCGCCGGCAACCAGATCAGCGTCGAATTCGACGTCAACCTGAGCGATGCCCATCTGGCCCAGACCCTGTTCAGCCTGGGGGTGGGCGCCAACGCCGTGCTCAAGGCGACGGTGGACGCCACCGGCCATCTCGGCCTTTATGTCGACAGCGATCACAATGCGGGCGCCTTTTCCAGCTTCCCCGGCGTGGCGACCATGGCCTCGTCGTCCTGGCATCACGTGGCGGTCAGCTACGATGCCGGAACGGCCCGCATCTATCTGGACGGCTCGCTGTCGGCCACGGTGACCGACACCATGGGCGGCACCATCGGCCTGTCGTCGCTCAATACCATGACCCTCGCCTCGGAGCTGGGCGGGACCAGCGCCGCCAAGGGCATGTTCGACAACGTCAAGATCTGGAACACCACGCTGAGCGCGACCCAGATCGAGGACGGCCCCCACCTGGGATCGGGGACCGGCGAGAACCTGGTCGGCTCTTGGGGCTTCGACAGCGATCATGGCGACGGAACCGGCAACGACACGGATTACGACGCCTATATGAAGCTGGGCGGCGGCGGCCATGTGGCGACGCCGCCCATGCGGGCCGCTCACTTCGACGCCACCCACAACGTGGACCTGGGCAATGCCCCGGCCCTGGCGGTGGCCGGTACCGATGCCTTCACCTACGGGGCGTGGGTGAAGACCTCCAGTGCCGCCCTCTCGACCCTGTTCAACGTCGGCGACAATGTCAGCGGCAACGGCATCATCCTGTACGTGCTGGCCGACGGGACGCTGCTGCTGGATGGTGCCCAGCAGAGCGGGGCGGCGACATCGACGCAGGCCGTCAATGACGGAATGTGGCACCACGTGGCGGTCAGCTACGACGGCGCCGGCACGGCCACCTATTACGTTGACGGCCTGGCGGCCGGGACCTCCTCCGGCTACACCAACCTGCATACCAGCGGCAACGTCTCCTATCTCGGCCTGCGCGCCGACGGCAACGAGCCGTTCGTCGGCGACATGGGTGATGCCGCCATCTGGTCGCGGGCGCTTGGCGTTTCCGATATCAAGGAGGTGGTGACCCATGGCCTGACCGGCCAGGAGGACGGCCTGACCGGCTTCTGGATGCTGGACGAAGGGGGCGGCGCCACCGCCTACAGCCTGACCGGAAGCGTCAACGGCACCTATGACGCCGGTACCGCCTGGGCAGCCTCCGACCATGCCGATCTGGTGGCCAGCGTCCAGCAGACCCAGGCCTTCACCTTCGACGGCAGCAAGTATCTGTCGGCCGGCGACGTTCTCGATCCGGGAGCCGGCGATTTCACCCTGGAAGCCTGGATCAAGCCGACCTCGCTGACCGGCGACCAGATGATCGTCGCCAAGGATGCGCCCGGAAGCACCCAGCCGGTGATGAGCCTGTTCCTGCATAATGGCGTGCCCACCCTGCATCTGACGGGGGCGGACGGCGCCGGCTACGTGCTGCAGGCCGGATCGGTCGCCATCAACCAGTGGAGCCACGTCGCGGTGACCCGCGGCGGCGACCAGTACACCCTGTACGTGGACGGCGTGGCGGTGCAGAGCGTCTCGGCGCTGGATGCCGATATTTCCAATTCCTACGCCCTGACCATCGGTGCGCGCAGCAACCTGGCCGGTACCGGCCATGATACCGCCACCGCCTTCCATGGGCAGATCGCCGATGTGCGCCTGTGGAACGTCGAGCGCCCCGCCCACGACATTTACGGCAGCATGCCCGGCAACGATGCCAACGACGAAGGCCTGATGGCCTCGTGGCTGGGGACCAGCCTGACCGACCAGTCGGGCAACGGCCACGACCTGACCCTGCCCAGCGGCGTGACCAACGTGGTGCAGAGCGCCAGCGGCCTGCAGGTCTACAACGACGGCGTCGAGGTGCCGCGCGACGGCCAGTATCACGGCGCCCTGCTCGCCCATGACGCCACCGGCGCGGCCATCAGCTACAGTTCCGGCACCGCTCCCGCCCATGGCACCCTGGTGCTCAACGCCGACGGCAGCTTCGTCTACAAGCCCAACGCCGGCTACGAGGGGCTGGACAGCTTCACCCTGACGGCGACCGCCGGCGGCGTGTCGTCCAGCCAGGTCGTGGCGGTGCGGGTCGAGGACCCCACCGAGATCATCGGCGCCACCCAGCACATGGGGCAATTGCTCCTGGACGGCAACAGCCATGCGGTGGTCGCCAATACCGGCCAGATGGCCTGGCTGGGCGGCAACGACTTCACCATGGAAGCGTGGATCGACCCGACCGCCGCCGCCATTTCGGCCAACGAGGCGGTGATCCTGGCCAAGCAGTTCGATCAGGGCGGAAGCACCGTGCAGTTGCGGCTGCTGCTGAACGGCGGAAAACTGGCGTTCATGGCCGCCGACGGAACCGCCAATGACGACGGCCTGTGGAATGGCTCCACCTATAGCCTGAAGGCCCCCACGGCGCTGACGGCGGGCGAATGGGCCCATGTGGCGGTCACGCGCTCGGGCGACGTTTTCACCTTGTATGTCGACGGCGAGGCGGTGTCGTCGGTCACCTACGACTTCACCAACAATCTTTCCTGCAATGCCGACCTGTGGGTTGGGCAGGCGGTTTCCGGCGGTAACGCCGTGAACGGTTTCGACGGCGCCATCAGCGATGTGCGGCTGTGGGGCTACGGCCGCTCGGCCTCGGACATGGCATCCACTTACGACCAGGTGCTGGACGGCGACGAATCCGGCCTGATCGGCTACTGGAACGGCCTGGGCGGTCTCCAGGATCTGTCGGGCAACGGCCACCAGCTCATCTTGCCGTCGGACAACCCGCCGGTCATGGCCATGGTCCCCGAGACGGCCACCCATTTCGGCGGCGGCAGCCATATCAGCATCGGCACCGGAATCGGCCAGGGCAGCGGCCCGTTCACCTACGAGGCCTGGGTGCGGACCTCGTATGGGAGCGCGGCTCAGACCATCTTCTCGACCGACAGCGCGACCACCAGCCAGGGGCTGTCGGTCTACGTGGGGGCCGACGGCAAGATTCACGTCGACGCGGTCAATTCGGCGGGGAACGCCATCTCCACGTCGGTCCTCAACGACGGGCTATGGCACCATGTGGCGGTGACCATGGCCACAGGCGGGGCCTACACCATCTATGTGGACGGGACCGCCGAGGTCTCCGGCACGGTCGGAGCCTTCACCCTGAACGGCCCGCTGAACATCGGCTCCGATGCCGCCGGCGCCTTGGCCTTCCATGGCGACATCGCCGAGGCGCGGATCTGGAACGCCACCCTGTCGGGGTTGCAGGTCAGTCACGCCATGAACAACGAGCAGACCGGCGCCGAGGCCGGTCTGGCCGGCTACTGGCGCCTCGACGAGGCCCCGGTGGGCGGCATAGTGCAGGACGCCACCGCGGCCAACCACGACGGGACCGTGGTCGGCAGCGCGGTGACCATCGTTCACAACGACGCGCCCATCTACGACGACGTCCTTTCGGCCATTGTCGGCTCGCCCTATCATGGCACGCTGGACGCCATGGCGCCGACCAGCGCCAACGGCGACGTCACCTGGGCGCTGGGCACGGCCCCCAACCACGGCACCCTGGCGGTGAATGCCGACGGCACCTTCACCTATACGCCCAACTCGGGCTGGCACGGCATCGACAGCTTCAACGTGGTCGCCACCGGGAGCGACGGCAACACCACCACCAAGATGCTGTCCATCCGCACCGAAAGCCCGGTGGAGTTCATGGGCTCGGGCGCGGCCGGCGGCTCGCTGCAGTTCGGCGGCGACCACTACGCCGTGGCCAATCCGGTCAATTTGGCCAACAAGTCGTTCAGTTGGGAGTTCTGGGCCAACAAGGCGGCCCAGATCACCCCCACGGCGCAGACGCTCCTCAGCGAGGGCAGCGGCGGAGTGGGGCAGAACCTGTTCGTCGGCTTCGATGCCACCGGCCATCTCCGCTTCTCGCTCGACGGCAGCGGCGGCGGCACGGCGGTGACCTATAATGCGGCCGCCGATACCGGGGCCTGGCATCACTGGGCGGGAACCTACGACGCCACCACCAACACCTTGACCCTGTACCGCGACGGCATGGCGGTCCAGAGCGCGGTGGCCGGCTCGGATTACACCGACAACGCCAACCTGAACCTCTATGTGGGCGGCACGCCCGCCAGCGGCGGCAGCTATGTGGGCCAGCTGGACGAGGTGCGTCTGTTCGACGATGTCCGGACGGCCGCCGAGATATGGAACAACTGGCACCGGACGGAATCCGTCTCGACCGATCACCTGATCGCCGAGTGGAGCATGGACCGGGTCCACACCGCCTCCAATTCCACCACCGGCATGGTGCTGGATACCTCGGGCCACAACAGCAATCTGGCGCTGGTCTCGACCGTCGCCGACATGGCCGGCAGCCATGGCCTGGTCATGGGAATGGGAACCTCGCTCTCGACGTTCGGCGGCCATGCGGCGCTGGCGGTAGGCAGCCAGGGACTGGTGGCGGCCAATGCCGCCACCCTGGTCACCGGAACCGGGGCCTTTACCTACGGCGCCTGGGTGCGGACCAGCGGTGCCGGTCGCCAGGAGATTCTGGGGATCGGCGACGTCAACGCGGCTCAGGGCGCCGCCGAGTTCTATATCGAGAACGGCCAAGTGGTCCTTGCCGGGCCGTTCGTCGACCCCATGACTTCGATCGCCACGGTGAACGACGGAAACTGGCATCATGTGGCGGTGAGCTACGACGGCGCCGGACAGGTGGCCTTCTATGTTGACGGAGCCGCCTCGGGGACCGGCGCGGCCTCGAACAACTTCAACATCCTGATGTCGTCGCCGCTCAGCGGAGCCACGGTCGGCGGGCTGGTGTCTTCCCCGGCGACCAACGTCTTCGGCGGCCAGCTCTCCGACGTGGCGGTGTGGAACACCGCGCTGGATTCCACCCAGGTCCTTGCCGCGAAGACGCAGGGCGCGGCGGCGGTGGCGGCCGGCAACCTGCTGGCCGACTGGACCATGAGCGCCGCCGAGACGGCGGTCTACGTCAACACCAGCGGCAAGGTGGCCGATTTCAACGGCGCCTCCAGCCACGTCCACGTGGCTGATACCTCGAGGCTGGACTTCGACGGCGACTTCACCGTCGAGACGTGGATCCGTCCCGATGCCAACGCCTCGGCCCACCAGTCCATCCTGTCGGCCACCTCGCTGCTGGGCGGCAGCACCGTCAACCTGTTCAACCTGGAGATCGCCGGCGGCCAGTTGGTCTTCTCCATGGTGGGCGACGCCGGGTCCAATACGCCGTCCGCCGGCCTGACCCTTCTGGGGCCGGCCGCCAGCTTCGGCGTGTGGAGCCATGTGGCGGTGACGGTGCATAACGATGTGGCGACACTCTACGTCAACGGCCAGGCCATCGTTTCGTCGTCGGCCTTTGTCGGCAGCCGCCTGGGCAGCATCAGTTCGTTCGATATCGGCAGTTACGGGAATGCCGGCGGAGCCTTCTACGACGGCCTGCTGTCCGACGTCCGGGTGTGGGACGTGGCGCGGTCGGGCAGCGAGATCGTCTCGTACCAGGGCTTCCGCCTGAGTGGCGGGGAAGACCATCTGGCGGGCAACTGGCGGCTGGAAACCACCTCTGCCGGCGTGACGCCCGACAGCACCGGCACCGGTGCCGGAACCGCCACCTCGGTCAGCCTGACCGGGGCCAAGGCGGCACTCTTCGACGACGTGGTCACCACCCGCGAGGATACGGAGCTGCGGGCCGGGCTGTTCGACGTGAACCACGCCAATCCGACCCAGCCCACCTGGGCCACCATCGCCCAGGGGCCGCATCACGGCACCCTGTCCCTGGCCGGAACCACGGTGCTGGGCACCACCACCCTGTCGGCGGGATCGGTGTTCCTCACCGGCGGCTCGCTGAGCGCCGGAGCCAGCGGCTACAGCTACACTCCGGACGCCAACTACTTCGGCTCCGACTATTTCGTGGTCGCCATCAACGACGGCAGCGGCAATCTGACCTACGGCACGGTGGCCATCGGGGTACGCTCGGTGCGCGACGAGCCGACCCTGACCGGCCTGTCCAACTTCAGCGTGGCCGAGAACGGCACCCATGCCCTGAACATCCATGTGGCCGACGACGTGGGAGCCATCGGCGGCGACCAGTTCACCGTCGACATGGTGGTCGGGCACGGTGCCGTCTCGCTGCGGACCCTGGGCGGCATCACCTTCGCGTCGAGCACCGTCAACGGCTCGTCGCACCTCGTCTTCACCGGTACGCTGGACCGCATCAACGCGGCGCTGTCGGGCGCGACCTATAGCGCCGAGCCCCTGTGGACCGGCGCCGACGCCATCACCTTCAGCGTGTGGGATACGACGACCGGCGGCTCGCTGACCGCGTCGGGGACCATCGGCGTCACCATGTCGGGGACCGGCAACCTGGCGCCGGAAGTCGACATGGGCGACATCGGCAGTTCGGTGGCGGGGGCCGTCTACAACGGTATGCTGATGGCCAGCGATCCCGAGGGCGGTACGCTGACCTTCGCCAAGACGAGCAATCCGCTCCACGGCACGGTGACGGTCGATTCCGGCGGCACCTACCATTACGCGGGCGCCGCCGGCTATACCGGCTGGGACAGCTTCGGCTTTTCCGCCTCGGACGGCACCAATACCAGCACCGGCACGTCGCGGGTGGCGGTCTACGACCATGCCCGGAGCTGGGCGGGCGGGGCGGTCGGCAATTGGGACAGCGGAGCCCTTACCGATCCCGGCGCCCTGGTGCAGATCGGCACCGCCACGGTGAGCCACCTGTCCGGCAGCGATGCGGTCGGCGGCCTGCTGCTGACCAATTCGACCCTCACCCTGAGCGGCGGCACCCTTGCCCTGGGCGTGGCCGGCGAGCTGGACGCAGCCTCGCGGCTGGACATCGGCGGTGGAGCGGTTCTGTCGCTGGCCAACGACGCCATCCTGACCGATTTCGGCGGTCTCAACCTCGTCTCCGGCGCCATGCTGGCCGGCGGCGGTACCGTGGTGGCCAACGGCGTCACCACCCTGTCGGGAAGCGTCGGCCTGGGCGGCAACACGGTTGTTCTCAACAACGGCGCCACTCTGAGCGGCGCCACCCTGAGCGGAACCGGCAGCGTGCAGATGAACAACGGCTCGCTCTGGGTGAACGCCAGTTCGAACTGGATCGGCGCCGCCTTCGAGAACGCCGCGGCCACCCTGCTGCTCGTCAATGCCAATGGCGGCGATGCCAGCCTTGTCTTCCAACACGCCTTCGACAACCGGGGCGAGATTGTCATGAGCGGCAGTGCCGATCCCTACGCGGCCCAGCTGATCGTCCACAATGCGCTGACCAACCACGGCAGCATCGATGTTGGTGGTTTCAACTCCTCTGCCGACACCATCGGGGCGACCTCCTTCACCAATTACGGGACGGTCGAGGTTCGTCACGACCTGAATCTCAGCGTGGGGACCTTCGACAACTACGCCACCCTGACGCTGAGCGGCGGCAACTCGCTGACGGTCAGCGATACCGGCTCGCTGTCCCACGCCCATTTCGACAATCACGGCAAGATCGCCGGCAGCGGCGGCATCAACGTCGCCGATGCCGACATGGTCAACCACGGCTACATCAATCCCGGCGATTCCTCGTCCACCGGGACCCTGACGGTGATGGGCAGCCTGACCATGGGGGACGATGCCCATCTGGTCATGGATTTCTGGAACGGCGGTTTCGACCGCCTGAACGTCAACGGCATCCTGACCCTGGACGGCACCCTGGATCTCTACACCCACGGCACCGTTTCCGGCTCGCCGTCGGCGACGTTGCTGTCATGGAGCAGCCTGGAGGGCTCGTTCGACCTTATCCACGGCATCGACAGCGGCTCGGGCTGGATCTGGGACCCCACCGTCACCGGCAACAACCTGACGGTGACCGCCCATGCCGCCACCTACGTCAACAACAACGGCTACTACAGCGGTTCGTCCAACGGCACCGTCGGCGCCGGTGATTACGTGATCGGCTATGGCAGCAACGAGGTGGTGCACCTGAACGGCGGCCACGACGTCTATGTGGGCCACGGCAGCTACAACACGGTCGGCGTCACCGATCTGAACTTTGACTTCCTGGACGGCGGTTCGGGCGGCGGCAACACGTTGCAATGGGAGAACATCAACGGCCAGTGCTTCGACCTGTCGGCCCTGTGGACTAACGCGCTGCAGAACTTCGACGTCCTGGACCTCAGCCATGCCGGCAACGCCAACGCCGTTCTCGACCTGGCCCACCTGCAATCCATGCTGAACGGCACCAATGCCGTCACCGGCACCGCCAACGCCCTGGTGGTGATCGGCGGCAGCAACGTCACCCTGGCGGACAGCGGGTGGCAGGCCACCGGCACCACCGAGCTGACGGTGAACGGCCAGCACGACAGCTATACCCAGTATTCCAACGGCGACACCCACGTCTACGTGGAGAACCACACCCACGTCGGTTGAGCCCTGGGCTCCGCCAAGCCGCCGCCCGGCTCGGCCGGGCGGCGGCTTTCTTTTTTCTGTCGCAAACCTGACATGCGTTGCTTTTTGGCAACGGTGCCGCGCATTGCACATCCCTTGGGCGGTGGCGGTTCGAATTAGAGTTGCCTGCCTAATAATCACTCATGTATGACGAACCTGCTTACGAATTTAGCAGCCGGCCGGCGCGGCAATGCGCGAAGGCCAGGGAATTCGGGCTTACACGGTTTGGCATGTGGGTTGCTTTGTTCCCGGCAACTCTGACAGTTCATCAAGGGGGTCAAAGATGTTTGGACACGATCTTCGCAGCCGGTCTCTGATTTCGGGCGCGATCCTTTCGGCGGTTCTGGGCCTGGCGGCGACGCCGGCTTCCGCCGATTTCTCGCTGTATGACCAGGGCGGCCTGAAGATTGACGGCGCCTTTACCGGCGGTGTCACCCTGTTCACCAGCCCGGGTGCCCAGTTCGGCGCCGGCTCCTGGACCAACAACGGCGGCGTTCCCGGCAAGCGGATCACCGGCCACGGCAACTGGACCGAGACCTTCTTGCATCCGGAATTGAAGGCTTCCTACGAGACCGAGAATTACGGCACGTTCTACGGCGACGTCAGCGGCCAGTTCACCATGACCGGCGGTTCGGGCGAGCCCTCGCTGATCTCCACCACCTACGGCCACCCCTGGATGGTCGAGCTGGAGAACCTTTACGGCGGCTGGAAGTCGGGCAAGACCCTGGTCGGCCTGGGCCTCGACGAGAACGGCCTGGACCTGTCGGGCGGCCGCCAGAGCTTCCGCGTCGCCGACGGCTTCCTGATCAGCAACGGCACCAACAACATCGGCAAGCGCGGCATGTTCTGGACCCAGTCCCGGACCGCCTTCGCCCAGACCGGCGTCGCCAAGTTCTCCTCCGGCTCGGTGCGCGGCGACGTGTTCTATCTGAAGAACAACGCCTCCAACACCGTCATGCTGCCCAGCATGTACGAGAACGCCCAGACCTCGGTGGTCGGCGGCAATATCGAACTGTTCGGCAACGCCGACGCCGAGGAAGGCAAGGCCGCCAAGGATGGCGCCGCCAACTACGCCGACCGCAAGTGGTACGGCGGCGCGACCGTCTTCCGGGTGGCCTCCGCCGACAGCCGTGGCGTCTACGGCTTCAACAACGGCATCGCCAACTCGACGGTCACCAACACCCTGTCGTCGGCCCGTGACGGCATGACCGTGTTCTCGTTCCACGTCGGCGGCAATCCGCTGCCGTTCCTGCCGGACTTCTCGCTGTACGGCAACGCGGTGAAGGAAACCAACAACACCCACAACGCCAAGGTGGACGCCAACGCCTACTACATCGAGCCGGGCTATCAGTTGTCCGACGTGCTGTGGACGCCCAAGCTGTCCTATCGCTATGCCCACTTCTCGGGCGACAAGAACCCCAACGACGACAAGAAGGAGGCCTATGATCCCTTCTTCTACAACGCCATCACCCGTGGCTTCGGCACCTGGTTCATCGGCGAGATCGTCGGCAATTACGTGATCTCCAACTCGAACGTGAACATCCATCAGCTGACCTTCACCGTGAATCCGCGTGACGATCTCAAGCTGAGCGTGCTGGCCTTCAACTACCAGTACGACGCCAAGTCGCAGTTGGGCACCGCCGTCACCTCCAACGACCTGGCCCGCGAAATCGACGTCGCCGCCGAGTGGACCATCAGCGACAACGTCCTGCTCTCCGCCGCTTTCGGTGCCGCCAAGGCTGGCCGTGGCTACAAGCAGAACGTCAACGCCAATTCCTCGCCGGCCGGTCTGCCCATGGACAAGGTCTGGCTGCTGGGCGAAACCTCGCTGATCATCAAGTTCTAAGGTTCTGGAAAAAAGGGCCCCGCTCCCTTCTCAGGAAGGGGGCGGGGCTCTTTTTATTCTGGGCTATGGAATCTTCTTAATCCATGAGCCATATTGTATCTCTATGAGATATGGCATGGGAGGGAGGCCATGGCACTGGACAGTGGCATAGCCGGCGACAACAAGCGTCAGTTTCCCCGGCAGCGTTCGGGGGCCGAGTGCACCTTCGTCCTCGACAGGCTGGAAAGCCGGGCGACCCTGCTGGATGCCTCGCGCGGCGGCTTCAAGCTGCGCTTCGACCGGGCCGAGGCGGCCATGGCCGCCCTGGCGCCGTTGCCGCGCGACATGATCATCATCGACCAGTTCGCCAAGATGCATGCGACGGTCATGTGGGCTTCCGGCGGGTTGGCCGGCTGCCGCTTCTATCAGCATCTGTCGCTGGACGACGTGGTGCGGATGATGACCGGCCATTTCCGGCTGGAACTGGCCCCGCTGGCCTCGCCCGGAAAAGCGCCGTCCGCCGCGCCCTCCGCCTGACCGGGCCGTCCAAACCCCGCTTCCCGGATGAAGCTTGGCCGACTGGCCTTATGGCCAGGTGAAACCGGAGGTTCAACTTTCGGGAATGTTAAATATTTGCTTTGTAGCGTAACGTACCGACAACGGCGCGTTACGGAGCAAAGCCTTGGAAGCGAATGGCGAAGCGGAGGAAGAGAATCGGCGCGAGTTTCCCCGGCAGCGCAGCGGCGCGGAGTGTATCTGCGTCCTTGCCGGACGGGAGAGCCGGGTCGTTCTGGTCGACGTGTCCTGCGGCGGCGCCAAACTGCGTTTCCACGAAGCCGATGCCGCCATGGCGGCGCTGTTGCCCGTTCCCCGTGACATCGTCATTTCCGACGAGCATTCGGTCATGCCCGCCACGGTGATGTGGGCCGGCGGCGGGCTGGCCGGTTGCCGGTTCCATCAGCACCTGTCGCTGGACGAGGTGGGGCGGATGATGAACGGGCATTTCCGTCTGGAGGTGCCCGAGCCTTCCGAGCAGGCCTTCGAGGCGAAGGCCGCCCCTCGGGCCGAGGAGCGGGTCGCACCGCCGGCCGAACCTGACGGCGCCGCCGATGCCGAGGCCAGGCTCGAGGCCGAGATGGAAGCCCGGATCAAGGCCATGATCGAAGCCGACATGGAAGCCGAGTCTACCCTGCCTTCTTGACGGAGACCCGCTCCAGGCCGCGATAGACCGCCACTTCCTTGGTGATGTGGTGGAACAGGGTTTCGTCCACCATCTGGTAGATTTCCAGGCAGCATTGCTGTGCCTGCTTATGGGTCCTGATCTTGGGGATCAGCTTGCGGCACAGCTCGATGAAGGCCGCCGACAGCGCAGCATGGGTCATCCGGTGCTTTTCGCAGGCTTCGCCGTCCTGGCTCTTGAGGAAGGCGTCCTCAGCGGCGAAGGCCGCCTTCATGGCGTTGAAGATGGCCCCGGTCCGGGCGGCCAGCATGTGCTGGTTAAGGCCGGGGTCGTCCATGCTCTGGAAGAAGTCGGCCATGGCTCCGAGCATGCGCTTGCGGCCGAGGTCCACCTCGTCGTTGCCGGTTTCCAAGGACATGTTCCACAGGAACATCGGGGCCTCCTCCACAGACGCCACGTCGCGGCCTTAAAGAGATAATAAAGCTCTCGGCCTATGTCAAAGGCTTGAAACAACTTGCTTTTTCTTATCACACTTGTTCATCCCGGCGTCATGATCCATCACCCTAATCCCTTAAAGAATATCCCCGGCCCGTCTTTTGGCCCGCAAGGGTTGCCGGGCATCTCCAGCCGTGACAGCGGTTGGAAATTTGGCTAAACCCCATCTTCCCGTCGTCACTGAACGCGAGTGAGCATGACCTCCACTCTTCCCGTCGCTACCTTGGCCGCCATCACCGACCGCATTGCCCGCGAACTGAGCGTGCAGGCCTCCCAGGTCGCCTCGACGGTGCAGATGCTGGACGAGGGGGCGACGGTGCCGTTCATCGCCCGCTACCGCAAGGAGGCCACGGGGGGGCTGGACGACACCCAGTTGCGCAATCTGGAGGAGCGTCTGGGCTACCTGCGCGAGCTGGAGGACCGCCGCGCCGCCATCCTTCGCTCCATCGAGGAGCAGGGCAAGCTGACCCCCGAATTGCAGGGTCAGATCACCGAGGCCGACAGCAAGGCGCGCCTGGAAGACCTGTACCTGCCCTACAAGCCCAAGCGCCGCACCAAGGCCCAGATCGCCCGCGAGGCCGGTCTCGAGCCCCTGGCCGACGCCCTGCTGGCCGATCCCTCCCTGGTGCCGGAGACGGCGGCCGCTCCCTATGTGGATGCCGAGAAAGGCGTGGCCGACGTCAAGGCCGCCCTGGACGGGGCGCGGCAAATCCTGATGGAGCGCTTCGCCGAGGATGCCGAGCTGCTGGGCAACCTGCGCGACGCCCTGTGGGACGGCGGCGTGCTGGTCTCCACGGTGGCGGACGGCAAGGCCGAGGCCGGGGCCAAGTTCTCCGACTATTTCGACTACCGCGAGGCCATCAAGGCTATCCCGTCCCATCGCGCCCTGGCCCTGTTCCGGGGGCGCAACGAAAACGTTCTGGCCCTGAAACTGCTGACCCCCGACGAGGCGGCGCGGCCGGAAGGCGCGGCTTTCCAAGGCCCCGGCGAGTTCGAGGCGCGTATCGCGCGGCGCTTTTCCGTCCGCGACCTGAAGCGCCCGGCCGATTCCTGGCTGGCCGAGACGGTGCGCTGGGCGTGGCGCATCAAGATACATCTGCATTTGGAGTTAGAGCTGATGGGCCGCCTGCGCGAGGCGGCGGAAGCCGAGGCCATCAACGTCTTCGCCCGCAACCTGCGCGCCCTGCTGCTGCAGGCTCCCGCCGGGGCGCGCAACTGCATCGGCCTCGACCCGGGCATCCGCACCGGCGTCAAGGTGGCGGTGACCGACGCCACCGGCAAGGTGGTCGGGTGCGCCACCATCTATCCCCACCAGCCCAGGAACGACTGGCAGGGCTCGCTGGCCACCCTGGGCCAACTGGTGCGCAAGCACGGCATCAAGCTGGTGGCCATCGGCAACGGCACCGCCTCGCGCGAGACCGACCGGCTGGTCATCGACCTGATGAAGCGCCACCCCGAACTGGGGCTGGAGAAGCTGGTGGTCAGCGAGGCCGGCGCCTCGGTCTATTCGGCGTCCGAACTGGCCGCCAAGGAATTCCCCGATCTCGACGTCAGCTTGCGCGGCGCCGTGTCCATCGCCCGCCGCCTGCAGGACCCCTTGGCCGAGCTGGTCAAGATCGATCCCAAGGCCATCGGCGTCGGCCAGTACCAGCACGACGTGGACCAGGTGAAGCTGGGCCGTTCGCTGGATGCGGTGGTGGAAGACTGCGTGAACGCCGTGGGCGTCGAGGTCAACACCGCCTCCGCCCCGCTGCTCGCCCGTGTCGCCGGGTTGAGCCCCACCGTGGCCCGCAACGTGGTGGAGTTCCGCGACCGCTTCGGCCCCTTCGCCTCGCGCGATGCCCTGAAGCAGGTGGAGCGCCTGGGCGCCAAGGCTTTCGAGCAGGCGGCGGGCTTTCTCCGCGTGTTGGGCGGCGTCAATCCGCTGGACGCTTCCGCCGTTCACCCCGAGGCCTATCCGGTGGTCGAACGCATCGTCAAGGCGACGGGGCGCCCGGTGAAGGCGCTGATCGGCGATGCCTCCTTCATCCGGTCCCTCGATCCCAGGGAGTTCACCGACGAGCGCTTCGGCGAGCCGACGGTGAAGGACATCCTGAAGGAACTGGAAAAGCCCGGCCGCGATCCGCGCCCCGAATTCAAGACCGCCTCGTTCAAGGAGGGCGTCGAGACCCTCAAGGACCTCGTCCCCGGCATGATCCTCGAAGGCGTGGTGACCAACGTCACCAATTTCGGCGCCTTCGTGGATATCGGCGTGCACCAGGACGGCCTGGTGCACATCTCGGTGCTGGCCGATCGCTTCGTCAAGGACCCCCACGAGGTGGTCAAGCCCGGCGATCTGGTCAAGGTCAAGGTGCTGGAAGTGGACATGAAGCGGAACCGCATCGCGCTGTCCATGCGCATGGATGCCCAGCCGGTCCCGGCCCGCAGGGACGACGCCCCCCGCCGCGATGATCGGCGCCCCGCTCCGCAGCCCCAGCGGCAGCAGGCCTCCAAGCCCGGGGCCAGCTCGGATGATGGCGGAGCCTTCGCCGCCGCTTTCGCCAAGGCCAAGCAGAAGAAGTAGGGCCGGTGCGAGGGGATTCCTCCCCTCGCACCCCGCCATTTCCATAATTCCCAAACGGAATAGTCGGAGACGCAATCCTCCTATGCGTCCGTCTGACTGGACTCGTCGGTTCAGTTTCCTATACCGTCCAGCCGGTACAGTAAAAAGGCCTGCACGGCATGAGCACGCGCGAGCGCATCATCGATTCCGCCATGACCATCGTTCGCGACCAGGGCGTGACCAAACTCACCCTGGACGCCGCCGCCAAGGTGGCGGGGGTCAGCAAGGGCGGGGTGCTCTATCATTTCAAGAGCAAGGACGACCTGATCCGCGGCATGGTCCAGCGGCTGATCGAACAATGCGACCAGCTCAACCGCGAGCACTACCAGCATCAGGCGGAAGGGCCCTATCGCTGGGCCAGGACCCTGGTGCACGCCTGCTTCGACCCCAACGGCCCGGCCTTCGATCCGGTGGGAGGCGCCTTGCTGGCCGCCGTCACCGTCAATCCCGATCTGGTCGCCCCCATCCAGTCCATGTACGACCGCTGGATGGAGCGCATCAAGAGCGACAGCCCCGACCTGGAACGGGCCGGGCTGATCTGCACCGCCATGGACGGCGTCTATTTCCAGCGCCTGATGGGGATCAACCTCAGCGATGCCGAGGGGGCCGAGCGCCTCAAGCGGCATGCCCTCGACCTTTTGAAGTAACGGAGCCTACGCCATGAAAGCCAAACGGATGATCATCATGCTGGCGGGCAGCGCCATCGTGTTCGGCGGGGTGTTCGGCTTCGTCGCCTTCAAGAACCACATGATCAAGCAGTTCTTCGCCACCATGCCCAAGCCGGTGGTGTCGGTGACCACCGCCAAGGCGGCGCTGACCGACTGGCGCACCGTGGTGCCGGCGGTGGGCACGCTGCAGGCGGTCAACGGTGTCGACATTTCCGGCTCCATGGCCGGGCTGGTCAAGTCCATCGCCTTCGAATCCGGCCAGGAGGTGAAGAAGGGCAACGTGCTGGTCCAGCTCGACACCGACGTGGAGATGGGCGACCTGCGCAGCGCCCAGGCCGAACTGGCCCTGGCCAGGACCAACCACGACCGCAACGTCAAGCTGGTGCGCTCCGATACGGTCAGCGTCGCCGCCCTGGAAAAGACCGACGCCGAACTGAAGGTCAAGCAGGCCAAGGTGGCCGGCCTGCAGGCCCAGATCGCCAAGAAGACCATCACGGCGCCCTTCGACGGGCGTCTTGGCGTGCGCAAGGTCGATTTGGGCCAGTACGTCCAGCCGGGCCAGATGGTGGTCAACATGCAGGACCTGTCGCTGATGCTGTGCGACTTCACCGTGTCGCAGAAGGATCTGGCCCTGGTGGGTGTCGGCCAATCGGTGCGCATGACCACCGATGCCTGGCCGGAGGTGGTGTTCGAGGGCTCGGTGGCGGCCATCGAGCCGCTGGTGGATGCCAAGACCGGCATGGTCTCGGTGCGGGCCAGCTTCTCCAACGCCGAGGGGCGCCTGCGCCCCGGCATGTTCGCCCGCATCGAGATCGAGCGTCCGTCCGGCGCCCCGGTGGTGACGGTGCCCGCCTCGGCGGTGGCCTACAACCTGCACGGCGACGCGGTATTCGTGGTCAAGGACGAGCCCGCCGCCGACGGCAAGACGATCTCCAAGGCCGAGCGCGCCGTGGTGAGCGTGGGTGACCGCAAGGACGGCATGGTGGTCATCAAGTCGGGCATCACCGCCGGCGACGTGGTGGTGACCTCGGGCCAGGTCAAGCTGGAGCACGGCTCGCTGGTCCAGGTGGCGGCCAGCGATCCCCTGAAGACGGCGGCCGCCGGGGCGGTGCGGTGATGTTCGACATCTTCATCAAGCGGCCGGTCCTGGCCGCCGTGGTCAGCCTGCTGATCCTGTTCATCGGCCTGCGTGCCCTGATGAGCCTGCCGGTGCGCCAGTATCCCGAGATGACCAACACGGTCATCACCATCACCACCACGTTCCCCGGCGCCGATGCCGACATGATCCAGGGCTTCGTCACCCAGCCGATCCAAAAGGCGGTGGCGACGGCCGAGGGCATCAACTACCTGACGTCGCGCTCCATCCAGGGATTGTCGGAGATCAAGGCGTTCATCCGCCTCAACGATGACCCGGAAACCGCCATGACCGGGGTGATGAGCAAGGTGGCCGAGGTCAAGAGCCTGCTGCCCAAGGGTATCAACGATTCCATTATCAAGAAGGAGACGGGGCAAAGCTTCGCCTCGGCTTATCTCGCCTTCTCGTCGGACCGGCTCTCCCAGCAGCAGATCACCGATTACGTCATGCGGGTGGTGCAGCCCAAGCTGGCCGCCGTGCCCGGCGTGGCCAATCCCGAGCTCTACGGCGGCCAGAAGTTCTCCATGCGCGTCTGGCTGGACCCGGAAAAGCTGGCCCAGCACGGCATGGGGCCCGACGACCTGAAGAATGCTCTCACCAGCAACAACTTCACCTCGGCCTCGGGCTCCACCAAGGGCGCCTACGACGTGGTCAACACCCAGGCCTCCACCGACCTGAAAAGCGTCGACGAGTTCCGCCAATTGGTGGTCAAGCACGACGGCTCGCGGCTGGTGCGCCTGGGCGACGTGGCCAATGTGGACCTGGGGCCGGAAAACGACGATATGAGCGTGTTCGCCGGCAACGAGCGGGCCATCTTCGTCGGCATCTACACCACGCCGGAAGCCAACCCGCTGTCGGTGATCCGCCAGGTGCGCGAAGAGGCCCTGCCGGCCCTGCAGGCCCAGTTGCCGCCCGGCCTGACCGCCAAGATCGCCTATGATTCCACCCTGTTCATCGACGCCGCCATCACCGAGGTGGCCAAGACCATCGCGGAAGCCGCCATCATCGTCATGGTGGTGATCTTCTTCTTCATGGGCTCGGTGCGTTCGGTGGTGATCCCGGTGGTCACCGTGCCGCTGTCCTTGATCGGCGTGGCGGTGCTGCTGCTCAGCCTTGGGTTTTCCATCAACCTGCTGACCCTGCTGGCCATGGTCTTGGCCATCGGACTGGTGGTGGACGACGCCATCGTGGTGGTGGAGAACGTCCACCGCCATATCGAGGAGGGGCTGCCGCCGTTCCGCGCCGCCCTGGTGGGCACGCGCGAGATCAGCGGGCCGGTCATCTCCATGACCATCACCCTGGCCGCCGTTTACGCCCCCATCGCCTTCATGGGCGGGCTGACCGGTTCGCTGTTCAAGGAATTCGCCCTGACCCTGGCCGGGTCGGTGGTGGTGTCGGGCGTCATCGCGCTCACCCTGTCGCCCATGATGTGTTCGAAGATCCTGCGGCACGAGGACGACAAGAAGGGGCTGACCGCCCTGATCGACCGGACCTTCGACCGGGTGCGCGCCAAGTACGAGGCATGGCTGGGCGCCTCGCTGGCCGACCGTCCCACCACCCTGATCTTCGCCATGATCGTCCTGGGCTCGTTGCCCTTCCTGTTCCTGGCGGTGCCCACCGAGCTGGCGCCGGAAGAGGACCAGGGCGTGGTATTCACCGCCTATAACGGCCCGGCCTCGGCCAATACCGACTTCATGGAAGCCTTCTCGCACCAGATCGCCGCCAAGCTGAAGGCGTTTCCCGAGACCAACGAGACCTTCCTGATCAACGGCATGGGGGCCATCAGCCAGGGCTTCGGCGGCGCGGTGCTCACCCCGTGGGAAGACCGCTCGCGCTCGGCCAAGACGCTGACCGCCGCCGTCCAGCAGGCGCTGAACGAGGTGTCGGGGGTCAAGGCCTCGGTGTTCCCGCCGCCGCCGCTGCCCGGCGTCGACGGCCTGCCGGTGCAGTTCGTGCTGTCCTCCATCGCCGATTACCAGCAGCTCAACGAAATTCAGGGCGAGCTGATGAAGCGGGCGCAAGCGTCGGGCATGTTCGCCTTCATCGACGCCGACCTGAAGATTGAAAGTCCCCAGACCCAGGTGGTCATCGACCGCGACAAGGCGGCGGCCTACGGCATCTCCATGCAGCAGATCGGCGATGCGCTGGGCACCATGACCGGCGGCAATTACGTCAATCTGGTCAACCTGCAGGGCCGTTCCTATCAGGTGATCCCCCAGGTCCCGCGCGAGTTCCGCCTGGACCCCGCCCAGTTGGGCCGCTACCACGTGCGCTCGTCGTCAGGCGCGGCGGTGCCGCTGTCGTCGCTGGTCAGCCTGGGGGCCTCGGTGCGTCCGGTGTCGCTCAACCAGTTCAACCAGTTGAACTCGGTGACCATCCAGGCCTTTCCCATGCCCGGCGTGACCCTGGGCCAGGCGCTGGAACTGCTGCGCAACATCGCCACCGAATTGCTGCCCCAGGGCACCACGGTGGATTACGCCGGCCAGTCGCGGCAATACGTGCAGGAAGGCAACGCCCTGGCGATGACCTTCGTCTTCGCCCTGATCATCATCTTCCTGGTGCTGTCTGCTCAGTTCGAAAGCTTCCGCGATCCGCTGGTGATCATGGTCTCGGTGCCGCTGTCCATCTGCGGCGCCCTGATCCCGCTGGCCCTGGGCGTGGCCAGCATGAACATCTACACCCAGGTCGGCCTGGTCACCCTGATCGGCCTGATCACCAAGCACGGCATCCTGATCTGCGAGGTGGCGCGCGAGCGCCAGGAGGCGGAAGGCCTCAACCGGGCCCAGGCGGTGATGGTGGCGGCCGGCCTGCGCCTGCGGCCCATCCTGATGACCACGGCGGCCATGGTCGCCGGCCTGATCCCGTTGCTGTTCGCCCATGGAGCGGGAGCGGCATCGCGCTTCTCCATCGCCGTGGTGATCGTCGCCGGCATGACCATCGGCACGGCCTTCACCCTGTTCGTGCTGCCGGTGATCTATACCTTCGTCGCCGCCGAGCGCCGCGCCAAGCCGGACGTCGAGGAGCTTCCGGTCCCGGCCGAGTAGCACCGTGGTCTCCCGGCCCCCCGGAATTCCATGTTCCGGAGGGGCCGGCTCCCCCCGGGACGGGGCATCCGGGCTCGACCGTGGCCGGCCCGGTGTGGATACTGGTCCGGTCGCCCCAGTCCGCTTTGCCGGTGAAAGTTCCGACCCATGACCCCTGAGGAGCTGCAAGGCCGCGTCCTGTACCGCGACCCGGCCGTGCTGATCATCGACAAGCCCGCTGGGCTGGCCGTGCACGCCGGGCCGAAGGGCGGCGAGCATCTGATGCTCTATCTCGATGCCCTGCGCTACGGCCTGAACCGGCGGCCGGAACTGGCCCACCGCCTGGACCGCGAGACCTCGGGCTGTCTGGTGCTGGGCCGCACCGGCAAGGCCCTGGCGGCGCTGGGCGAGCTGTTCGCCAAGGGGCTCGCCGACAAGACCTATTGGGCGGTGGTGGTGGGCAAGCCGCGCGAGGACCAAGGTGTCATCGACTACGCCCTGAAGAAGCGGGAAAAGAAATTCGGCTGGCGCATGGAGGCGGACCGTACCGGACTGGCCTCGCTCACCCAATGGCGGCTGCTGGGCAGCGACGGGCGGCTGTCCTGGCTGGAATGCCGGCCGCTCACCGGCCGCACCCATCAGATACGCGCCCATTGCGCCGCCATCGGCCATCCCCTGGTGGGCGACGCCATCTATGGGCGCGGCACCGGCACCCTGGCGGGCGACCGGCTGATGCTGCATTCGCGGAGCATCGTCCTGCCGCTCACCGCCGGCAAGCCGCCCATCCGCGCCGAGGCTCCGGTGCCCGAACACATGCTGGCGGCCTTGGAAGGATGCGGCTGCCAAGGTCCGGACGGGGTGGTCCGCGCCATGGCCGACAGGGCGTGAGTTGAGGGTTGTTATTGCGCATTCCAATACCGATTTGCGCAATTTCGCTTGACGCGCGCCCCGGCTGGGGGTGAACTATCCTGACCGGCAACATCAACGGACCGGACAAACAGGGTGGGGGCAATGAACATCAAGGACATTCTCGTCCATTTGGACGGCGACAACGTCGATAGCGGCACTCTCGCCCTGGCGGCGGCCCAGGCCAAGCGCTTTGGCGCCCGGCTGACCGGCCTGTTCGCCCGCAAGGAAATCAGCCCCACCGCCATGGTCGCGCGCCAGCCCAGCAATACCCTGCTGGCCCAGGCCGATGCCGCCCGCAAGGCGTTCGAGACCGCCACCGCCGGCCTCGAGACCCGCTGGTGGCAGATCGTTCACGGCGCCGACACCGACCTGCTGAGCGAGGCGGTGTTCTGCAGCCATTACGTCGATCTGGTGATCGTCTCCCAGCCTGCCGCCTATGGCAAAAATGTGCCGGAGACCATGGTCGAGCAGATCATCCTCAATTCCGGCCGCCCCATCCTGGTGGTTCCGATCGAATACACCGCCCGCCCGCTGGGCAAGCATGTGGTGATCGGCTGGCGTTCGGGCAAGCAGGCGGCCCGCGCCCTGCACGACTGCCTGCCGCTGATCGACGGTGCCGAGCAGGTGCTGGTCGCCTCGGTGCGCGGCTTCTCGCCCATGGACACCACCACCCCCCGGGTGGACATCATCGATCACCTGCGCGTCCACGGCCTGCCGGTCACCGGCGAGCGGGTCAACACCGAGGGCCTGGGGGTCATGGATTCTCTGCTGTCGCGCGCCTACGACATCGACGCCGACCTTCTGGTCATCGGCGGCCATGTGGGCAAGACCCTGTCGTTCACCGGCAAGGCCGGCGCCGGCACCCGCCACATCCTCGCCCATGCCAGCATTCCGGTGCTGTTCAGCTGCTGAGGCTGTTTCCGCAAGGATCGCAAGGGGGCGAAGGGACCTGTTCCTTCGCCCCTTTTCTCTTGGCGGGCATCCCAAAAAAAGAAGCCCCCTTCCCGGTCGGGAAGGGGGCTTTTGGCGCCGGAGCGCCGGCCGGTCCTACTTCTCGAAGTAGATTTCGACGCGGCGGTTCTTGGCTTCCTTGGTGTTGGCCTTGGTCGGCACGGCCAGCTTGGTGAAGCCGAACGACTTGGCGTCGATGGACTTGATGCCCATCTTGGCCAACTGCTTCTCGACCGAGGCGGCGCGGGCGCTGGACAGCTTGTCATTATAGCGGCCGTTGCCGACGGTGTCGGTGTGACCGGCGACGTAGATGCTGGACGGCTTGATCTCGCCGGCCGCGGCGGCCACTTCCTTGAGGGTCTTCAGGGCCTCCTTGGTCAGGGCCGACTTGTTGAAGTCGAAGTAGACGATGAAGGTCTTGACGATCTTCGGGGCGGCGGGGGCGGCGGCCTTGACCTGCAACTCCGGCTCGACCTTCAGGAAGGCGGCGCGGCAATCGGAATTGGTGTCGCCCTCGGCCTCCTCCTCGATCCAGCAATCGAACATCACCTGGGCCTTGGCGGCGGCGGCCGGCACGCGGTCGCGGGCGCCGTTGCCGAAATAGCCGACCAGACGGGCGCGGGCGGCGTCCAGTTCCTTGACGCGGTCGGGCATCAGGCTCCAGTCGGCGGTCACTTCGGGATCGACCGAGGCGCCGGTGGCGGCCTTCAGGCCCTTGCGGGCGAAGATGGCGGCATGATCCCACTCGTGCTCGTCGAGGGCCTCGTGCTTGGTATAGGCCTTGTACTCGGTGAACAGGGCCTTGGTGAAGGCCGAGCCGGCGGTGGGAGCGGGGGCCGCCATGATCTCGTTGACGTCGGCCACCTCGAAGGGGGTGGCGCAGGCGCCCACCAGGGCGGTCATGCCGATGGCGGCGGCCAGATGGAGGAACTTCATCGTCTTTATCTCCGGTGGATATATTGGGTGATGGCGGAACCGGGCCTCAGCGCCCGAAAAGCTTCATGGGGTTCAGTTTGTCGACGGGCGACGAGCCCGACGAGCCTGACGACTTGCCGCCGGCGACCCCGGGGATCAGGCCTTCCACCGCCTTGCCCACGTTCTGGACGTTCTGCTTGAGCAGGGCCTCCAGGTCGGGGCGGTAGCTGATGTTGTCCCAGGGACCGGTCACCAGGATCGGCACGACGACGCCCGCCGCATTGCCGCCGCCCTGGCCTTCCAGGCTGGCGACCACCTTGGGGTCGATGCGGTAATTGACGGTACGCTGGGGCAGGTCGACGGTACCCTTGCCCTCGACGCGCAGCAGCGGCGACTTCAGGGCCAGATCGTTGTTGGTCAGGATGCCCTTGGCGATGGTGAAGGTCCCGCCCAACTCGGCGAAGTCGGTTTTCTCGGTCGATGCCGGACCGCCGGTGAAGGCGGAGGTGACGTTGCGCGCCATGGCGGCCAGGTTGATGCCCCTGATGGCGCCGTTGAGGAAGGTGAGCGCCCCCTTGCCGTTCAGCGACGAGACGATCTGGCGCTGGGTCTTGCCCTGTCCCGCCACGGTCACGTCGAAATTGCCGGTGCCCGACAGGCGGTCGCTGTCGGCGGCATCGGTCAGGAACGGTTCGGCCTGCAGGCCCTTCAACTGGAACGAGGCGTCGAGGCCGGCGCCCGGCTGCGAGCCGTCCAGGGCGATGCGACCCTTGCCGGCGCCCTGGTAAAGCGCCAGTTCGGTGAGGTCGGCGGTCATCTTGCCGTCCTTGATCACCAGCTTGAGCGCGCTTTTGCCCACCTTGATCTTCTTGACCAGGATTCCGGCGCAACTCAGCGAGAAGTCCACGTCGGCGGCCTTGAGGCCCGAAGCGTCGATGGGATCGTCGCTCCAGCCCTGCTGCGCCTTGGCCGGTTGCGCCCCGCCGCCGGCCGGGGCCGACTTGCCGTCGCCGCCCTTGGCCGGCCCGCCTTCCGGCGGCAGGTAGGGATTGACGTCCAGCATGTCCACGTCCAGGCGGCCCTTGATGACCGGCTTGGCGCCGCCGGTGGCCACGGTCACGTCGCCCTTGGCCTTGATGGCGTCGATGGCGATGTTGGCCTGGGTGAAGGCGATCTGGGTCGGCCCGGCGGCCAGCTTGCCGCTGATGGCAAGCGGTCCCAGGCCGTTGCCGGCCATGGTGATGGGCGAACCCGCCCAGGCGGCCAGATTGCGGATGGACGGCACGGAAAGGTCGAGCATGCCGTCGACGCCCGGCGTGGCGCCGCCCTTGGCGTTGCCCTTGAGGCCCAGCTTGACCGGCTCGGAGATGACGGCCACGTCGAGCGCGCTGCTCTGGCCGTCCATCAGGGCCTTCAGGCTGGCGACACCCAGGTTGATCTCGACCTTCTTGGTGTTCCACACCAGGCTGCCCTTGGCCGACAGCGGCTCGGACAGGCTTTTCAGCGCCACCTGGAGGTTGATCTCGCTCACCTCCTGCTTGGCGCCGGTCTTGCCGTCGATCTGGATCAGCTTGCCGTTGGTGATGCGCACGTCGCCCAGACGGATGTCGTTGAGGCCGGCGGAAGGCGCGGCGGCGGGCTTGTCGGCGGGTTTGGGCTGAGCGGCGGCGGCCGGCTTGTCCGAGGACGCGGCCGGGCCGTCGAACACCCAGTTGCCCTTGCCCTGGCGGTCGGTCTCCAACGTGATGACCGGATCGACCAGGACGAAACTGTCCACCTCGACCTTGCCGCTCAGCAGCGGCATCAGCTTCAGCCGGACATCCACCGCGCCGAGGCGGATCAGGTCCTTGGAGGTGTAGCCGGGCGGATTGGCCAGGGCGACGTTGCCCACCTGCACGGACAGCGAGGGGAAGGCCGAAACCGAGACCTTGCCCTGGATGGACAGGTCGCGGCCGGTGGCGTTCTTCACGCCGGCGACCACCTCGCTCTGGATGCGCTCTGCGGGAATCAGGGCCGGCAGGGCGACGAGGGCGGCGATGATCAAAACGACCACGGCGCCCAGTGCGATCAGGACTTTCTTCATGCGCATCCCCCGATGCCCAATAGAGCCGCACCGACACCAATTTGGCTGGTTCACGGCCCGACGCATTAGACGATCAGCTTATACCTATTGGCGAAATTGTCCAGTCACCCCATGGAATCATTCAGAATCAAGGCGTGACGTCCTGATGTTGCTGAAGATTGTCTATGCGGACGGAGTCGGGCCATAGCGCAGGACCTGAATCCGCTCCAGGGTGATCAGGCCCCTGTCGCGCATCATGACGTCCAGGATGGGGAGAAATGCCTCGATCTTTTCGGGGGCGTCGACGATCTCGACCACCACCGGCAGATCCTCGGACAGGGCGAGAATCTTGGCGTTGTGCAGCCGGGACGAATGGCCGAAGCCCAGCGGGCCGCGCAGCACGGTGGCCCCGGCCAGATTGGCGTGCCGGGCCTCCACGACGATGGCCTCGAACAGCGGCTTGCCGTCGTGACGGGCCTGCTCGCCGATGAAGATTCTCAGCAGGGTGGCGTCCTTGGGAATGCGCATGGCCGCTCTCCTATTTGTTGAAGACCAGGGCCGTCGTGTGGCCCAGCCACACCGCCAGCAGGCACAGGGCCACCGATCCCAGGACGTTCATGCCGGCGGCCAGCCATTCGCCGTCCTGGGCCAGGGCCAGGGTCTGCAGGCTGAACGACGAGAAGGTGGTGTAGCCGCCGCAGATACCCACCATGAAGAAGGTGCGCCATTCGCTGGGAACATACAGGCGGCCGTCCGCCGCGGTCAGGGTGGCGAACAGGCCGATGGCCGCCGAGCCGCTGACGTTGACCGCCAGGGTCCCCCAGGGGAAGGTGCCGGCGGTCGTCTCGGAGATCACCGCCGCCAACCAGTAGCGCAGCGTGCCGCCGATGGCGCTTCCCAGGGCGACCAGGGCATAGGTGAACATGCGTCGCTTTCCGTGTGGTTGGCCGAAGGCTCCGACTATGCCCCCTCGGCCGGTCCGGTCAACAGGAAACACCCTTTCCTCGCGAACATTGCGTATAGGCTTTGATGGCCGACTCGCCCTATATTGTAATGGGTTCGGGACGAGCATTCCCATCGGGCGAGCGCCCGAGGCTCCGGGGGGAGTCAAAAAAGGGGGGAGAGCATGCGTCAACGTGATTCTCGGTTGTGGCAATGACTGAACTCGATCCCGTCGGTTTGGCCGGCGTACTCGAGGACAGCCCCATCGGCGTTTCCATATCGCGCAAGCGCGACGGGGTGATCGTCTTCGCCAACCACACCTTCTGCGAGTTGATCGGCGTGCCGCGCCTCAAGGTGCTCGGCTCGAAGGCCCGCGACTATTACGTGGACGACCAGCAGCGCGCCACGGTGATCAACTACATGAAGCGCCACGGCAGCGTCGACCACGCCGAGGTACAGTTCCGCCGCTCGGACGGGGCGCCGTTCTGGACGCTGCTGACCATCCGCGAATCCCTGTTCGGGACCGAGCCGGTCAATCTCGCCTGGGTCTACGACATCACCGACCGCAAGAACTCGGAGGAGAGGCTGCAACTGGCCGCCAAGGTGGTGGAGACCGCCAACGAAGGCATCATGATCACCGGCCCCGACGGCACCATCGAGGCGGTCAACACCGCCTTTACCCGCATCACCGGGTTCAGCCTGGACGAGGCCATCGGCCGCAAGCCCAACATCTTGAAGTCCGGCCGGCACGACAACGACTTCTACCGCGACATGTGGCGTTCCATCCTCGATACCGGCCAGTGGCAGGGCGAGGTGTGGAACCGGCGCCGCACCGGCGAGGTGTTCATCGAGTGGCTGTCCATCGCCACGGTGCGCGACGCCTTCGGCGAGGTGTCCCACATGCTGGGCATCTTCAGCGACATCACCGCCCGCAAGGAGGACGAGGAGCAGGTCTGGCGCCAGGCCAATTTCGACGCCCTGACCGGCCTGCCCAACCGCTCGCTGTTCCTTGACCGGCTGGGGCAGGCGGTCAAGGCGGCCAAGCGCGACCGGACCCGCTTCGCCCTGCTGTTCATCGACCTGGACGGCTTCAAGTCGGTCAACGATACCTTCGGCCACGCGGTGGGCGACCTGCTGCTGCAGGAGGCGGCGGCGCGGCTGCTGCTGTCGGTGCGCTCGTCCGATACGGTGGCGCGGCTGTCGGGCGACGAGTTCACGGTGATCCTTCACGACGTGGAGGGTCGCAACGAGATCGGCAACGTGGCGGCCAAGGTGGTGGCGCGGCTGGCCGAGCCCTTCGAGTTGGACGGCCACGACGCCAGCGTCCAGGCCAGCGTCGGCATCGCCGTCTTCCCCGACGACGCCGACGACGCCGCGCTGCTGATCCGTCTGGCCGACCGGGCCATGTACACGGTCAAGGGATCGGGCAAGAACAATTTCGGCTTCCACGAGATGCCCGAACGGCTTGTCTATCCGCTGGACTAGAGGCCAATCGACATTCAGGGAATTGGCTGATTCCGGGGTAGAGCAGCTTCCGGGAAGAGAGTTCAGACACAGATGAACACAGATAAACACAGATGAATTTGGGAAATCCCTTATCTGTGTCCCGCGTAGCGGGAATCTGTGTTCATCTGTGTCCCATTCCACGGCCTATCCGCTTGAATGTCGGTTGACCCTAGAGGCCTTGCCGATCCGCCGTTGACGGGCGGCGAGGAAATGTCATCCTGAGCGCGGCGAAGGATGACGTTTCCCTTTGCCTCTGGACGGAGAAACCCATGTTCACCCTGACGCCGCTCGAGATCGAGGCCCTGCGCCTGTCTCTGCTGGTGTCGTTCTGGGCGGTGGCGGCGTCGCTGCCGTTCGGATTGGGATGCGCCTGGGTCCTGGCCCGCCTGGATTTTCCCGGCAAGACCCTGGTGGACGGCATCATCCACCTGCCCCTGGTGCTGCCCCCGGTGGTGGTGGGCTACGGCCTGCTGGTGCTGCTGGGGCGGCGCGGCGTGGTGGGCGCCTGGCTGCACGACTGGTTCGGCATCACCCTGGCCTTCACCTGGAAGGGGGCGGCGGTGGCCTCGGCGGTGATCGCCTTTCCCTTGATGGTCCGCGCCATCCGGCTGGCCCTGGAAGGTGTCGACCGGGGATTGGAGCAGGCGGCCCGCACCCTGGGCAGCGGCCCCATCCGCACCTTCTGGTCGGTGACCCTGCCCCTCATGCTGCCCGGCGTGCTGACCGGGGTGATCCTGGCCTTTGCCCGCTCGCTGTCGGAATTCGGGGCGACCATCACCTTCGTGTCCAACATTCCGGGCGAGACCCGCACCCTGCCCATCGCCCTTTATGCCCTGACCCAGGTGCCGGGCGGTGATGAGGCGGCACTGCGGCTGTGCGTCATTTCGGTGGTGGTGGCCTTTGCCGCCCTGCTGGCCTCGGAATTCCTGGCGCGCCGCGTCCAGGCCCGGCTGAAGGGGTAGGATCGTCGTGCTTGAACTGGACGTCCGGCGCCGCCAGGGCGATTTCGACCTCGACGTCCGGTTGTCGGCCGGACCGGGGGTGACGGCGCTTTACGGCCGTTCGGGCTCGGGCAAGACCTCGGTGATCAACATGGTGGCCGGTCTGTCCCGCCCCGACCAGGGGGTGATCAGTGTCGACGGCCGGGTCCTGTTCGACGGCCGCGCCGGCATCGACCTGGCCCCCGAGGCGCGGCGCCTGGGCTACGTCTTCCAGGAGCACCGCCTGTTCCCCCATCTGTCGGTGCGCGGCAACCTGGAATTCGGCCTGCGATTGCTGCCGGCGGCGGAGCGGGCCCAATCCTTCGACAAGGTGGTCCAGTTGCTGGGCATCGAGCATCTTCTGGACCGCCGCCCCGCCAAGCTGTCGGGCGGCGAGAAGCAGCGGGCGGCCATCGGGCGCGCCCTGCTGGCATCCCCGCGCATCCTGCTGATGGACGAGCCGCTGGCGGCGCTGGATCCGGCGCGCAAGGCCGAATTGCTGCCCTTCATCGCCCAACTGGCGCGGCGCTTTTCCATCCCGATCCTTTATGTCAGCCATTCCATGGACGAGGTTCTGCGTCTGGCCGATACCCTGGTGCTGATGGATGGCGGCAAGGTCGCCGCCTCGGGACCGCTGGAAACCCTGATGGGCGATCCGGGCCTGCGGCCGCTGACCGGCCGCTATGAGGCGGGCGCCGTGATCTCCGCCGTCATCGCCAGCCATGATTCCGGGTACGGGGTCAGCCGCCTGTCCTTCGATGGCGGTACCCTGATCGTCAGCCGGTCCGACCTGCCGGTGGGCAGCCGGGTCCGCGTGCGCATCCATGCCCGCGACGTGGCCATCGCCATCGAGGCGCCCGAGCGGGTCAGCATCCGCAACGTACTGCCGGCCAGCGTCGTGTCGGTGGCGGCGGCCGATGCCTTCCTGGTGGACGTGGTCCTGGCCTGCGGCGCTACCCGCCTGTGGGTGCAGATCACCGCCCTGGCCCAGGCGCAGCTCAATCTGGTGCCGGGCATGCGGATTCACGCCCTGATCAAGGCCCTGACCATCGCCCGGGGCGATGTGGCATCTGTGGATTAGCTCCTATACCTATCGGGTGATTTGTCCTAGGCTTTGGTCATGTCAACCAAATGGAGGAATCCATGAAAGCCTGGTTCCTGCTTGTTCCCTTGATGCTGGGTGTGGCCGCCAGCCAGGTCTCGGCCGCGGACAGCGGCGGATTGGGTGGCGTCCTCAAGGATGCCGCCACCGATGCCGCCGGGCAGGCCGCCCGCGACACCATCGACAAGACCGCGCCGCGCAGCGACCGGGATCGCGACATGCGGGATCGCGACCGCCGTGACGATCGTGACCGCGATGTCCGCGATCGTGATCGCCGCGACCGGGATGTGCGCGACCGTGACCGCCGCGATGACCGCGACCGGGAGGTACGCGATCGTGATCGCCGCGATGACCGTGACCGTGATCGCGACCGTCGCGATCGTGACTATCGCGACCGCGACCGCCGCGACGGGCCGGGCAATTCCTACGAGCACCGCCGTGACGGGCGGGGCGCCCAGGACAATCCCGGCCGTGGCAAGAAGAACCGCGACGATTAGAGCGGCATTGACATTCACGTCGCCTGACATTTTCCCCCTCCCCTCGGCTTGCCGGGGGGAGAAAGCACTGCCCCTGGCTAGACTACCTCGCTACGGCAGTCGCAGCCCTGGCCGGCGGCGATCCAGCGCGCCACCAGCCGCGCCGCCCAGCGCCGGGGCAACAGGGGCGCGAAGCGGCCGGGTTCGGCCAGCACGCCGCAGACATGGCGTCCGTCCCGCCATTGCAGGGCGGGGCAGGGGCCTTTCAGGCGGCGGAACAGGATGATTCCCAGGGGACAGGTCGCCACGGCGCAGCACAGGCCGCAGCCGTTGCACTGCGCGCCATAGGCCGGCTTGGGTGGCGCGTCGGCGTGGAGTTCCACCCTCATGGCGGGGTAAGCGGCCAGGGGGGAAAGCGGGCGGGGCGCCCGCGCTCCGCCGGGTGCCTCACAGCGTCACTTCGTGCTCGAAGTAGTCCTTGTTGCGGATGTCGGCGCCCGACTTGGTGCGGTCGATGTAGACCACGCGCCAGCCGGGCATCTCTTCCTTGATCCGCCGGGCGATATTCAGCGCCCGGGTCTGGAAGGTCTCGGTCAGGGCGGGGGTCACCGCCTCGATCCGGTCGAGGGAATGCTTCCACGCGACAATCTCGGACTTGAGGCCGGGCGACAGCAGCACCGGGGCGGGATCGGCGGTCTCGTCGTCGCTGTTCCACACGCCGTCCGAGCCGTAATAGCACATGAGGCGCACCCAGACTTGGCGGTCCGTGCCGCGGCCCGGCGCGCCGGTCACCGTCATGGAGGACAGGCGGGAGTTCTCGGCCCGCAGGCGTCCGATCTCGGCCACCGCCTCGGCCAGCAGGCCAGCCAGGCAATTACCGTCGTGCCGCCCGGTCTCGGCGACCGAGGCGCAGCGGCAGGCCGGCGCGGGAAAGCCCTGCAGGCGGGAAATCAGGTCGGTGTCGGACATGGTGGAATACCCCCGTTTGCGAGTGTCGCAAGAATAGCCCCTTACCGCCCGGCAAGCCCGCGCTCTATGGAGCGGGCCGCCATGCAGGGAACGGATTTCCCAACCCTTTCAGGCGGGTCGGGCGGCCAGCCAGTCCCGTGTCCAGGCCAGTGCCGCGTCCAGATGGGCCTTGGCCGCCGGACTCAAGGGTTCGCCCAGTTGGAACGCCTCGCCGGCGATGGCCAGCAAGGTGCAGGGCGGCGGCGCCTTGCCCTTGATCTCGGCATAGACGTGCATGACGCCCTGGGGCGACAAGGCATGGCTGGTGAACGAGGAATCCTTGGCCGGAGCGATGGCCCCGGCGCGGAACGGCGCGTCGCCGGACGCGGCGGAGGCGTCGACGAACAGCACCCTGTCGCGGCCTTCCAAATCCAGGGCGTGCTCCACCTGCAATTGGAAGTCGGTCAGCAGGTCCACGGAGCCCCATTGGGGATGGGCATCCAGCAGCGCCTCGACGGCGTCCAGCAGGGCCGGGCCCAGGGCGTCGTCGCCGCGCGACGGATTGCCCCAGCCGAAGATCAGGGTGGGGGCAGTCACGCCGCCCCCTTCGCGACCCGCCCCTCGCTGTCCTTGGTCATGCGGTCGATCTCCTGACCCTGCGCATTCACCAGCGTCACCTCCAGCGGCATCTTGCCGAGCGCATGGGTGGCGCAGGACAGGCAGGGATCGAAGCAGCGGATGGCCACCTCGATGTGGTTGAGCAGTCCCTCGGTGATCTCGTGGCCGTTCAGGTAGTTCTTGGCCACGTCCCTGACCGCCACGTTCATGGCGGTGTTGTTGTTGGTGGTGGACACGATCAGGTTGGCATAGGTCACCACGTCGTCCTCGTTGACGCGATAGTGGTGGAACAGGGTGCCGCGCGGCGCCTCGATGACGCCGATGCCTTCCTCGCGCCTGGGGCCGGTGGCCATCAGGTCGGTCCCCATGATGTCGGGATCGAGCAGCAAATCCTTGATGGTCTCGGCGGCGCACAGCATTTCGATCATGCGTGCCCAGTGAAAGCCCAGCGAGCCGTGCATGGGCTTGGTCCCGCCATAGGCGACGAACTCGGCCCGCTCCTCCTCCGCCTGGGGGGTGGGGATGCGGTCGCAATTCTGCACGCGGGCCAGCGGGCCGACCTTGTACCAGCCCTTCTCCTCGCCCAACGTGGTGATGTAGGGAAACTTCATGTAGCTCCAGGGCTTGACGCCCTCGGTCAGCAGGGTGTTGTAGCCCTGGTAGCTGACCTGGTCGAAGATCACCTCGCCGTCCTTGTCCCGGGCGCGCAAACTCCCGTGGTAGAAGTCCAGGGTTCCCTTCTCGTCCACCAGGCTCACCATGGTGGTGGGCACGTCGCCGAACACGTCGTAGAGCGCCGGGTTGGACTTGTGCAACTGCTTGATGATGCGCACCGCGTCGCGGCTCCAGGCGATCATCTGGTCGGCATCCTTGAGGAGGTAATCGCGCTCCTCGGCGGTCAGGGACTTGTTGACGCCGCCGGGGATCGAGCCGGTGCCGTGGACGCGCTTGCCCGAGGTGACGCGGATCACTTCCTGGCCGAATTTCCGCAGCAGCACGCCCATCTTGGCCACGTCGGGGTTGGCGGCGGCGACGCCCACGATGTTGCGCTTGCCCACGTCGGAATCGAAGCCGAACAGCAGATCGGGCGACGACAGGTGGAAGAAGTGCAGCGCATGGCTTTGCAGCATCTGGCCGTAATGCATCAGGCGGCGAATCTTTTCCGCCGTCGGCGTCAGGATGCCGCCATTGACGATCATGTCCATGGCCTTGGAGGCGGCCAGATGGTGCGACACCGGGCAGATGCCGCACAGGCGCTGGACCAGAACCGGCACTTCCCAATAGGGGCGGCCCTCGATGAACTTCTCGAAGCCGCGGAACTCGACGATGTGCAGGCGCACCTGATGCACCTGGTTGTCGTCGTCCAGCAAGATGGTGACCTTGCCGTGGCCCTCGACGCGGGACACGGGCTCGATGACGATGCGCTTCAGCGCCTCGGGGGTCTTGGCGGTTTCCAGTTCGAATTGGTGCCTCATCGCGGGCTTTCCTTCAGTCGTAATGGATCAGGCCGTGGCCCAGGGTGGGCGTGCGGCCGGCCAAGAGATCGGTGAGGAACTTCCAGATGGCGTCGCCGCTGGGCGGGCAGCCGGGCAGGAAGTAATCGATGCGCACCACCTCGTGCAGGGGGTGGACCTCGTTCAGCAGCAGCGGGATTTCCGGATCGTTGGGAATGTGCACGCCGCGCCCCGGCTGGGCGTAGACGGCGGCCAGGATGTCGCGGATGTCCAGGGAATTGCGCTGGGCGGGCAGGCCGCCGTTGATGGCGCAGGCCCCCATGGCGATCAGGATCTTGCAGTTCTTCCGGAATTCGTGGAGCACATGCACGTTCTCGGCATTGCACACGCCGCCCTCGATGATGCCGATATCGCAATCGGGGCTGCAATGCTTGATGTCGGTGATGGGCGAGCGGTCGAACTCCACCAGTTCCACCAGATCGAGGATGCGTTCGTCGATGTCGAGGAACGACATATGACAGCCGAAACAGCCGGCCAGCGAGGTGGTGGCGACCTTGAGCTTGCGCTTGGGGAGGGGAGCGTTCATCACACCTGCTCCTTGACGGGCGCGTATTGCACCGGATTGTCGCTGATGGGGGCGATGTCGAAGCGGCGCTGGCCGTAGGGCACCTCGAAGCCGTGGCGCTTGTGCAAGATGACGCCCACCGGGCAGACATCGGCGGCCTTGTCGGTGGCGGCCATGTTGGTGTCGCCCAGCTTGCCGCTTTCGCTGTTGCAGATCAGATGCTTGGTGTTGCCGCGGCCCGAGAGCGCGAAGACGTTCTTCTTGTCCACCTCGGCGCTGGCCCTGACACACAGCTCGCACAGGATGCAGCGGTTGAAATCCAGCAGGATATCGGGATGGCTGGCGTCCACCTCGCGCTTGGAGAAGTATTGCGGGAAGTGCGGGTCCATCACGCCGAGGTCGTAGGCGAGGCCCTGCAGCATGCACTTGCCGCTCTTTTCGCACGACGGACAGTAATGGTTGCCCTCGACCAGCAGCATCTGCACCAGGGTGCGGCGCAGGTCGAGGATTTCCGGCACCTCGCTTTCCACGTGCTGGCCTTCCTGGGCCGGAGTGGTGCATGACGCGGCGGCGCGGCCGGGAATCTTGACGCTCTGGCCGTCCTCGGTGGTCACCGTGCGGGAATCGATGCGCACCGTGCACAGCTTGCACGAGCCGTGGGGCTTGAACTCCGGGTGGTAGCACAGATGCGGGATGAACTTGCCCGCCGACAGCGCCGCCTGGATGATGGTCTGGCCTTCCTCGAAGGGGATTTCCTCTTCATCGAGGAAGAAGGTCTTGGGATCGCTCATGCCGGGTCTCCCGCCTTGGTGCCGATGCCGGCCCTGGACTTCCTGTGGGCGATATGGAAATGGGCGCCGGGATCGTCGCGCCCGGTCACCTCGCGCATCTTGGAAAGCGCCTTGTCGAGGTCGAAGGCCGGCTCGAAGTCGCGCACGTTGAGCCGCAACTCGTAGGACGGGCGGAACTTCTGCAAGGTATCGGCGACGCAATTGCCCGCCGTCTGGCCCAGGCCGCAATGGCTGGCGGTCTTCAGCGTGCGGATGACCCGCCAGATGTCGTTGATGTCGTACTCGCCGCCATGGCCGCCGTCGATCTTGTCCATGGCGTTGGCCAGAAGCGTGGTGCCCACCCGGCACGGCGTGCAGAAGCCGCAGCTTTCATGGACGAAGAAGTGGGCGAAGTTGCGGGCCACCTGGAACATGTCGCGGGTGTTGTCGAACACCATGAACGAACCGCCGGTGGGGATGTCCTCGAAGGCGATGCGGCGCCCGAACTCGTTGGGCGCCACGCACAGGCCCGAGGCGCCGGCGATCTGGCAGGCCTGGGTGTCGTGCGCGCCGCAATCGGCCAGCACCTGGGAGACCTTGACGCCGTAGGGATATTCATAGATGCCGGGCCGCTCGCAATCGCCCGAGATGGACAGGATCTTGGTGCCGGCCGATTTGGGGGTGCCGATGGATTTGTACCAGGTGGCGCCCTTGGCGGCGATCAGTGCCGCCGAGGCCAGGGTTTCGACGTTGTTGACGGCGGTGGGCTGGCCGAGATAACCCGAGGTGACGGGGAAGGGCGGGCGCTTGCGCGGCACGCCGCGCTTGCCCTCCAGGCTTTCCAGCAGGGCGGTTTCCTCGCCGCAGACATAGGCGCCGGCCCCCAGGTGAATTTCGATGTCGAAGTCGAAGCCGGTGCGGCCCAGGATGGACTTGCCCAGCAGCTTGGCGGCACGGCGCTTCTCCAGCACCGCGTTGAGCGGCTCCAGCAGGTAGCGGTACTCGCCGCGCAGGTAGACGAAGCCCTTCCTGGCGCCGATGACGTAGCCCGACACGGTCATACCCTCGAACACCATGTCGGCGTAGGAGGACAGCAGGACGCGGTCCTTGAAGGTGCCCGGCTCGCCCTCGTCGGCGTTGCACACCACGTAATGGGCGGGATGGGCGCCGGTGCCCACGGCGGCGCGGCAGAATTCCCATTTCTGTCCCGTCGAGAAGCCGGCGCCGCCGCGTCCGCGCAGGCCGGATTCCTTGACGGCGTCCAGCACCTCCTGGGGGCTTTTCAGCGCCTTCAGGGCGTCGCCGGGCTGGAAGTCGGCGCCCAGCAGGGCATCCTTGCGCCGGATGTTGTCCTCGACCTTGAAGAACTCGGCCGGCCACTCGGCGACCGGCGTCTTGTGGCGGATCAGTTCGACGATCCGGTCCACCCGCTCGGGGGTCATGCGGGTGACGGGGCGGTAGTTGACCAGGAGGGCCGGCCCCTGGTCGCCGAGGCCGGTGCACGACGTGGTGTCGACGCTGACCAGCCCGTCCTCGGAGACCCGGCCGGGCTTCAGCCACAGCTTCTTGCACATGCGGGCCATCAGATCGGCGTTGCCGGCCATGCGGTCGGTGATGTTGTCGCTCCACAGCATGCGGTAGCGGCCCAGGGGCTCGGTGTGGAAGAAGTGGTAGAAGCCGGCCACCCCCTCGACCCGGCCGCGCGGCAGCCTGGTGCCCTCGGCCACCTTGGTCAGGGTGTCGGGCGACAGCCAGTCGATCCGTTCCTGGACTTCGCGCAAAATCTGCATCAGGCGGGTGGGATCGGATTGGTGCCGCGACAGCACCTCTCCGATCACGGCATCTTCATCGACGCCGTTGGAATTGACACCGGGCATTGATGACCTCCCCACCTTTTTCCGTGGCTGCCTTGCTTTGACAAGGCTCAAAAAGCCTACACCCGGAGAGGACATCCGCCAACCCGCCACATATCCGCTACGCCATCGGCAGGGGCATGGCAGAAAGGACCGTATTGCACGACTTCAAGGTGGATAGTTAGAAATGGCATTGTAATCATCCATATGCTGCAGTAGAACGGTTTCACCAGTACTGAAGGCGGTCTCGATGGCAAATCCACAGGCTCGGCAGTCCGAAAGAAAACCTACTGTCCGCCTCGCAAAGGCGACAGACATCCCGCAAGTGATTGCCATCGATACGGAGAATACTGGTCTATCCAAGGCCGAGTATTGGGAAGATTTGTTCGAGCGTTACAATAACCGCTCGACTGATATGGATGATGATACCCAGCCTAAATCCGTAAAACGGTACCGATTTTTCTTAGTGGCCTGTGATGGTGATACCGTTCTTGGATTCATCATCGGTGAAGTGCGTGCCTGGGAGTTCGGTTCACCGCCTTGCGGCTGGATTTTCGCCGTCGGTGTGCGCAACAACATCCGGCAGGGTGGCGTCGGCCACACGCTGCTCGAGGCGCTGAACGACCGCCTGCGCAAGGCGGGCGTCACCAAGGTGCGCACCATGCTGGCGCGCGACGACACCCTGATCATGAGCTTCTTCCGCAGCCAGGGCATGATGGCCGGTCCCTTCATCCAGTTCGAGAAGGATCTCTGATGAAGCTCCAGAAAGCCACGCGCTGCGCCCTGTTCGCCATCCTGGAACTGGCCTCGGGCCAGGACCGCCAGTTGTCGGCCAATGAAATCGCCGAGAAGTACGGCATCAGCACCAACCACCTGGCCAAGGTGCTGCGCTCGCTGGGCCGGGTCGGCCTGGTCGAGGCGGTGCGCGGCGCCGGCGGCGGCTATCGCTTTTCCGGCAACCGGCGGCGGACCACGCTTTTGGACATCATCCAGTTGTTCGAGACCATCGACCCCATCCGTCACGGCGAACGGGAAGACGGCGACGACACCGCCGAGGGCAAGGGCCTGTGCCAGGTCCTGATGGAGATCGAGGATACGGCGCGGGCCACCTTCGCCTCCATCACGCTCGATACCATGATCAAGCTGGTGGAAAAGCACCGCTGAGGCTTGGTGCCTTAACATCTGTCGTGCCCGGACCTGTTCCGGGCATCCACGTGGCGCCACCACTCTCATCGTTTCAAGAGGTATTCCTGCGGAACCGCGTGGATCACCGGGGCAAGCCCGGTGATGACGGCGGGTGGGGGCTTGCCGTCTACTGCGTTGGCCGGGCCTGTCCCGCCGGAGCTGCCGCCGCCGGCGTCTTCG
>JAVBXM010000209.1 GCA_030824585.1 Phaeospirillum sp. | reverse complement strand
TGTCCTCGGCCCCGCCGGTCAGGCTCACCTCGGCGGTGGTCGGGCCGTCGTTGACCGAGCTCACGTCGAAGCTGGCGGTGCCGGCGGTGGTGCCGCCCTGGCCGTCGCTGATGGTGTAGGACAGGTCGACGTTGCCGTGGAAATTCTCGTTGGGCGTGAAGGTGTAGGTGCCGTCGTGGTTGTCGGTGATGGTGCCGTTGGTGGCGCTGAGGTCGCTCACCGACAGGCTGTCGCCGTCCACGTCGCCCGCCTGGCTCAGCAGATCGCTGGCCTTGATGGTGATCGCGTTGTCCTCGGTACCGGCCGCCAGGCTCACCTCGGCGGTGGTCGGGCCGTCGTTGACCGCGTCAACGGACAACGTGGCGCTTCCGGTTGTGGTGCCGCCATGACCATCGGAAACCGTGTAGGTCGCCTCGATAGTGCCGTTGAAGTCCTTGCCCGGCGTAAAGGTATAGGTGCCGTCCTGGTTATGGACGACGGTGCCATTGGAAACCTCGAAGCCCGTGAGGGACACCGACAGCGTATCGCCGTCCACGTCCGAGGCATTCCCCAGCAGCTTGGCCTGCCAGTCGGCGGCCGTCATGGTGATCGACGTGTCCTCGTCGATGGAGCCCAAATCGACCGAGCCGGACACCACGGGGCCGTCATTGCTGCCGTTGAGGTCCAGATTGACGACGGCAGGGGTCGAGGTCGCGCCGTCAGAAACATTGACGGTGAAGCTCAACTGCCGGTCATCGCCGGCAGCAATGGCGTCGGCGCGATCATCGGGCGTGAAGGTATACCGCCCATTGCCGTCGATCGTCACATAGCCGTAACCGGTATCGAGACGACCATCGGCATCGGCACCGACCAAAGTGTACTTCAGGCTGTCGCCATCCTGATCGAGGGCATGGATGGAGCCACTGATCGGGGTATCGTCATCCACGGTGACGAGGCCGTCGGGCTGAACCGTCGGCGCGTGATTGACCGCCGCCTGGATTTCCGGCCCGTTATCCTCGGCGGGCGCGTCCGCCGCCGCCGGAGCCGGCGCGGCCTCCTGGGCCTGGGCATTGGCCAAGAAACCGCCGGGGGGAGCCAGGTTGACCGGCTGGCCGAGGGCCGGGTCCTGCTGCCTGAATTCGGTGTCGGGCTTGGCGAGGTCGGGAAGTTCCTGCACGTTGAGCGGCTTGGCGCCGCCGGTGTTCACCGCGAAGGTGGGGGCCTCTTCCTGGATGTCGACGGCCAGGCTCTGCAGCTCGGGGGGCGCCACGGAATTATCCTTGGCGGCCTCGATCTCCACGTCGATGGCGATATTGGCCCCGCCGGCGATGCCGCCCAGGTTCTGCACCTGCGGATTGCCGGTCGAACCCTGCTGCACGTTGGCGAGGTTGCCCAACTGGGTGTCGCTGACATCGACGGAGCGCGCCACGTTCAGTCGCGCATCGCCCATGTTCTGGCTCTGGACGTTCTGCAGCACCGTCAGGTCGTCAAGCGACTGCTGTGCGTTCTCCCCCGCGCCGTCGTGCTGATCCTCAGCATTCTGGTTGTTCGGAGGATTGGAGTTGTTGTTCTCGGCCATTGCAGAACTCCCCAGGCAAAAAAATACCCGGCCTCAAGGAGGTCCGGGTCCGCATCCGATATTATGCACGCCTGGCCCCCGGATATGCAACCACCTTTCGGTACATACGTATGGCCTGACCAACCGGGGGCCGAGCGCTGGTATGACCAATGCGTCCCTGGCATGGCGCCCTTGCGTTCACGGGCGTGGCATCGGGCCCACCAACAGCGATACATTCATTGTGCACCGCAGCAAAAGGAGGCGCCGCCGTGCTTGAGGAATGGATTCGCAATGTACCCCTGCCCCTGGTCGAGCGCATTGTCGCCGACCGCAAGGTTCAGGGAACCCCCATCTGGTCGCTGGCCAGCGTCGAACTGCTGCGCCGGAAGCAAGGGACTCAGCGGGCAGCCTAGCCCGCGATGCTACATGTCGATGACGTGGAGCATGAACTCCATCGGATAGAACATGCCGACCAGCCCGGCGGCCACTCCGCCCTTGTCGTGAAACACCGACTTGAAGAACACGCCGCGCCGGGTCAGGCCGTCGCCGTACTTCACCGAAGAGGCGTAGCACTGGGTTCCGCCCGCCTCCATCAGTCTGATGTCGGCCTCGTGATAGACCTGGGCCAGGTTGGACGGCGCGATCTCGAAGACGGTCTTGCCCACCACTTCGTCATGGCCGAACCCCAGCATCTCGCAGAAATGGCTGTTGCAGCCGAGATAGCGCCCCTCCCTGTCCTTGAAGAAGATGGGGTGGGGAATGACGTCCATCAGCGCCGCCACCATGTCGGTGTCGGTCAGGATGTGCCAGGGCGGCAACGGATTCCCGGACATCGGGCCCTCTGCGCAAGAGATCGGTTGCCCACCTTCTAGCACCGGCGGACCGCCACCGAAAGCCCCGGTACAATCGGTATAATTTTATTACTTTTTGAGGGGGAGATTCGTAAGGGACTTGCGGTCCCGCGGACCCGCCGTCTATTCTTCCGAGCCTTCCGGAGACGGAGTGCGGCGTCGAATCGCGCCCGTTTTCCAAGGCCCAAAGCGGGCGAATAAACTTAGAGAGTGGGAAAGACATGGCAGACAGGGCTTTGATCACGGTCGACGGCAACGAGGCTTGCGCTTCAGTGGCTTACCGGGTCAGCGAGGTGGCGGCGATCTATCCGATCACGCCGTCTTCCACCATGGGCGAGCTGGCCGACCAGTGGGCCTCGGAAGGGCGCAAGAATATCTGGGGCGTGATCCCCGACGTGGCCGAGATGCAGCACGAGGGCGGCGCCGCCGGCGCGGTGCACGGCGCGCTGCAGGCCGGGTCGCTGGCGACCACCTTCACGGCCAGCCAGGGCCTGCTGCTGATGATCCCCAACATGTACAAGATCGCCGGCGAGCTGACGAGCTTTTGCATGCACGTCACGGCGCGCACCGTGGCCACCCACGGCCTGTCCATCTTCGGCGACCATTCCGACGTGATGGCCTGCCGCCAGACCGGCTTTGGCATGCTGGCCTCCGGCTCGGGCCAGGAAGCCCACGACATGGCGGCCATCGCCCATTCCGCGACGCTGAAGGCCCGGGTGCCGTTCCTGCACTTCTTCGACGGCTTCCGCACCTCGCACGAGGTCACCAAGATCGAGGAGCTGAACGACGAGGACCTGCTGGCCCTGCTGGACGCCGACGGCATCGCGGCGCACCGCGCCCGGGCGCTGTCGCCCGACCATCCGTCCCTGCGCGGTACCGCCCAGAACCCCGACACCTTCTTCCAGATGCAGGAAGCCCGCAATCCCTGGTACGAGTCCTGCTCCGGCATCGTGCAGCAGGAGATGGACCGCTACGCCAAGCTGACGGGCCGCGCCTACAAGCTGTTCGACTATTGCGGCCATCCCGAGGCCGAGCGGGTGATCATCATCATGGGCTCGGGCGCCGAGACGGTGCACGAGACCGCCGCCGCCCTGGCCGCCAGGGGCGAGAAGGTCGGCGTGCTGAAGGTTCGCCTCTATCGTCCCTTCTCCATCGACGCCTTCATTTCCGCCCTGCCCCCCAGCGTGCGCGCCATCGCCGTGATGGACCGCTGCAAGGAGCCGGGCGCCATCGGCGAGCCGCTCTATCTCGACGTGCTGGCGGCCCTGGCCGAAGCCAGGGCGGCGGGCAACCGCGCCACCGCCGCCGACCCGCTGATCATCGGCGGCCGCTACGGCCTGGCGTCGAAGGAATTCACCCCGGGCATGGCCAAGGCGGTATTCGACGAACTCGCCAGACCCAAGCCGAAGCGCCACTTCACCGTCGGCATCACCGACGACGTCACCCATCTGTCGCTGGAGCCCGACGCCTCGTTCAAGCTGGACCAGCCCAAGGTCAAGCGCGCCGTGTTCTTCGGCCTGGGCGCCGACGGCACGGTGGGCGCCAACAAGAACTCCATCAAGATCATCGCCGAGAACGCCGGCTTCGAGGGCCAGGGTTATTTCGTCTACGACTCGAAGAAGTCGGGCGCCATCACCATCTCGCACCTGCGGTTCAGCCCCGAGCCGATCCAGTCCGCCTATCTGCTGGACGAGGCCGATTTCGTCGCCTGCCACCACTTCGTCTTCCTCGACAAGTACGAGGTGCTACGCTACGCCGCCAAGGGCGCCACCTTCTTGCTGAACTCGCCCCATCCCGCCGACGAGGTGTGGAACCACCTGCCGCGCGAGGTACAGCAAGAGATCATCGACAAGCAGCTCAAGGTCCACGTGATCGATGCCCGCAAGGTGGCCCTGGCCACCGGCATGGGCAACCGCATCAACACCATCATGCAGACCTGCTTCTTCGCGCTGTCGGGCGTGCTGCCCAGGGACGAGGCCATCGGCCACATCAAGAAGGCCATCGAGAAGACCTACGGCCGCAAGTCGGAAAAGCTGGTGGCCAAGAACTTCGAGGCGGTGGACGAAACCCTGCACCACATGCACGAGGTGGCCATCCCGTCCGAGGCCACCTCGAACCGCTCGCTGCCGCCCATCGTGCCCGAGGACTCGCCCGACTTCGTCAAGCGCGTCTCGGCCCTGATGCTGTCCAACCACGGCGACCGCCTGCCGGTCTCCGCCTTCCCGGTGGACGGCGTGTGGCCGACCGGCACGGCGCGCTTCGAGCGCCGCAACATCGCCGCCGAGATTCCGGTGTGGGATGAAGGCCCGTGCATCCAGTGCAACAAGTGCGCCCTGGTCTGCCCGCACGCCGCCATCCGCGCCAAGGTGGCCTCGCCCGCCGACATGGCGGCCGCCCCCGCCGCGTTCAAGCGCATGGATTATCGCGGCAACGAGTTCAAGGGTGATGCCTACATCATCCAGGTGGCCCCCGAGGACTGCACCGGCTGCACGCTGTGCGTCAAGGTCTGCCCCGGCAAGGACAAGAAGGACCCCAACCGCATCGCGCTGCGCATGGAGCCCAAGGACCCGATCCTGGAGACCGAGAAGAGGAACTGGGCGTTCTTTGTCGATTTGCCGGAAGTGAACAAGGAGAAGCTGGGCACGCCGACGGTGAAGACCGCCCAGTTGCTGCAGCCCTTGTTCGAGTTCTCGGGCGCCTGCCTGGGCTGCGGCGAGACTCCCTACATCAAGCTGATGACCCAATTGTGGGGCGACCGCCTGATGATCGCCAACGCCACCGGCTGCTCGTCCATCTACGGCGGCAACCTGCCCACCACGCCCTATACCCAGAACGCCGAGGGCCGCGGCCCGGCCTGGGCCAACTCGCTGTTCGAGGACAACGCCGAGTTCGGCTTCGGCTTCCGTCTGGCGGTGGACCAGCACAAGAACCACGCCCGGCTGCTGCTGGCGGCGCTCACCGCCACCGGCCAGGTGCCGGAGAAGCTCGCCAACGAGATCGCCCACGCCCCCCAGGCCACCGAGGTGGAGATCGCCGTCCAGCGCGGCCGCATCCTCGACCTCAGGACGGTGCTGGCCGGCCTCAAGACGGCGGAAGCCCGCCAGCTCGAGCAGGTGGCCGACTACCTGGTGGAAAAGGTGGTGTGGATCGTCGGCGGCGACGGCTGGGCCTACGACATCGGCTACGGCGGCCTGGACCACGTCTTCGCCTCGGGCAAGAACGTCAACATCCTGGTCATGGACACCGAGGTCTATTCCAACACCGGCGGCCAGCAATCCAAGGCGACCCCCATCGGCGCCTCGGCCAAGTTCGCCATCGCCGGCAAGACCTTGCCCAAGAAGGACCTGGGCATGATGGCCATGGCCTACGAGGACGTCTACGTCGCCAACGTGGCCTTCGGCTCCAAGGACGTGCAGACCATGCGCGCCTTCCAGGACGCCGTCAGCTATCCCGGCGTCTCGCTGATCGTCGCCTATTCCCACTGCATCGCCCACGGCTACGACCTGGCCCACGGCCTCGACCAGCAGAAGATGGCGGTGGAAGCCGGCTACTGGCCGCTCTACCGCTGGGACCCGCGCAAGATGGGCAGCGGCGAGAGCCCGCTGACCCTGGACAGCAAGGAGCCCAACGGCAAGCTGTACGACTTCATGAAGGGCGAGGCCCGCTTCCAGATGGTGGAGCGCGCCGATCCCGAGCGGTACCGCAAGCTGGTGGAAAGTGCCGAAACCCAACTGCGCCGCCGCTTCGCCATGCTGCGCCGCTTCGCCGGCCTGCCCGACGTCACGCCGCCGCCCGCCGATAAGGCTGCGGCGGAGTAGCGCCGTCCCTTCAAGAACCGGACGGAAAGCCCCTCCCCCCGCGGGAGGGGCTTTTTCGTTGGCGGGCCCGTCCGTCGAAACCAATCGATCTTGACAGCGAAAGCGGGCGGGATACCCTCGGCCACGACCACGATTCATCCGCCCCCGGAGGCACCAATGCGCCCAATCATCGTATTTTGCACCTGCCTCATCCTGGCCGGCTGCGCCACCCAGCGCTTTGGGCGCCAGACTCCCCTGTCGGAAACCGAAAAGACGGCCTTCGACTGTCGCGATATCAAGATCGAGACGGCAAAGACGGAAGAATTCCTGGCCGACATCAGAAAAACCCGGAAGGACACCAACGGTGCCCACGTGGTCGGTTTCCTGATCGATTTCGGCATCGGCAACACCTGGGAAGGCGACGAGGCCGAAGCCACCGGCGAAGCCCGCCTCGAGGCGCTGAAGGACCTTGGACGGCAAAAGGCCTGCTGATGCCCGTCCCGGCACTCTGGTGACCATCCATCCCCCTCGGTTGAATCGAACTCATCGGAGGGGGGCTTCGCAGGATTTGCTCGCCGGCCCGGCTTCGGCTAGCCTTTCCGGAAGTGGTAATACCGGAGAAGAGAGATGCGCATCCTGATTCTGGGCGCCGGAGCGACCGGCGGTTATTTCGGCGGCAGGCTGGCCGAGGGGGGCGCGGACGTGACCTTCCTGGTGCGGCCCAAGCGCGCCGCCCTGCTGGCCGACAACGGCCTGCGTATCCAGAGCCCCCACGGCGACGCCAAGCTCAAGGTCAGGACCGTCACCGCCGACACCCTGTCGGGCCACTGGGACGTGGTGCTGCTGTCGTGCAAGGCCTACGACCTGGACGAATCCATCAAGGCCATCGCTCCGGCGGTCGGCCCCGATTCCACCGTCCTGCCCATCCTCAACGGCCTGGCCCATTACGGCCCGCTGGACGCGGCGTTCGGCGCCGGACGGGTGATCGGCGGCCTGTGCCACATCTTCTCGACCCTCGGCAAGGAGGGCGAGATCCTGCACATGAACGCCATCCACCGCATCACCTTCGGCGAACGCTCGGGCGGCACCTCGCCGCGCACCGAAGCGCTGGCCCAGGCCTTCTCCGGCGCCAATTGCGAGACCCGCCATTCCACCGAGGTCATGCAGGAAGCCTGGGAGAAGTACGTCCTGCTCGCCCCGCTGGCCAGCATGACCTGTCTGATGCGGGCCAGCGTCGGCACCATCATGGCCACCGGGGACGGCGAGGCCCTGATGCGCGAGACCTTCGAGGAATGCGCCGCCGTCGCGTCGCGGGCCGGACATGGGCCGCGCCCCGAGGCGCGCGACCTGGCGCTGAGCTTCCTGACCCAGAAGGGCTCGGCCATGACCGCTTCGATGATGCGCGACCTGGAGGCCGGCGGCCCCACCGAGGGCGAGCACATCGTCGGCGACATGCTGCGCCGCGCCCGGGCGGCGGGGGTGGCGGCGCCGCTGCTGCGCACCGCCCTGGCCCACCTGCAGGCCTATGAGATCAGGCGGAAGGGGTAGAGGGAGGCCCCTCCCCAACCC